>NZ_CAJMZL010000034.1:0-72472 GCF_905220305.1 Caballeronia sp. J97 | reverse complement strand
TTTTTTTTCGATTCAGGCGAGCAGCAATCCCTTCTTTTCGATGAAGCGAATGACTTCATCGAGCCCCTCGAGCGCCTTCAGATTGCACATCACGAAGGGCCGCTCGCCGCGCATCTTTTTCGTGTCGCTCGCCATGATGTCGAGATTCGCGCCGACATGAGGCGCGAGATCGGTCTTGTTGATCACGAGCAGATCCGACTTCGTGATGCCCGGCCCGCCCTTGCGCGGAATTTTCTCGCCGCCCGCGACATCGATCACGTAGATCGTCAGATCGGAGAGTTCCGGGCTGAAAGTAGCCGCGAGGTTATCGCCGCCGGATTCGATGAAGACGATATCCGCATCCGGAAACTTCGACACCATCCGGTCGACGGCTTCGAGGTTGATCGACGCATCCTCGCGGATCGCCGTATGCGGGCAGCCGCCCGTCTCGACGCCCATGATGCGCTCGGCCGGCAGCGCGCCCGCGACGGTCAGAAGGCGCTGGTCTTCCTTCGTGTAGATGTCGTTGGTGATGGCGACGAGATCGTACTGCTCGCGCATCGCCTTGCAGAGCATTTCGAGCAGCGTGGTCTTGCCGGAGCCGACCGGTCCGCCCACGCCGACACGCAACGGTGGCAGCTTCTTGGTTCGGCGGGCGGCGGAGGAGTAAGCGGGAGCGTTCATGGAATCTCGGTTCAGGAGCGGAAAAGCCGCGAGTATTGCGATTCATGCCGCGCGGATAAAATGCCGAGCTGCGGCGCAAACGTGTTGATCTGGTCGGGCGAAGTATCGAGCGCGCGGCGCACGGCGGCATCGATCGGCTCGCGCAACGCGACGATGATGCGCTGCCCCGCGAGCTGGCCGAGCGGCACCGCCTTGAGCGCGGCGGCCGCCTGATTCTCGACCCAGCTGAATGCATAGGCCGCGAGCGCGGCTTGCGGCTGCGCATCGTGCGCGAACGCGGCGAAAGCGAAGGCGGTCGGTTGCGCGACGGGTTTGATCGCGGCGAGCGTCGCGCGGCGAGCTGCATCGCCCCATTCGAGCGATGCGCACAACTGGGCGAGCGACCAGCCCATCTGCTCGGTTTCGCGTCGCAGTTCCGCCGATTCGCGGCTCGCGAGATATTCGTCGTTCGCGGCGCTCAGCGCGGCTTCGTCGTGCGATCGCCAATGTTCGATCTGATGCGCGAGCATCGGCAATTCGCCGCGCGCGAGCACGTTGGTCAGACCGCTCGCGATCCAGTCGCGCGCGCTGTCGCCGTCGTGAATCAGGCCGTGCTCGATCGCCGCTTCGAGTCCTTGCGAATAGCTGAACGCGCCGATCGGCAGCGCCGGCGACGCGAGATGCAACAGCGCGGTGAGCTCAGCGATGCGCATGGCCGTGGTGATGATGACCGTGGTCGTGCTCATGCCCGTGATCGTCACCGCACGACGAATGATCGTGGTCATGCGAGTGATCGTGCCCGTGATGCTCGTCGAACACCTTCTGCGCGAGCGCGTAGTCTTCGCTGAACGTCTCGTCGTGACCATGCTTGTGCCCGCCGCCGTAGGCGCCCGTTTCGGGCTGGAACGGCTGCGACTCGTGCGCGACGAGCACGCCGAGGCGTTTCAGCATGTCTTCGAGCACGGGATCGGCTTCGAGCTTCAGATAGTCCGCGCCGACTTCGACGGGCGTATGCCGGTTGCCGAGATGATAGGCCGCCCGCGTGATCAGACGCACGCTCGGCGCGCGCACGACGAGCACGTCCTCCGCCGCCGCGACGACGCGCACGAAACCGCCGTCATCGGCGACGAGCATGTCGTCGTTCGCGAGCACGGTGCCGCGCGGCATCACGAGGGCGACTTCCTCGCCGCTGTCGAGCGTGGCCGCGAGCCGGCTCTTGCAGCGCGCGTCGAAAGGAAGAGTCAGGGTGGGCGCGCGCTTGACGAGCACGGGCGCGAGCTTCGCGGTCAGACGTTTGTCGATGGTACGCATGGCGATTCAGAACAGGAAATAGCGCTGCGCCATCGGCAGAACGGTGGCGGGGTCGCATGTGAGCAATTGCCCGTCGGCGATCACCTGATAGGTCTGCGGATCGACGCTGATGGACGGTTGCCATGCATTGTGAATCATGTCGGCCTTCGTCACATTGCGGCAGTTCTTCACCGCGACGATCTGCTTCTCCAGGCCATAGCGATCCGCGATGCGCGCTTCCATCGCCATCTGCGACACGAACGTGAGCGAGGTCTTGCCGAGCGCGCCGCCGCGCGTCGCGAACATCTCGCGATAGTGCACCGGCTGCGGCGTCGGAATCGATGCGTTCGGATCGCCCATCTGCGCGAGCGCGATCATGCCGCCCTTGACGATCAACGCGGGCTTCACGCCGAAGAACGCGGGCTCCCAGAACACGAGATCGGCCCACTTGCCCGGCTCGATGGACCCGACTTCATGCGCGATGCCGTGTGTGATCGCCGGATTGATCGTGTACTTCGCCACATAGCGCTTCGCACGGAAGTTGTCGTTGCGCGTGTTGTCCTCCGGCAATGCGCCGCGCTGCACCTTCATCTTGTGCGCCGTCTGCCAGGTGCGGATGATGACTTCGCCGACGCGGCCCATCGCCTGCGAATCGGACGACAGCATCGACAGCGCGCCGAGGTCGTGAAGGATGTCTTCGGCCGCGATGGTCTCGCGGCGTATCCGCGATTCCGCGAACGCGATGTCTTCCGCGATCGACGGATCGAGGTGATGGCACACCATCAGCATGTCGAGATGCTCGTCGAGCGTGTTGACGGTATAGGGGCGCGTCGGATTCGTGGAGGAGGGCAGCACGTTCGATTCGCCCGCCACCTTGATGATGTCCGGCGCGTGGCCGCCGCCCGCGCCTTCGGTGTGATACGTGTGGATCGTGCGGCCCTTGAACGCGGCGATGGTCGTCTCGACAAAGCCCGCTTCGTTCAGCGTGTCGGTGTGGATGGCGACTTGCGTGTCGGTATCGTCGGCGACCGAGAGGCAGTTGTCGATCGCGGCGGGCGTCGTGCCCCAGTCCTCGTGCAGCTTCAGACCGATCGCGCCGGCCTTGACCTGTTCGACGAGCGGCTCTGGCAGGCTCGCGTTGCCCTTGCCGAGAAAGCCGAGGTTCATCGGCCAGCCATCGGCGGCCTGCAGCATGCGCTCCATGTGCCACGGCCCGGGCGTGCAGGTCGTCGCGTTGGTGCCGGTCGCGGGGCCGGTGCCGCCGCCGAGCATCGTCGTGACGCCGCTCGCGAGCGCTTCGTCGATCTGTTGCGGGCTGATGAAGTGGATGTGCGTATCGACGCCGCCTGCCGTGACGATCATGCCTTCGCCGGCGATCACTTCCGTCGCCGCGCCGATCGCGATGTTCACGTTCGGCTGAATGTCCGGATTGCCCGCCTTGCCGACTGCGAAGATGCGTCCGCCCTTGATGCCGATATCGGCTTTCACGATGCCCCAGTGATCGAGGATCAGCGCGTTGGTCACGACGGTATCGACCACGTCGGCGGCGGACCGTTGCGACTGGCCCATGCCGTCGCGAATCACCTTGCCGCCGCCGAACTTCACTTCCTCGCCGTAGGTGGTGAAGTCGCGCTCGACTTCGATGATGAGATCGGTGTCGGCAAGGCGCACACGGTCGCCGGTGGTCGGGCCGAACATTTCCGCATAAGCGCGGCGGCCGATGCGTAGCGTCATGTTGTTGATGTCCTGTTCAGAGTGGGCCCATTACGAGGCCGTTGAAGCCGTAGACGTGGCGATCGCCGGCGAGCGCGACAAGCTCGACCGTGCGTTCCTGTCCCGGCTCGAAGCGCACGGCGGTGCCCGCCGCGATGTTGAGCCGGAAGCCGCGCGCCTTCTCGCGCTCGAACTTCAGCGCCGTGTTGACTTCGTAGAAGTGATAGTGCGAACCGACCTGCACGGGCCGGTCGCCATGATTCGCGACGACGACCGTCACGGTCTCGCGGCCCGCGTTCAGTTCGTGCTCGCCATCGTCGATGAAATATTCGCCGGGGATCATGTTTTCAGGGGATCGGATGATGAACGGTGACGAGCTTCGTGCCGTCGGGGAAGGTCGCTTCGATCTGGATGTCGGGGATCATCTCCGGCACGCCTTCCATCACGTCGTCGCGCGTGAGAAGCGTGGTGCCGTAGTGCATGACTTCGGCGACGGTCTTGCCGTCGCGCGCCGCTTCCATCAATGCCGCCGAGATGAACGCGACGGCTTCCGGATGATTGAGCTTCAGGCCGCGCGCTCGGCGGCGCTCGGCGAGCAGGGCTGCGGTGAAGATCAGCAGCTTGTCCTTTTCTCTGGGCGTGAGTTTCATGGGCTTCTTTTATGGAGAAAAGTGTTGCGGGCTTTGCAATGCTAGCACCGGAATGCCTTGTTTTACGGGTCTTTCGGGAAGCTTGCGGCTCACTGGATGAAGCGCTGCAACTCCACCGTCGATGGCCGCTCGAAAATCGCTTCGGGCGTGCCCGATTCCCACACGCGCCCCTGATGCATGAACACGACCTTGTCGCTGACCTTGCGCGCGAAGCGCATCTCGTGCGTGACCATGATGAGCGTCATGCCGTCGCGCGCGAGATCTTCGACCACCGCGAGCACTTCGCCGACGAGCTCGGGATCGAGCGCCGAGGTGATCTCGTCGCACAGCAGCACGGTCGGCTTCATCGCCAATGCGCGCGCGATGGCCACGCGTTGCTGCTGGCCGCCGGAAAGCTGGTCGGGATAGGCGTCGAACTTGTCGCCGAGACCGACGCGTTCGAGCACCGTATGCGCGCTCGCGCGCGCCTTCGCCTTGTGGATCTTCTTGACGACGGTCTGCGCGAGCATCACGTTCTCGCCGGCGGTGAGATGCGGAAAGAGGTTGTATTGCTGGAACACCATGCCGACTTTCAGACGCAGCGCGCGCAGGTCGGCATGACGCGCATCGATATGTTCGCCGTCGATTTCGATCGAGCCCTCGTCGATGCTTTCCAGTCCGTTCAAGGTGCGCAACAAGGTGCTCTTGCCCGAGCCGCTGCGCCCGATGATCGACACGACCTGCCCCTGCTCGACGGCGAAGTCGATACCCTTCAGCACCTGATTCGCGCCGAACTGCTTTTGAAGGTTGCGGGTTTCAACGAGCGGCATTCCATTTCCTTTCGAGCGTGCGCGCATAGCGCGTCAACGGATAGCAAAGCAAGAAGTAGATGACGGCGACGAGCCCGTACACGAGGAACGGCCGGAAAGTCGCATTCGAGATCATCGTGCCGGCCTTCGTCAGTTCCGTGAAGCCGATGATCGATACGAGCGCCGTGTCCTTCACCGCCTGCACCGCGAAGCCGACCGTCGGGCCGACCGCGATGCGCGTCGCCTGCGGCAGGATCACGTGACGGAGTTGCTCGAAGTAACTCATTGCGAGCGACGACGACGCTTCCCACTGTCCCTTCGGCACGGCCTCGACCGCGCCGCGCCAGATTTCCGCGAGATAGGCGCTGGTAAAGAGCGTGAGGCCGACAGTGGCCGCGAGCCACGGCGACACGTCGACGCCGAGCAAGGGCAGGCCGAAGAACACGAGGAACAGTTGCATCAGGAGCGGCGTACCCTGAAAGACCTGGATATAGCCTTTGACGAGCGTGCGCAGCAGGTGCGATTTCGACACGCGCATCACGAGCAGCGCAAAGCCGACGATGCCGCCCAGCACGAACGACACGATCGACAGCACGATGGTCCAGCGCGCCGCGAGCAACAGATTCTCGAAGATCTGCGCGAGGGTGAATTCGATCATCGCGCGGCGCTCCGGTTGTTCATCAACAGGCGCTTGCCCATCGCGTTCAACGCGGTGCGCAACAGGAGCGCCATCACGAGATACGCGCCCGTGATGAAGAAGCACGTCTCGAACGCACGGAAATTGCGCGACTGGATATAGCTCGCGGCGTAGGTGAGATCGGGCACCGAAATCTGCGATACGACCGCCGAGCCGAGCATGGTGATGACGATCTGGCTCGTCAGCGCCGGAAAGACTTTCGCGAGCGCCTGAGGCAGCACGACATGACGAAAGGTCTCGCCGCGCGACATCGCAAGCGAAGCCGCTGCTTCGTGATGACCCTTCGGCACGGCGGCGATGCCCGCGCGGATGATCTCGATCGAATACGCGCCGAGATTGAGCGTCATCGCGAGAATGGCCGCGATGTATTCGCTCAGGTGAATGCCAAGCGCGGGCAGGCCGAAGAACACGAAGAACAACTGCACGATGAACGGCGTGTTGCGGACCGCTTCGACATAGCCGCCGACGAGCGTGGCGAGCCATGCGCGCCGGCTGTTGCGCGCGGCGGCGCCGAGCACGCCGACCGACACGCCGAGCGCCGTCGAGACCGCGGTCAGCGCGAGCGTGGTCGCCGCGCCGCTCGCGAACATGCCGGCGTATTGCGCGAGCTCGGCGAATTGAAGTTCATAGGCCATACGATGCCGCGCTCTCGATCAAAGGCTCGCGGGCAGCGGCTGGTTGAACCACTTCTTCGACATCGTGTTGAGCGTGCCGTCCTTCTTCGCCTGCGCAATCGTGTCGTCGACCTTGGTCATCAGGCGCGGCTCGTTCTTGTTCATGCCGACGAAGCACGGCGAATCCTTGATGATGAACTTCGCTTCCGGCCGGCGCGGCGGATTCTTCGAAAGGATCGCGGCCGCTACGATGTTGCCCGCCGCGATCAGCTGTACCTGCCCCGACAGAAACGCGGAGATGGTCGCGTTGTTGTCCTCGAAGCGCTTGATGGTCGCGTTCGGCGCCATCTGCGACAGCGCGATCTCTTCGAGCGCGCCGCGCGTGGCGCCGACGGTCTTTCCGGTGAGATCGGCGGGGCCGTTCACCTTGACGTCGGCGGGACCGAAGACGCCCTGGAAATAAGGCGCATAGGCGGTCGAGAAGTCGAGCACTTTCTCCCGCTCCGGCGTCTTGCCGAGCGACGAGATCACGAGATCGACCTTGTTGGTCGTCAGATACGGAATGCGGTTCGCGCTGTTGACGGGCACGAGTTCGAGCTTCACGTTCATCGATTTGGCGAGCAGCGCGGCCATGTCGACGTCGTAGCCTTGCGGCTTCATGTCGGCGCCGACCGAGCCGAAGGGCGGATAGTCTTCGGGCACGGCCACGCGCAGCGTGCCGCTCTTCGCGATCGTGTCGAGCGCGTCGGCGTGGGCGGCGAAGGGCGCCAGGGAAAGCAGCATCGCGACGAGTGCGGCGCGTCGCGCGCGGGAGAACGTGTTGAGCATCGATGATCCTTCGGTCTTGAACGGCCGCGTTGGAATGCGCGGCTCTCGAGCCAAGGCTTAAAGCGAGAGTCGTGCCATCGATGCTTCGTTATTGTGCTGTCTGCGTTTGCCGGCTGTGTGCATGTGGCTGCGCACAACGGATGTGCAGACCGATGCGCTTCGCTGGTGCGTACTAGGTAGTCCACAACCGCAAGGGTCGCGCATCGACGCCGTGAACGACGGGACGAAGATGCGTCCAGCAATCGGCGAGCGCGTTTTGCAGCGGTTCCATCGAGCGGCTGATCGCGCGCACGATCAGCACGCCCGGCGCGACGCACGACGCGCCTGCGCGCAACTCATCGTCGAAGGGCAGTTGCGCGGTGAGGGCTTCGGCGAGCGCATCGTCGCAGGCGGGACCGATCGCCCAGAGCGTGCCGTAAGCGGGAAAGCCCGCGAGTCCTTGCGCGGCATCGCGCAGCGGATCGTGTGCGTCGAGCAGCGTGCGTTCGAACCAGAGCGTCGCGCCGTCGCGCCGGGCGATCCGCGACACGGCCTTTATATGGCCTTGCGTCCATTTCTCGCCGGCGGCGGCGCGTCCGAGCAGCATCGCATCCCAGCCGATCGCGCTCGCGCCTTCATCGAGCGTCAGGTTGAATTCGAGCTCGATGTTCGACGATTCGAACACGATGTTGTTCTGCGGAAGCCAGTCGAGCTTCGCGTGCGCGGCGAGATCGATATCGATGCGCTGCGTCGCGAGCTTGCCGTTGGCCTTGTACCACTTGGTCGCGCCGGGCGTCGTGATGACGGCGTGCGTGTGGTCCTGCAGACGCACGTCGATGCGCAGACGGTCGCCGCCCGCGACGCCGCCGGGCGGATGCACGATCACCGAATGACAGATATCGCCTTCGGGATAGAGCGGCCGCTGCAGCCGCAACGGCCCTTCGTGCTTGCGATGAACGCAGACCGTACGGTCGTATTGACGCGCGTAGCCGAGTTCGAGCGAGCCGCGCCAGATATCCGGGTCGGCCAGTGTTGCGTGGGGTTCGTAGTGCATGAGCGATGCGTTTCAGGGCTGAGCCCAGATCATACGGCGATCAGCTCGCGCACTCCATGCGCGTCCATTTCCGAGCCCGCGCCGCCCGCGACGATCTCGCCGCGGCTCATCACCCAGTATTGATCGGCGAGTTCGCGCGCGAAGTCGTAATACTGCTCGACGAGCAGCACCGTCATGCCCATTTCGTCGACGAGTTGCCGGAGCGTTCTGCCGATGTCGCGAATGATCGATGGCTGAATGCCTTCGGTCGGTTCGTCGAGGATGAGCAGTTGCGGTTCGCTCATCAGCGCGCGGCCGATGGCGAGTTGCTGTTGCTGGCCGCCGGAGAGATCGCCGCCTCGGCGGTTCTTCATGTCCTTGAGGACCGGGAACAGCGCGTAGATGTGGTCGGGGATTTTCGATGGCGCCTTGCGGCTTGCCGCGCCGACCATCAGATTTTCCTCGACGGTGAGACGGCCGAAGATATCGCGTCCTTGCGGTACGTAGGCGAGACCGTTCGCGACGCGCGCGTGCGTGGGCATCGAGGAGATCTTGTTGCCGCGCCAGTTGATGGTGCCGCTCTTCGTCGGGACGACGCCCATCAGGCAGCGCAGGAGCGTCGTTTTGCCGACGCCGTTGCGGCCCAGCAGAACGGTGAGCTTGCCGTCGGGGACGGTCATCTTCACATCGCGGAGGATGTGGCTGCCGCCGTAGTATTGGTTCAGGTTGTCGACTTCTAGCATGAGGTTCTGTCTCTGTCTCTGTCTGTAGCTCTGGCTTGCGCTTGTTTCGTGGAAGCCTGTTTTCGTGTCGGTCTATTGGCTCTGCCCCTGTGCGGGGCGGCAGTCACTTTCTTTGCTGCTGCAAAGAAAGTAACCAAAGAAAGCAGCTATCCCCATCCAAAGTACTTCACACCGGCCCCGGCACAGGCGATTGGCCTAATGGCCCGCCCGTAGCAAGTGCCCTCACAAGCAGAACACAACTTGGATCGCGCACGGTCCGTCTCATCGCACCTCGATGCTTGCGGGTTCAGCACGAAATAGCTCCGGCCCGCTACGCGGCCGATGGGTCCATCAGGTCGGCGCGTGCTTCTTTGCTAACGCTTCCATCTCACTGCAATTGCCCCTGGTTGGTTTCCCTTGTGGGCCCGGCGGCAGCGCGTAGCGCTGTGCCGATGCTCTTTTGTGCTGAACCAGCGCCCTCAAAGTAGTGGTTCGTCGGACCGTGCGCGGTCCAAGCCGAGTTCTGCTTGCGGGGTCACTCGCTACGGGCGGACCATTAGGCCAATCGCCTGTGCCGGGGCCGGTGTGAGGTACTTTGGATGGGGATAGCTGCTTTCTTTGGTTACTTTCTTTGCAGCAGCAAAGAAAGTGACTGCCGCCCCGCACAGGGGCAGTGCCAATAGACCGACACGAAAACAGGCTTTCCCGACAACGACCCCAACAAAAGCACGTTCACCGCCCAAGATAAGACTCAATAACCGCCTCGTCCCGTTTGACGTCATCGAGCGGGCCTTCGGCAAGAACACTCCCCTCGGCCATCACAGTAACCTTCCCACTATCCCCCGCGAGCGCGGCAACAAACTCCATATCGTGCTCCACGACCATCATCGAACACGAACCGCGCAGCTTGTTGAGCAGTTCGGCGAGCTCCATCGTCTCGTGATCGGTCATCCCGGCAGCAGGCTCGTCGAGCAACAGAAGAGCGGGCTGCTGCATCAGCAACATGCCGATCTCGAGCCGCTGCTTCTGTCCATGCGACAACTCGCCGGCAAGCCGCGTAGCCTGATGCTGAAGGCGAATCAGCTCCAGCGTCTCCTCGATGCGCGCCTGCGCCTCGCCATCCAGCCGCGCGCGCAAAGAAGCGAACCAGCGCTTGTCCGTCTTCATCGCGAGTTCGAGGTTCTCCCACACGGGATGATTCTCGAACACCGTCGGCTTCTGGAACTTGCGGCCGATGCCCGTGCGCGCGATCACCGGCTCCGACATGCGCGTGAGATCGAGCGTCTGCCCGAGAAAGACCTTGCCGTCATCGGGGCGCGTCTTGCCGGTGATGACATCCATCATCGTCGTCTTGCCCGCGCCGTTCGGGCCGATCACGCAGCGCAACTCGCCTACGTCGATCGACAGCGTCAGCTTGTTCAGCGCGCGAAAGCCGTCGAAGCTCACGGTGACGTCTTCGAGATAGAGAATCGTGCCGTGCGAAACATCGATCTCGCCGGGCGCGAGCACATGCCCGAGCCCCGAGATCACGTTGATGTTCTTATGGCTCGATTCAGGCGATTCAGGCAGCGGCGGAATCGGCGGCAGATCGACGATCAATGCATTGTGCGCGGTCATTCTGCTGCCTCCGTTGCCCCTGCTGCATGCGCCTTCTTGCGGCGCGCGAGATCGACGAGACCCATGATGCCGTTCGGCAAAAGCAAGGGCACGAGCGTGAAAATCAGGCCGAGGAAGAACAGCCAGTACTCCGCGAAATACGCGGTGAAGAAGCTCTTCGCGCCATTCACCGCGAACGCGCCGACGATCGGTCCGATCAAGGTGCCGCGGCCGCCGACCGCGACCCAGATCGCCATTTCGATCGAGTTCGCGGGCGACATCTCGCTCGGATTGATGATGCCGACCTGCGGCACATACAGCGCGCCCGCGATGCCGCACAGCACCGCCGACACGGTCCAGATGAAGAGCTTGTACGCGAGCGGGCTGTAGCCGAGAAACATGAGACGCGCTTCACCGTCGCGCACGCCGGTGACGACGCGTCCGAGCTTCGACGTGACGATCCAGCGCGCCGCGAGAAATGCGAGCACGAGCACCGCGAACGTGATGAGGAAGAGGGCGGTGCGCGTGCCCGGATGCGTGATCGGAAATCCCGCTATGCGCTTGAAGTCGGTGAAGCCGTTGTTGCCGCCGAAGCCCGTTTCGTTGCGATAGAAGAGCAGCATCGCGGCGAAGGTCATCGCCTGCGTGATGATCGACAGATACACGCCCTTCACGCGCGAGCGGAACGTGAAGAAGCCGAACACCCACGCGAGCACGCCGGGCACGAGCACGACGAGCAGCAACGCATACCAGAGATGCCCCGTGCCTTCCCAGTACCACGGCAGCTTGTGCCAGTCGAGAAACACCATGAAGTCGGGCAGATCGCTCTGGTACGTGCCTTCGCGGCCGATCGAGCGCATCAGGTACATGCCCATCGCGTAGCCGCCGAGCGCGAAGAAGAGCGCATGGCCGAGGCTCAGGATGCCGCAGTAGCCCCACACGAGATCGAGTGCGAGCGCGCCGATCGCGTAGCACATGAGCTTGCCGACGAGCGTCATCGCATAGGCGGACAAGTGGAATGTGCTCGTCTCCGGCAGCACGAGCGCGCTGACCGGCACGAAGATGCCCATCGCGACGATGAGCGCGATCAACGCGAGCCAGCCATTTCTCGGCAGGAGCGCCGCACGCGGCGGCAGGCCGAGCGCGAAGCCGGCGCGCGCCGCGTTCGGATCGGGTTGCGGGGCGACATCGAGGTTCGCGCCGATATTGGTCGAGGCGGTCATGGCTCAGGCCTCCGCGCTGCGGCCCTTCAGGGCGAACATGCCCTGCGGACGCTTCTGGATGAACAACACGATGAGCACGAGCACCGCGATCTTCGCGAGCACCGCGCCCCAGAACGGCTCGACCGCCTTGCTGACGAGCCCGAGCCCGAAGCCGCCGATCACCGTGCCCGCGAGCTGGCCGACGCCGCCGAGCACCACCGCCATGAACGAATCGATGATGTAGCTCTGGCCGAGATCCGGCCCGACGTTGCCGATCTGCGAGAGCGCGCAGCCGCCGAGTCCCGCGATGCCCGCGCCGAACGCGAACGCATACGAATCGACACGCGCGGTCTTCACGCCGACGCACGCGGCCATGCGGCGGTTCTGCGTCACCGCGCGCACGAAGAGACCGAGACGCGTCTTCGTCAGCACGCCCCACGCGATCGCGACGACAGCGAGCGAGAACGCGAGGATCGTCAGACGGTTATACGGCAGGATGAGGTTCTGCATCACCGAGACGCCGCCGCTCATCCACGAAGGGTTCGTCACCTGAACGTTCTGCGCGCCGAACAGCGTGCGCGTCGCCTGAATCAGAATCAGGCTGATGCCGAAGGTCGTCAGCAGCGTTTCGAGCGGACGTCCATAGAGATGCTTCAGCACGAGCCTTTCCAGCACGATGCCGACGAGCGCCGCCGCGACGAACGACGCGGGCACCGCGAACAACGGATACCAGTTGAACGCAGCGGGCGCGTAGTGCTGCACGAGGTTCTGCACGACATAGGTCGCGTAGGCGCCGATCATCAGGAACTCGCCGTGCGCCATGTTGATGACGCCGATCAGACCGTACGTGATCGCGAGCCCGAGCGCCGCGAGCAGCAGCACGCTGCCGAGCGAGAGGCCCGCGAAGATCGTGCCGAAGATTTCGCTGCGGCGCTGGATCGAATCGAGCGCGTAGATGCCTTCCTGCGCCGCGTTGCGCACGCGTTCGTCGGGCTCGTTGAAGGTGCCGTCCGCTTTCTTCGCGACGATCGGGCGCAGCAGCTCGTACATGTCGAGGTCATGGCGCGCGGCGACGAGCTGCGCCGCTTCCAGGCGCTTGCCGACATCGGGATCGTGCAGCGCGGTCATCGCCCAGAGCGTGTCGAGGCGCTTCTTCAGATCGGCATCTTTCTCGATGGCGCGGGCGCGGTCGATCATCGGCTTCATCGATGCGTCCGGATTCTTCAGCAACGCTGCGATCGCGTCGCGGCGTTTGGCGATGTCGGTGGAGGCGAGTTGCAGGCCCGACAACGCGCCCGCGACCTTCGTGCGCAGGAGATTGTTCAGCGTGATCTGTTGCGCATCGGGCGCTTCGGCGGTCTTGCCGGTGATCGCGTCCTTCGTGCCGTCGTCGGTCTGTATGTAGACGCGGCCGTCGTCGGTCGCGACGAGCGAGCCGTCGGACAGCGCGCTCAGCACGGCGAGCGAGGGCGCGTCGGCGTTGGCGATGAGCTTGTCGATGGTCGCGGATTTGGCTTCGAAGTCGTCGCCGGCGAGCGGGGCGAGATCGTCGTTGGTGAGCGCGTGCGCCGCGAGCGAGGTCAGCGCGATGCAGAGCGCGAGCAGGACACGCATCAGGGAACCGGTCATGATGGCCTTTCAGATAGAACATCGGCGGCCGCGCGCATCACGAACGAACGCGCGGCCTCACTGCTTCAAACCATCAAAGCATTACGCGACTCGCACGCGCTGACGGCGCAGGAACGCGGGAATGGAGCTGACGACATCCGGCTTGCCCTCGTTGCCCGCGATATACGGGCTCCACGGTTGCGCGCGCACCGCGGTCTTGGTCTTCCAGACGACGTTGAACTGACCGTCGCCGCGAATTTCGCCGATCATCACCGGCTTGTGCAGATGGTGATTGCCGTCCATCGTCAGCGTGAAGCCCGACGGCGCGGCGAAGGTCTGGCCGACCATCGCGACGCGCACCTTGTCGACGTCGGCGCTCTTCGCCTTTTCGACGGCCTGCTTCCACATGTGGATGCCGACGAAGGTCGCTTCCATCGGATCGTTGGTCACGCGCTTGTCGCCGCCCGGCAGGTTCTGCGCCTTCACGTACGCAAAGAACTCCTTTTCGAATTTCGAGTTGTTCGTGTTCTTCACCGACATGAAGTAGTTCCATGCGGCGAGGTGACCGACGAGCGGTTTCGTATCGATGCCGCGCAGCTCTTCCTCGCCGACCGAAAACGCGACGACGGGCACGTCCGTCGCCTTCAGGCCCTGGTTGCCGAGTTCCTTGTAGAACGGTACGTTCGAATCGCCGTTGATCGTAGAGATGACGGTCGTCTTTCCCCCTTGGGCAAAGGTCTTGATGTTCGCGACGATGGTTTGATAGTCGCTATGTCCGAACGGTGTGTAGACCTCTTGAATGTCTGCATCCTTGACGCCCTTGGAATGGAGGAACGCGCGCAGGATCTTGTTGGTCGTGCGCGGGTACACGTAGTCGGTGCCGAGCAGGAAGAAGCGCTTGGCGCTGCCGCCTTCCGGTCCCATCAGATATTCGACGGCGGGGATCGCCTGCTGATTCGGCGCGGCGCCGGTGTAGAACACGTTGCGCGACATCTCTTCGCCTTCGTACTGCACGGGATAGAAGAGCAGGCCGTTGAGTTCCTCGAAGACGGGCAGCACCGACTTGCGCGACACCGACGTCCAGCAACCGAACACGACGGCGCATTTGTCCTGCGTGAGAAGCTGGCGTGCTTTCTCCGCGAAGAGCGGCCAGTTCGACGCGGGATCGACGACGACGGGCTGGAGCTGCCGGCCCATCACGCCGCCGTTCTTGTTGATATCGGCGATGGTCATGAGCGCCGTGTCCTTCAGCGACGTTTCGGAGATTGCCATCGTGCCCGACAGCGAATGCAGG
Source organism: Caballeronia sp. J97 (assembly GCF_905220305.1). Lineage (NCBI taxonomy): Bacteria > Pseudomonadati > Pseudomonadota > Betaproteobacteria > Burkholderiales > Burkholderiaceae > Caballeronia > Caballeronia sp. J97. The sequence goes on along the minus strand of NZ_CAJMZL010000034.1, from coordinate 57,816 downwards.
ATGCCGACCTTGATCGGACCCGTATCGGCGGCTTGGGCTTTCGTGATCGGAAGCTGGCCCGCGAGGGCGAGCGCGCCCGACATGGAGCCGAACTTCAGCAGACTGCGTCGTTTCATGATGAGTGTTCCCCTTGCCGATGTGTTTGTTTGAGCAATGATGATTGCTCGCATCGTTCTGCAAGGGTTATGCCAATTGGGGAGGAATGCCCGAGTGGCGCGGGTTTGCGGGGAATCTAGGGAAGGTTTTACTGGATGGATGCGCGTCGCGCGGTGGGGTTTTGGTGCACGGGCCGGGGGGTGTGCATCGTTGCGGTGCGTGGGGGGTGGGTTTGGGGTTCTGGTTTTGGGGTTCTTGGCTTTGGGTTTCGCCGGATCCCGATTTCGCGTCGGTCTATTGGCACTGCCCCTATGCGGGGCGGCAGTCACTTTCTTTGCTGCTGCAAAGAAAGTAACCAAAGAAAGCAGCTCTCCCCATCCAAAGTACCTCACACCGGCCGCGGCACAGGCGATTGGCCTAATGGTCCGGCAGTAGAGAGCGCCCTCACAAGCAGAACACGGCTTGGACCGCGCACGGTCCGTCCCATCGCACCACACAACCAACTGGTACAGCACAAGACTGCTCCGGCCCGCTTCGCGGCCGATGGGTTCATCGGGGATGCGTGTGCTTCTTTGCTAACGCTTCCATCTCACTGCATGCGCAGCCCGCTGGTTTCCCTTGTGGACCCGGCGGCAGCGCGTAGCGCTGTGCCGGTGCAGTTTTGTGCTGAACCGGTGCCCTCGAATTACTAGCTTGTCGGATCGTGCGCGAGCCAAGCCCGGTTCGGTTTTGGGGGCACTCGCTACAGGCGGACCATTAGGCCAATCGCCTGTGCCGGGGCCGGTGTGAGGTACTTTGGATGGGGAGAGCTGCTTTCTTTGGTTACTTTCTTTGCAGCAGCAAAGAAAGTGACTGCCGCCCCGCACAGGGGCAGTGCTAATAGACCGACGCGAAATCGGGATCCGGCGAAGCCAAGCACCAGCAGCCACTCAAGAGAAAGAGAGAGAGAAGAGCCCTCAGCGGTTAACCAGCCGCGCCGGCACACTCAACACGAGCACCGCGCCGAGCACCAGAAACCCCGCGAGCATATACATCCCGCTCGCATTGGAAGCTGTCGTCTGCTTCAGCCATCCCACCAGATACGGACTCAAAAACCCCGCCAAATTCCCGAGCGAGTTGATCATCGCGATACCCGCAGCCGCGCCCGTGCCAGCGAGGAAGGCCGTCGGCAGACTCCAGAACAGTGGCAGCGTGGTGAGAATGCCCATCGTCGCGAGCGTGAGGCCCAGCATCGCGAGCGCGGTGTTGTTGAGCCACACCACCGACAGCACCAGACCGATCGCGCCGATGAACGCCGGAATCGCGATATGCCAGCGACGCTCGCCGGAACGATCCGCGCTGCGCGCCGCGCACAGCATGCCGATCACCGCCGCGCCGTAGGGAATCGCCGAAAGCAGGCCCACGTGGAGCGCATCCGAAATGCCCATCGACTTGATGATGGTCGGCAGCCAGAAGCTCACGCCGTAAAGCCCCATCACGAACGAGAAGTAGATGAGGCTCATCAGCCAGACCTTCGGGCTCGACAGAATCTTGCCGAGAGACAGATCCTCTTTCTCGACGTTATCCGCCGCGATATTGCGTTCGAGCAGTTCGCGCTCTTCCTGCGTGAGCCACGACGCCTTCGCGATGCGATCGTCGAGCTTCAGGAACACGACGATGCCGACCACGATCGACGGAATGCCTTCGAGCAGCAGCAGCCATTGCCAGCCGTGCCAGCCGTTCTTCATGTGAAACGCGTCCATGATCCAGCCGCTGATCGGCCCGCCGATCAGACCCGACAGCGCGATCGCCGTCATGAACAGCGTCGTGATGCGCCCGCGGCGCTGCGCCGGAAACCAGTACGTCAGATAAAGAATGATGCCGGGGAAGAAGCCCGCTTCCGCCGCGCCGAGCAGAAAGCGCATCACGTAGAACATGGTCGGCGTGGTGATGAACATCGTCAGCGCCGAAATGATGCCCCACGTGATCATGATCCGCGCGATCCAGACACGCGCGCCGACCCGATGCAGGATGATGTTCGACGGTATCTCGAAGATGAAGTAGCCGAAGAAGAAAATGCCCGCGCCGAAGCCGTACACCGCGTCCGACAGTTGCAGGTCGGCGGCCATCTGCAATTTGGCGAAGCCGACGTTCACGCGGTCGAGATACGCAACCACGTAACAGATGAGCAGGAGCGGCGCGAGCCGCCAGACGACCTTTCGGTAAGTCGCCTCCTCGAACGCGGAAGGCGCGCCCGCGCCGGGGCGAGGCATGGGATTGGCGGTGCTGGCCATGGTGCTTGTCTCCAATAATTATTGTGTGCGCCAGCCAAACGGATGGGCCCGCTCGCGATTACAGGCGCGTAAGGATTCTAGCCCTTCGGCAACGACGCCAAGCGGCTGGTCCTGCTAGGGAAAGCACCGATGCTCGAACGCACGCCGCATGTGTCGCGCGGCGTGCGCGGACCGGGCTCAGACGCAGCGTCCTCCGTCCACTTCGAGCGCGACGCCGGTGATGAACTCGGCATCGTCGGAGGCGAGATAGAGCGCCGCGTTGGCGATGTCCTGCGGCGTCGAAAGGCGGCCGAGCGGTATCGTCGCGAGAAACTTGCGGCGGTTCTCGGGCGTGTCTTCCATGCCCATGAACTCGGAGAGCAGGGCGGTCTCGCCCATCACCGGATTGATGCAGTTCACGCGGATGCGATCCGCGCCCAGTTCGACGGCGAGCGCCTTGCTCGCGATGATCACCGCCGCCTTGCTGCCGTTGTACCAGACGAGCCCCGGGCGCGGCCGCACGCCCGCCGTCGACGCGACATTGATGAACGCGCCGCCGCCTTGCTCGCGGAAATACGGCACGAACTGCTCGACGCTCCAGTAGATGCTCTTCACGTTCACCGCATAGACGCGGTCGAACTCGGCCTCGGTCACGTCGAGCACGGGCTTGTTACGGTGCGTGGTGCCCGCGTTGTTCACGACGACCTGCACGCTGCCGAAGTCCTGAATGGCCGCATCGAAGAGCGTTTGCCAGTCGGCGCGTTTCGTCACATCGCCCTGAACGGCGATCGCGCGGCCGTGCTTCACCTCCGGCGACGACGCGAGCGCGATCTCGCTCGCCACGCGCTCGGCGGCCGGCCCGTTCAGATCGTTGACGACGACGTTCGCGCCTTCGCGCGCGAAGGTCTTCGCGATGCCTTCGCCGAATCCCGAGCCGCCGCCCGTCACGATCACCGTTTTGCCTTGCAGTCGCATGCCTGTCTCCTGTTGTTCACGTTATCCATGTTTGATGGCAATGGTCTTCAGCGTCGTGAAGCCGTACAACGCCTCGAAGCCTTTTTCACGTCCGTGTCCCGAATGCTTCACGCCGCCGAACGGCAATTCGATGCCGCCGCCCGCGCCGTAATTGTTGATGAACACCTGCCCCGAGCGCACGCGGCGCGCAAGGCGCATCTGCCGCGCGCCGTCGCGCGTCCAGATGCCGGCGACGAGGCCGTAGTCGGTGCCGTTCGCGAGCCTGAGCGCGTCGGCTTCGTCGTCGAAGGGCATCGCGGCGAGCACCGGGCCGAACACTTCCTCGCGCGCGAGACGGTGCGTCGGCGGTACGTCGCGCAACAAGGTCGGCGCCTGATAGAAGCCCGCTTCGGGCGCATCGCCGACGACTTCGCCGTGCGCGGCCATCGGGATGCCGTCGTGCTGCGCATCGGACAGGAAGTCCCACACGCGCTGCTGCTGCTTCGCGCTGATGAGCGGGCCGCAGTCGAGATCGAGCTTGCTCGGGCCGACCTTCAGCGCCGCGAACGCGTGCGACAGGCGCTCGATCAGCGGCTCGTACGCCGCGCGCTCGATCAGCACGCGGCTGCCCGCCGAGCACGTCTGTCCGGCGTTCTGCACGATCGCGGCGACGAGCACGGGCAGGGCGGCGTCGAAATCGGCATCGGCGAAAACGATTTGCGGCGACTTGCCGCCCAGTTCCAGCGTGACCGGCACGTGATTGTCGGCGGCCATCTTGGTGACGGCCGCGCCGGTCGCGGGCGAGCCGGTGAACGAAATATGATCGATGCCCGGATGCCGCGCGAGCGCCGCGCCCGCTTCGTGTCCGTAGCCGGTGACGATGTTCAGCGCGCCATCGGGCAAGCCGGCTTCCGCCGCCAGTTCCGCGATGCGCAACAGCGACAGGCACGCGTCCTCCGCCGGCTTCACGACGCACGCGTTGCCGGCGGCGAGCGCCGCGGCCACGCTGCGCCCGAAAATCTGCAGCGGATAGTTCCACGGCACGATATGGCCCGTCACGCCGTGCGGCTCGCGGATCGTGAGCACGGTGTAGCCGTGCTGATAGGGCAGGGTTTCGCCGTGAAGCTTGTCGGCGGCGCCCGCGTAGAACTCGAAATAGCGCGCGATGCCGGTGACGTCGGCGCGCGCCTGCCTGAGCGGCTTGCCGGTGTCGCGCGCCTCGACCTGCGCGATTTCCTCGTGGCAGGCGGCGATCAGCATCGACAGGCGCGCGAGCACGCGTCCGCGCTCGGCGGCGCTCGTGGCGCCCCAGCCGCCGTCGAAGGCGGCGCGCGCGGCGGCGACCGCGCGGTCGATGTCGGCGGCCGTGCCCCGCGCGATCTGCGCGAAGATCTGGCCGTCGGACGGATCGACGACGGGAATCGTCTCGTTGCCCGATGCCGCGACCCAGCGGTTATCGATGAAATGCTTCGCGTCTTCCATGCATGTCTCCTGAATTCGTATGTTCTTCTGCGTCAAACCGGCGCTGAGCCCGATTATCGCGCCAACGCCCGGCGTGCGCCGGGCGTACAAAGGCGATTGGCTATAATGACGTATTCAAGCGCCGACACGCGCGACGGGCCGCGAAAGACCGTCCGCCCGTGCGATTCCATCTCCGACCTCAACTTCTCCAGAGAGTGCTCATGAGCTTCAACAACGTACCTCCCGGCAAGGATCTCCCTCAGGATTTCAACGTCATCATCGAGATTCCCGCGCAGAGCGATCCGGTCAAATACGAAGCGGACAAGGACATGGGCCTGCTCGTCGTCGACCGCTTCATCGGCACCGGCATGCGCTATCCGGCCAACTACGGCTTCATTCCGCAGACGCTGTCCGGCGACGGCGACCCGGTCGACGTGCTCGTCATCACGCCGTTCCCGCTGCTCGCGGGCTCGGTCGTGCGCGCGCGCGCGCTCGGCATGCTGCAGATGACCGATGAATCGGGTGTGGACGCTAAGCTCATCGCCGTGCCGCACGACAAGATCTGCCCGATGACGGCGAACATCAAGTCGATCGACGACGTGCCCGAATATCTGAAAGACCAGATCAAGCACTTCTTCGAGAACTACAAGGCGCTCGAAAAAGGCAAGTGGGTGAAGGTCGAGGGCTGGGCCGGCATCGATGCCGCCCACAAGGAAATTTCGGAAGGCGTCGCGAACTTCAAGAAGTAAGCGCGTTTGCCCGACGAAACGCCGCCGCCTGATCGAAGGGCGGCGGCGTTTTTTATGCTTCTTCGCTTGCCTCGTCCTGCGGCAGCAACGATTCGAGCGTCCTTTCCCCCGCGATCAACGCGCGCTTTTGCTGCGCGCTCAGCCGCTTCACGCGATACTCGGCGCGCAACGCCTCCGATTTCCCCGCCAGCTCGAACGACGCCAGCACGCGCAACGCTTTTCTCGCCCGCGTGTAGCGCGCGCCCTTGCCGCTCGCGTGCGCGATGAAGCGCGCTTCGACGTCCGTCGCGATGCCCGTGTAGAGGCTGCCGTCGGCGCATTCGATCAGATAGAGGAACCACGGCATCGCGTGTGATGGGCGCTCGTGAAGGATGTGCCGCGCATTATCGCCGAAAGCACCGCGCCGGGGCGCTTTTGTCCGCTTCGGCGAGCCGCTGCGACTTGCGCGAGAATAGCCGCTTTCGGGCGCGTGTCGCGGGGTATCGAGCGCGCTCGTCGATCCATCACAGTGAGGTAGCCTGTTGAATCGCGAGGTCGAAATTCATGTGGTCGATGCGCTCGCCGACATCCCGGCCGGCGACTGGAACTCGCTCGCCGGCGATAACCCGTTCGTGCGGCACGCGTTTCTCTCGGCGCTGCAGGAGACGGGATGCGCCGTCAAGCGCAGCGGCTGGCGCGCGCATCATCTGATACTGAAGCGCGGCGGCGCATTCGCCGGCGCGATGCCGCTGTATCTCAAGTCGCACTCGCGCGGAGAATACGTGTTCGATCACGCGTGGGCCGATGCCTTCGAGCGGCACGGTCTGCGCTATTACCCGAAGGCGCTGTCCGCCGTGCCGTTTTCGCCGGTGACGGGCCCGCGCCTCATCGCCGCGCATCACGAGGATCGCGTGTTGCTCGCGCGCGGCGCGATCGAATTGACGCGGCGGCTCGAACTCTCGTCGCTGCATGTGCTGTTTCCGCATGCGCAGGATGTCGAGGCGCTGACGGACGCGGGCTATATGTTGCGCGAAGGCGTGCAGTTTCATTGGGAGAATCTGCCCGGCGACGGCTACGAGAGCTTCGAAGCCTTCCTCGCGACGATGAGCCACGACAAGCGCAAGAAGGTGAAGCAGGATCGCCGGCGCGTGGCGGACGCGGGCGTCACCTACACATGGCTGCGCGGCACGCAGATCGATGAAGGCGCGCTCGACTTCTTCTACGACTGCTACGACAACACGTATCGCGAGCACTGGAACGCGCCGTATCTGACGCGCGAATTCTTCGGCCGGATTCACGCCGATGCCCCCGACAGCATGCTGCTCGTGATCGCGCAAGCCGACGGCGAGCGGCTCGCGTGCGCGCTCAACATGATCGGCGGCGACACGATGTACGGCCGATACTGGGGCACGCGCGAGTTCGTCTCGGGGCTGCACTTCGAGACGTGCTACATGCAGGGCATCGCGTATTGCATCGAGCACGGGCTCGCGCGCTTCGAGGGCGGCGCGCAGGGCGTGCACAAGATGTCGCGCGGACTGTTGCCTACGCCTACGTGGTCCGCGCACTGGATCGCGGATCAGCGTTTCGCGCACGCGATCGCCGAGTTTCTCGATGCCGAAACTCAGGCGATGGATCAGCATATCGAGGAACTCGAAGCGCACACGCCGTTCAGAAAAAAAAGCTGAAATGCGATAATCGTCAGCGCTTTTCGCAAGGTCCAACCGCATCGCTTTCGCCGCAACACGCGCACATCCATGTCGACCATGAGCAGAAACTTCTTCAACCTGTATAGCCACGACTTCGCGCGCGTCGCGGTCGGCGTGCCGTCCTGCAAGGTGGCCGATCCGGCGTTCAACGCCGCGCGGACGATCGAGCTGGCGAGCGAGGCCGCCACGCACGGCGCGGTGCTCGTCGCGTTTCCCGAGCTCGGCGTTTCCGCCTATACGTGCGACGACCTCTTCCATCAGCGCGCATTGCTCGACGCCTGCGAAGATGCGCTGCAAAGCATTCTGGACGCGTCGAAGACGCTCGATATCGCGATGATCGTCGGCGCGCCGATCAGGGCCGGGCACAAGCTCTTCAACTGCGCGATCGTCATCGCCGGGGGCTTCATTCGGGGCGTCGTGCCGAAGAGCTATCTGCCCAACTACGGCGAGTTCTACGAGGCGCGTCAGTTCAGCCCGGCCGATGCCGCGGTCGCCAACACCATCACGCTCTGCGGCCAGGACGTGCCGTTCGGCGCGTCGCTGCTGTTCCAGATCGAGGATCTGCCGCTCTTCCGGTTCCACGTCGAAATCTGCGAAGACGTGTGGGTGCCGATTCCGCCGTCGTCGTTCGCGGCGCTCGCGGGCGCGACCGTGCTCGTGAATCTGTCGGCGTCGAATATCGTCGTGGGCAAGTCGGCGTACCGGCATCAGCTCGTCGGGCAGCAGTCGGCGCGTTGTGTCGCGGCGTATCTGTACACGTCGGCGGGCAACGGCGAATCGTCCACCGATCTGGCCTGGGACGGGCAAGGCCTCATCTACGAGAACGGTGAACTGCTCGCGGAATCCGAGCGCTTCTCGGACCGGTCGCATCTCCTCTATGCCGATGTCGATCTCGAACGGCTCTCGCGCGAGCGCATGCGGCAAACCACGTTCGGCCGCTCGACGCATCGGCATGCCGAGGAAGTCGCGCGGTTCGACGTGATCGAATTTCCGCTGCCGATTCCGGCCGACGGGAAACTGCCGCTCGAACGCCGCGTCGCGCGCTTTCCGTACGTGCCCGCCGACGCGGCGCGCCGCGACGAACGATGCAACGAGGTCTACAACATCCAGGTGCAGGCATTGCTGCAACGGCTGCAGTCGTCGGGCATGTCGAAGGTCGTCATCGGCATATCGGGCGGACTCGATTCGACCCATGCACTGCTCGTGTGCGCGAAAGCGATGGATCGTCTCGGACTGCCGCGCTCGAACATCCTCGCCTACACGATGCCGGGCTTCGCGACCAGCGACCGCACGCTCAAGCAGGCGCGCGAGCTGATGGAAGTCGTTGGCTGCACGGCGAGCGAGATCGACATTCGCCCGAGCTGCGTGCAGATGCTGTCCGACATCGGTCATCCGCACGGCACCGGCGCCGAGCAGTACGACATCACGTTCGAGAACGTCCAGGCCGGCGAGCGCACGAGTCACCTGTTCCGGCTCGCGAACTTCAACAATGCGATCGTCATCGGCACGGGCGACCTGAGCGAGCTGGCACTTGGTTGGTGCACCTACGGAGTGGGCGATCACATGTCGCACTACAACGTCAACGCGAGCGTGCCGAAGACCCTGATCACGCATCTGGTGCGCTGGGTCGCGGAGTCGGGGCAGATCGGCGGCACCGGAACCGACGTGCTCGAAAACATCCTGAGCACCGATATCAGCCCGGAGCTCATCCCCGGCAAGACGAGCGGCGTGGTGGAGCAGAAAACGGAGAGCGTCATCGGTCCGTACGAACTGCAGGACTTCAATCTCTACTACACGCTGCGCTTCGGCTTTGCACCAACGAAGGTCGCGTTTCTCGCGCTGCATGCGTGGCGCGATCGCGATGCGGGCGCGTGGCCGGAAGGCCCGACCGTCGCGCGGAATCAATACGACCTCGGCGAGATCCGCAAGAATCTGCGGATCTTTCTGGATCGATTCTTCCGCACGAGCCAGTTCAAGCGCTCATGCATTCCGAACGCGCCGAAGGTCGGCTCGGGCGGCTCGCTCTCGCCGCGCGGCGACTGGCGCGCACCGAGCGACGGACAGGCGACGGTGTGGCTCGCGGACCTCGAACGCGTCCCCGCGAAAGAGTGATATCGCGCGTTATTCGATCATCTCGTGGACACCTCGCGATTTTCCGGACCGCCTGCTCGATGAAACGCGGCTAGAATCGAAGTCATCTGTCCCGCGAGGGACACGACCTTTTTCGAACCCCTTGAATCGATATTTTCGCGAGGCACGCCATGAAACGCATCACCGCCATCATCAAACCGTTCAAGCTCGACGAAGTTCGCGAAGCGCTCGCCGAAGTGGGCCTCACGGGTCTCACGGTCACGGAAGTGAAGGGCTTTGGCCGCCAAAAGGGGCACACCGAGCTTTATCGTGGTGCAGAGTATGTCGTCGACTTCCTGCCGAAGGTGAAGATCGAAGTCGTCGTCGCGAACGATCAAACCGATCAGGTCATCGACGCGATCATCGGCGCCGCGCGCACCGGCAAGATCGGTGACGGCAAAATCTTCGTCGCCGATGTCGAGCGCGTGATCCGCATCCGCACCGGCGAGGAAAACGAAGCGGCGGTCTGAGCGCCGTTTTTTCACGCCATGCCGGCCCGCCGTTCGCGCGGGCCTTCTTTTTCGCGTCTTCCGGATCGCGCATGCACCAGCGCGATGCGCGCCGTCATCCCTGATTTTTTCAACCGCATCGCTTGCGAGAAGGCAGGAATTCGCCTCCGTGCGGTAACATCGGTTATCCCATAATCATTCTGTAAGGAAGTAGTTGATGCATCACGCGATCGGCTTCATTCAGGATCTTGCGGTGATCATGGCCATCGCGGGCGTCGTGACGGTGCTGTTTCACCGGCTGCGGCAGCCGGTCGTCCTGGGCTATATCGCGGCGGGAGTGATCATCGGGCCGTACACGCCGCCGTTCAACCTCATCCACGACGAAGCGACGATCCAGACGCTCGGCGAGCTCGGCGTCGTCTTTCTGATGTTTTCGCTCGGCCTCGAGTTCAGCCTGCGCAAGCTCTTCAAAGTGGGCGCGACGGCCTTCGTCGCCGCGCTCTCGGAAATCGTGCTGATGATCTGGGTCGGCTACGAGATCGGGCGCTGGTTCGGCTGGAATTCGATGGACTCGCTCTTTCTCGGCGCGATGCTCGCGATCTCCTCGACGACGATCATCGTGAAGGCGCTCTCCGAGCTCGGCATGAAAGGCGAAAACTTCGCGCAGATCGTGTTCGGCATTCTGATCGTCGAAGACATTCTCGCGATCGCGATGCTCGTGCTGCTTTCCGGCATCGCGCAGACGGGCTCGGTGAGCGCGGGCGTCGCGGTCGTGACGCTCGGCAAGCTGCTGCTTTTCATGACGGTGTCGCTCGTCGTCGGCATTCTCACGGTGCCGCGCGCGCTCAACTATGTCGCGCAGGCGAAGAGCGACGAGATGCTGCTCGTCACCGTGCTCGGGTTCTGCTTCGGCTTCTGCCTGCTTGTCGTGAAGCTCGATTACTCGATCGCGCTCGGCGCGTTCCTGATCGGCGCGATCATGGCGGAGTCGCGGCATCTCGCGCGCATCGAGCATCTGATTGCGCCGGTGCGCGACATGTTCTCGGCGATCTTCTTCGTCACGATCGGCTTGCTGCTGAATCCGACGGTGCTCGTCGATTACGCATGGCCGATCGCCGTCATCACGATCGCGGTCGTGCTCGGCAAGATCGTGTCGTGCGGGCTCGGCACCTTTCTCGCGGGCAAGGACGGACGCACGTCGATGCGCGTCGGCATGAGCGTCTCGCAGATCGGCGAGTTCTCGTTCATCATCGCGTCGCTCGGGCTGTCGCTGAAGGTCACGAGCCCCTTTCTCTATCCGATCGCGGTGGCCGTGTCCGCGCTGACGACGCTCTTCACGCCGTATCTGATCCGTGCCGCCGATCCGATCACGATGCGCCTGTCGCGCGCGATGCCCGCGCCGCTCGCCCATACCTTCGGCCTGTACTCGCAGTGGCTCGCGAGCCTGACGCCCGTCTCCGGCGGCCCGACGCTCTTTTCGATGACACGGCGCATCGTCTTGCAGATCGCGGTCAATCTCGCGCTCGTCGCGGCGATTTTCCTCGGTGCGTCGTATTCGGCGCCGTTCGCCGCGGGCTATCTCGCGCGCTGGCTCGACACCGACAACGCGCAGCGCGTCGTGCTGTGGAGCGCGGCGCTCGTCGTGGCGTTGCCGTTTCTGGTCGCCGTGTATCGCAAGCTCGAATCGCTTGCGCTGCTGCTGGCGGAAGTGAGCGTGCAGCCCGCGAAGGCGGGGCGCTTCACGCGTGCGATCCGCTCGGCGATTTCCGGGCTCATTCCGATCGTCGCGATGTTCGGCGTCTTTCTGCTCGTCGCGGCGCTGTCGGGCGGCATCCTGCCGCCGTTCGGCCTGATGCTCGGCGTGCTGCTGTGCGTGGCGCTGTTGCTCACAGTGCTGTGGCGCTGGTGCGTGAAAATTCACGCGACGATGCAGATCGCGTTGCGGGAAACGCTCGAGGAGCCGCGCGACCATTGACGGCTTTCTTCACGGGATAGCCCTGACAGCGGCGCGCGGCGGGTTCCCGCGATAATGTGAGCCAATGTGACCAAATGTGTGCTGGTTTGCCCCGTGCTGGTCCGAAGCGGATAATTGGGGTTTGTCCATTCTCCTTGGCGTTCGAGCGCCTGAATCCGGAATGAGCGATAACAAAACGTCCAACGACGCAAGCAGCACCGACGCGCGCCGAAGCGGCGCCGATTCTCAGGCCGCGCCGCGAAGCGCGAATCCCACGGCGCCGCCCGAAGCGGCGGCAGCGGCTTCGGCGCCCGGCCCGAAGGCGAGCGCGACCGAAAGGGCATCGACGGATGCGCCGTCGAGCGCATCGAACGTCGAAACGGTCGATCCGTTGCCGGCCGGGCGCAATGACGTGCAAGACGCCGCCGTGCACGAAAAGCCGCGCGCGCCGGCAAGGCCCAGGGCGAGCCTCGCGGAGAATCTCGAAGCCGCGACCGAAGCGGAGGCCGCGAGCACGGCCAACGCGCAATCCGCCGCCTCCGATTCCCCGACGGGCCGCGCCACGGTCCTGCCGCCCGAATTCACCGAAGCGCCGGACTTCGGCAAGCTCAATCCGCCGCCGCTGCCGTCGATGGAACAGGCGTCCGCGGCGGCGCAACCCGCGTATCTCAAGCAATCCGACTCGGCGTGGTCCGTGTTCGGCCGCGTGATCGCGGCGCGCGCGCGTCAGATTTTCGATCGCGCGGGACAGCGGATGACGCAGCGTACGTTGCGCATCGGCGTATCGGCGCGGATCTTTCACCCGGAGCCGGGCGCGAAAGGCTTGCGCGGCAAGACGCTGCAGTACCTCGAGGAATCCATCGCGCATTGGGTGATGTCGCGCGACGTGCTCGTGTTCATGATTCCGACGGTCGGCAATCAAGGCATGCTGCACACGAGCAACATCCGTCTGCGCGATTACGCGAAGCATCTCGACGGGCTGCTGCTGCAAGGCGGCGCGGACGTTTCTCCGCAGTCCTACGAGGAAGCGACGACACGTCCCGAATGGCCGGGCGACCGCGTGCGCGACATGTACGAGCTAGAGCTGCTGCACGAGTTCGTCGAGTCGGGCAAGCCGGTGCTCGGCGTGTGCCGCGGCTGTCAGCTGATCAACGTCGCGTTCGGGGGCACGCTCTACGGCGACATCGCGACCGACGTGCCCACGGCCGGCATCCACGTCAACGAACAATACGACCAGCATCGCCATTCGATTCGCTTTCCCGATGGCTCCACGCTCGCCAACATGTTCCCGCACCAGCGCGAGGCGATCGTCAATTCGATTCACCATCAGGCGGTGAAGACGATCGGGCGCGATCTGAACATCGAGGCGGTGTCGGCGTCGGACGGGATCATCGAGGCGGTGCGGTATCGGAAAGCGCCGTTCGTCGTCGGCGTGCAGTGGCATCCGGAGTTTCATCGCGCGGGCGGCGCGGAACTGCTCGATTGCACGCCGCTGCTCGATACGTTCCTGCGCGTCGCGCGCGAAACCCGCTTTTGACGGGAAGCACGTTCTTCGTGCATGTCGCAAAGCAAGAAGGCCCGCTCGGTTCGAGCGGGCCTTTTTCGTATCGGGCGGGTGCTGCTTCGTGTTGCTTGGTGTCGCTTCTATCAGCGAGACGGCGTCACGCTCACCGGCGCGAGCCCTGCTTCCGTCTGCTTCTGAAGCTGTTCGACCTGCAATTGCAGCGTGCGCAGCTTGCGTTCGGCTTCGAGCTTGTCCGACTGCAGCACGGCCGATTCGGCCTGCAACTGCTGCTGACGCTGTGATACCTGCGAATCCTGCTGCTGCGCGAGTTCGAGATCGGCGGTGAGGCGATTCGCCCGATCCGCCGACTTCGCGATCACACGCTCGAGCAACGCTTTCTGCGCCTGCAATTGCGTGCGGCTGATTTCGCCGTCGGCGAGCTCGAAGCTCTTGCGCGAAAACTGCGCGTAGATCGATTCCGCGCGGGCCGCGTCCTGCGTCTTCACGACGCGCCACCAGCGCGCGTCCTGCGACAGCGCGACGTAATAGAGCATCTCCTGCGCAAGGAAAAAGAGCCGCGCGCCGTAGCTGCCGTTGCGGGTCGCGCGCAATTCCGTGAGGGTTCCGGCTTGCACGAGATTCTGCAATTCGGCGATGTTGCCTTCGACGCGCGGCGCGTTCGAATCGGCATTCAGGTCGGACAGGTCTACGGTCGCGACCTGCGCGGAATCGGTTGCCGAGGACGCCGGTTGCGTGGCCTTTGCGCCGGCTTTCGCGGTCGCAGGCGCGGCGAACGTGCTCGTGTACGGCGCGAAGAAGCCAAAAATGGACAGGGCGAGGGTGAGCGTCGCGTAACGGAGAAAACGTAGTTGCTTCATGTTGGCGTCGTGGCCGAAAGGGTTGATTGGGCTGGCGCTGCGTGTTGCGCTGCTTAGTGCGCTGCTTAGTGCGCGCCGTTCGCAGCGCCGCCGGACGAGGCCGCGTTGCTGTCGAGAGTCGGCGAATGCTGGAGCATCTGATAGAGGGTTGCCGGGTCCATCGACACGGAAGGCTTCGACGGCGCCCTTGCGATCGTTTCGACCGGCTTCGCGCGCACGTGCCGTATGGCCCGTGGCCTCACGGCGGGCTCGATGGCTACGTGGGCGCGGTCGGGAACGGCCTCGGTGTGCGGCATCGGTGCAGTTCTGACGTGGGTGTCGTGCTTGCGCTCCGCGGTTGCCACGACCGAAAGCCTGACCGGTTTTGCCGGGGCGGTCGCGACGCGGGCGTGTCGGGCTTCTGGCAACGCAGAGGCGCTGGTGGTGGCGCCATGAAGCGCGCCGGACGCCAGATGCGTCGGTTTCGCTGACTTTCGTGGCGTCGTCTTCATTGCCGATGTCTGCTCGAACTTGGCACGGCGATGCGGTGTGGACGCGATGGTGGACGCGGGCGCTGGTGCGGTAACCGCTGCCGGCTCCTGCTTGACTTCCACGGGTTGATACGGCGCGGATGCGATGGTGGAAGTAGGCACCGTCGTCGTCCCCGCAACCGACGTCTGCTCGGGTCGATTCGGCGCGGGTTCAACCGTGGTCGTCGACACTGCTGGCACCGAGGCGTTCTCTCCCGGTTGTGCGCGCTGCGAGATTTGCTCGGGCAGCGCGGCGCTCGTCCCGTCCTGCGAAGCGGGCCCTTGCCTGAACAGCAGCCATACGATGAACACGCTACTGGCAGCCGCAATGGCCGTGACGACCGGTTTGCTGAAGCGAATCTTTCGCGCGGCCGCCGGCGTGCCGACCGACAAATGGATGGGGTCGGGACGCGCTCCGTCGGCGTCGACTTTAGCGTGCAAGCCTTGCGTCAGGTGCAGCATCGCGCGCGGTATCTCTTCCTTGGCGAAGACGCCCCACAGGCTCGCCGTGCGGTAGGGCGAGTCGACGTCGGACAGGCCGACAGCCGGCACATACGCCGTGACGAAGCGCGCGGCGAAGAGCGCAAACTCGGAGCGCGACTGAACGGGGCGCGTAGGCGCGGGCAACCACTGGAAACCGTAGTTCAAGGACGGGTCCGTCAGCGCGTGCAGCGTCGGCAGACGCAGATTGCCTTCCACTACGATCAAGGGTTCGGACATGAAGATTCCACATGCATGAGCCCGGGCGCGGGCAACGAGACAGCCCGCCCGGACCGTCGTGGCGCATGAACACAGCACCGCGGGCTCGACGCGAGGATGACCGAAATTTCGACCCGCGATCATACGAAACGCTGGCGTGTCCGACGACCAGAAGAATCTTATTGTCTGTTTTTGACAGGAATGCTTATTGACCGGTTTGGCATTCTTGTGCTTGATCGAGTGGGTACACGTAGCGCAGCGAAAAGAGGTCGATGCCTGCCATGTGGTCCGCTTCGCGCTCGGCGAGCTTCCAGCCGCGCGATTCGTAGAAACCGATCGCCGCTGCGTTTTGTTCGAGCACGGAAAGATACAGTTGCCGCGCCCCTCGCGCGCGCGCCCAGCGCGCTGCTTCGGCGAGCATGACGGTGCCGGCGCCGAGACCGCGATATCCGGGAAGCGCGTGCAGATTGTCGACGAGCACGTTGCCTGCTTCATCCGGCTCGACGAGGCAGACGAAGCCGACCGGTGCGCCCTCGTGTTCCGCGATGAAGACGCTCGCCGCGCCGGCAGCGACATCCTTCATGCGCGCCTCCCAATAGGCGGCGCGGTCCGCGCTCAGATCGCGATCGAGATACGTGTCCGGCAGGATGCCGCGATACGCCGACACCCAGCTCCGCGCATGCATCGACGCGATGAGCGCCGTTTCGTCGGAGCGAGCCGCGCGAAGCGAAATTCGTGTGTCCATGTTTTGTGTGTCGTCAGATTTTAGTTAGATACATGTAATGCTATTTTAAGCAATTTTAGGCGATATAGAGCGAAGTTGCGTGCAGCCGTGGGCGAGGCGGCGTTAAGATTGGGGGCATCGCATTTACAAAAAAACGAAACAGAGTCGACCTCCGTCGTTGCGGCCGGCATGCCCCCGGCGGCCGTGAACGGTTCTTGCGCCGCGCAGAACCGAAGTGCGCCCACAAAAGTCTTTCGAGAAAGTCATGTCCACAGCCCACGTAGCACCCGCCAACGAGTCCAAATTCAAGACCGTGTTTCGCGTCGTCAGCGGAAACTTTCTTGAAATGTACGACTTCATGGTCTACGGCTATTACGCTTCCGCGATCGCCAAGACCTATTTTCCGAGCGGCAACGAATTCGCCTCGCTGATGCTCGCGCTGTCCGTCTTCGGGGCGGGCTTTCTGATGCGGCCGGTCGGCGCCATCGTGCTCGGCGCGTACATCGACCATCACGGACGGCGCAAGGGTTTGATCCTCACGCTCGCGCTGATGGCGGTCGGCACTGCGTGCGTCGCGCTCGTGCCGGGCTACGCGACCATCGGTGCGCTCGCGCCGATCGTCGTGCTGGGCGGGCGGCTGCTGCAAGGCTTCTCGGCGGGCGTGGAACTGGGCGGCGTCTCGGTGTATCTGTCCGAGATCGCGACCAAGGGCAACAAGGGCTTCTATTGTTCCTGGCAGTCGGGCAGCCAGCAAGTCGCCGTCGTGTTCGCCGCGCTGATCGGCGTAATCATGAACCGCCTCCTGCCGCCGGAGCAGATGACCGCCTGGGGCTGGCGCGTGCCGTTTTTGATCGGCTGTCTGATCGTGCCGTTTCTGTTCATCATCCGCCGGTCGCTGCGCGAAACCGACGAGTTCCTCGCGAAGAAGCATCGCCCGAGCATGGGCGAGATCGCGCGCTCGATCGGGCAGAACTGGGGCGTCGTGCTCGCCGGCATGGGCATGGTCATCATGACGACGGTGTCGTTCTACATGATCACCGCGTACACGCCGACCTTCGGCAAGGAAGTTCTGAAGCTGTCCGCCGTCGATGCGCTCGTCGTGACGGTGTGCGTCGGCATCTCGAATCTGGTCTGGCTGCCGGTGATGGGCGCGGTGTCGGATCGCGTCGGGCGCCGTCCGGTGCTGCTCGTATTCACGATTCTCACCATTCTGACGTCGTATCCGGTGGTGCAGTGGCTCGTCGCGGATCCGTCGTTCGCGCGCCTGCTGATGTGCGAGCTGTGGCTGTCGTTCCTGTACGGCAGCTACAACGGCGCGATGGTGGTCGCACTGACCGAAGTAATGCCCGCCGATGTACGCACGACCGGATTCTCGATGGCCTATAGCCTCGCCACGACCATAGGCGGCTTCACGCCGGCGATCTCCACGTACCTGATCCACACGACGGGCAACAAGGCCGCGCCCGGCCTGTGGATGGGGCTTGCCGCGATCTGCGGCCTGATCGCGACGCTCGTGCTGTATCGCTCGCCCGAGGCGCGCAACCAGTACAAGACGGCCTGACGCATCGGAACGGTCAAGAGACATCCCTCGCTTCGGCGGGGGATTTTTTTATGAAGGGAGCGAAGCCAGCGCCGCTGCCGTCTCCTCGACGACCTCGCGCCATAGCCCCGGCGCGCGCTGGCGCACGAGCCGCGCTTTGGGATACCACGCGCTCTCCGCCGTGTCGACGCTCCAGCGCCAGTCGGCGGCGAAGGGCAGCATCACCCAGACCGGCGTGCCGAGCGCGCCTGCGAGGTGCGCGACGGACGTGTCCACCGATACGACCGCGTCCAGACGATCGACGATCGCGCCCGTATCGGCGAAGTTCTCGAGGCGATCTTCCAGCAAGTGAATCGATTTCGCGTTCGGATGCGCACGCAGCACGTCGCGCTCGCGGCCGGTGAGAAACGGTTGCAGCACGATCCAGTCGATGCCCTCCAGCGCGAACAACGGCGCGAGTTCGGCGACGGGCACCGATCGTGTTTCGCCGGGCTGCATCCGTCCGGACCACGCGACGCCGATTTTGCGCCGCGCCTGGCCGGCGATCGACCCGCGCCACTTGCGCCGGTAGTCGGCGGGCACGACGAGATAGGGCGCACGCGCCGGAATCGCATCGAGCGAAGTCATGCCGAGCGCGAGCGGCAGGCTGAGCAGCGGGCAGAACATATCTGCCTTCACCGGGACGCCATCCGCCTTGCTCTTCAGTTCGACGCGCGCGGCATGCGCGGCCGGCGCGAGCAGCGGCACGAGCGCGGGTTGCACCTCGAGCACCAGCTTGCCGACGCGCTTCGCCGCGAACGGCACGAAGCGCGCGAACTGCAAGGTGTCCCCGAATCCCTGCTCGGCGCGCACGATCAGCGTGCGTCCGGGCATCGGCTCGCCGTTCCAGCGGGGCAAGCGCGGCGCGGGTTCGCTGCCGGGCGTCTGCAGACGCCATTCGTAGGCCGGGAGACCGCGCGCGTAATCGCCGGTCGTGAGCAGCGCGAGCGCGCGATTCAGCTGCGCCGCGGGCATCGAAGGATCGATGCGCAAGGCTTCGTCGAACGCGCGCAGCGCCGCGCGATGCGCGCCGAGCGCGAGATGCGTGTTGCCGAGGCAGAGCCACGCGACGCCGTATTTCGGATCGAGCCCGACCGCGCGCTCGAAGTGCGGCACGGCTTCATGGTGGCGGCCGAGCTTCGAGAGCGCGTGACCGAGCCCGAAATACCCCGGCGCGAAGTGCGGATGCAAGGCGACGGCCTTGTGCAGCACGGGCAGCGCGTCTTCGGGATGGCCGTTCGCATCGAGCAGATTGCCGAGATTGAAGTGCGCGGCGACGTAGTTCGGCTCGGCGTCGAGCGCGGCGCGAAAGTGCGCGATCGCGCCGAGCGTATCGCCGAGCGCATTGAGCGCCATGCCAAGATTGTTGTGCGCGCCGGCGTGCCGCGGGCGCAGCGCGAGCGCGCGCTTGAACGCGTGAGCGGCGTCCTTGAAACGCTGCAGCGCCGAAAGCGAATTGCCGAAGTTGTTCCACGCCGCCGGGTCGTTCGGCTGCAGGCGCAGCGCCTTTTCGAACGCATCGGCGGCATCTTCGTGACGGCCGGCCGCCGTGTAGGCATTGCCGAGGTTGTACTGCGCGAGCGGAAAACCCGGCGCGAGCGTGAGCGCGTTGCGAAAGCGCTCGATCGCGTCGTCGAGGCGGCCGAGCGCCTTCAGCGCATTGCCGAGATTGAGTTGCAGGCCGGCATCGGTCGGGCGCAGGTCGACGGCGCGGCGCACGAGCTCGGCCGCCTCCGCGTGCTGCCCCTGTTGGTGGCGCAGCACGCCGAGGTAATGCAAAGCGTCGACGTGTTGGGGTTCGGCGGCGAGCGCGGCCTGATAGTCGCGCTCCGCGTCGGTCAGGCGACCGTCACGATGGGCCGCGAAACCGCGGGCGAATACGGTGTCCATGACGGGGAGAAACTTCTGTCCCGGAAAAGCAAACCCCGCATTTTCCCACACCGGCGAGCGCGACCCGCCAAAGCGGGATTGACATGTTGCGGTGATGGTACTTAACATATGAACACTTATTCATATGTTATCGATATCCGTGCCTTCCGATTCGCTTTCCACCGCCGGCCCGATCACGCACGATGACCGCGTCGTGCCGCTCGCAGACCTGTTCCGCCTGCTCGGCGACCCGACGCGCCTGCGCATCGTGCTCGCGTGCGTCGAACAGAAACGCGCGGTCGGGGCGATCGCGGAGCTGCTCGGGCTGTCGGCATCGCTGGTGAGCCATCATCTGCGGCTCCTGCGCGCGGCGCGGATCGTACGGGCCGAACGCCAGGGCAAGCAGGTGTTCTACGTGGCGGCGGATCGCCACATCAGCGCGATGCTGGGCGAGTTGCTGGAACACGTCGCCGAGCCGCAGGCCGACGCCACGGATATCGAATGAACCTCACCGAAAGACGAGCACGATGAGCACGCATCAGCACGAAGAACACGAACATCACGACGGACACGCTCATGGCCATGAGCACGGCCATTCGCACGATCATGGACATGGCCATCACCACCATCACCACGCGCCGCAGGAAGGGCAGGGCCGAACGTTCGCGCTCGCGGTCGGCCTGAACGTGCTGATCGTGGTCGTGCAGGCCGTCTACGGCTTTCTCGCGCATTCGACCGCGCTGCTCGCCGATGCCGGCCACAATCTCTCCGACGTGCTCGGCCTGCTGCTCGCGTGGGCCGCCGTTTGGCTCGGCAAGCGCGAACCGAACGCGCGCTACACGTTCGGCCTCGGCAGTTCGTCGATCCTGGCGTCGCTCGCCAATGCCGCACTCCTGCTTTTCGCGTGCGGCGCGATCGTGCTCGAGGCGATCCAGCGTCTCCTCAATCCGGCGCCGGTCGCGGGCTTCGACGTGTTCGTCGTCGCGACGCTCGGCATGATCGTGAACGGCTTCTCCGCGTGGCTCTTCATGCGCGGCAGCAAGGACGACCTCAACGTGCGGGGCGCCTTCCTGCACATGGCCGCCGATGCCGCCATCTCCGCCGCCGTCGCGGTGAGCGGCCTGATCATCATGTTCACGGGCGCGAGCTGGCTCGATCCGGTGATGAGCCTGATCGTCGTGTCGGTGATCGTCTACGGCACCTGGGGACTCGGGCGCGACGCGATGCGCCTCGCGATGGCCGCCGTCCCGCCTTCGGTCGACATGTCGCGTATCGAGCTGTATCTGAAGCAGCTTCCTGGCGTGCGCGACGTGCACGACCTGCATGTCTGGGCGCTTTCGACGACCGAAAACGCGCTCACCGTGCATCTCGTGATGCCCGAAGGCCATCCCGGCGATGCGTTCGTGCAGGGTGTCGTCACGACATTGCGCCGCGACTACGCGATGCATCACGCGACCGTGCAGGTGGAGTTCGGCGAGGCCTGCCATGCCTGCGTCCTCAGCGAACGGGGGCACGCGCACTGAGCGCGAGCGTGCCGCACCGAAAGCGGACATGGCGGGCGTACACTAGACGGCGTGACGTTCCGGGGAGGACTGCATGTTCGCGCCAAAGCTGAATCCGAACGACAAGCTGGACGTGGCGCCCGTTCTGATCGTCGGCGCCGGCCCGACGGGCCTCGCCGCCGCAATGGGGCTCGCGCGCGCACACATCCCGGTCCGGCTCGTCGACAAGGCGCGCGAGCCGTCGCCGCATTCACGCGCGATCGGCATTCAGGCGCGCACGCTCGAGCTCTTCGAGCAGCATCGCGTCGTCAAGCCGTTTCTCGAGCTCGGCCATCGCGCGCGCGTCGCGAATCTCTATTCGAACGGGCAGCGCCTCGCGCGCCTCGACTTCGATCCCTTGCAGACGCGTTATCCGTATCTGCTTTTCCTCGAGCAATCGCAGACCGAACGCCTGCTCGCCGATCATCTGGCGGGCTATCACGTCGACGTCGAGCGCGGCGTCGAAGTGGTCGACCTCTCGCAAGGCTCCGCCGGTTTGCAGGCGACGCTGCGCCATCCGAACGGACGCGACGAATTGTTGCGGCCTTCGTATCTGATCGCCGCGGACGGTGCGCACAGCTTCGTGCGGCGCCGGCTAGGCATCGGTTTCGACGGCAAGACTTTCGATCAAACGTATCTGCTCGCCGATCTCCAGGCGGACTCCGACTGGCCCGACGACGAGTTCCACATCTTCGCTTCGGGCGAAGGCCTCGCCGCGCTCTTCCCGATGGGCGGCGATCGCGCGCGCCTGATCGCGGATCTGCCGGCGCCCGTCGCGAGTGCGGTCGACGCAGCCAGCGGGAAGACCGGTCCGTCGCTCGACGAATGCCGCGCGCTCGTGGAGCGGCGCGTGCATCACAAGATCGCGCTGTCGAACCTGACGTGGTCGTCGTACTTCCACCTGAATAGCCGCATGGTCGACAAGTTGCGCGTGGAGCGCGTCTTTCTCGCCGGCGATTCGGCGCATGTGCATAGTCCCGCCGGCGCGCAGGGCATGAACACCGGCATTCAGGAAGCGTTCAATCTCGGCTGGAAGATCGCGCGCATGCTCGCGGGCGGCGCGCCGGAGCGGCTGCTCGACAGCTATCACACGGAACGGCATCCGATCGAGCGCGACGTGCTGCGGCAAACCAGCATGCTCACGCAGATGGCCGGCGCCGAGCACGGCCCGATGAAGCTGATGCGCGAGCACGTGATGCCCGCGCTCGCCGCCATCGGCCCGCTGCGCGACGCGATGCGGCGCACGGTGAGCGAGCTGTCGATCAACTATCGGAAGAGCCCGCTCACGCTGGAGCGGCTGCTCGACGGCGGCCCGCGCGCGGGCGAGCGCGCACCCGATGCGCGCGTGCATGTCGTCGACGGCCCGCTCGGGCGCCTGCCGGGCGTCGGCTGTCTCTACGACCTGCACGATCCCGGCTGCTTTTCGCTCTTTCTGCTCGTGAATCCGTCGGGCGAGGACGACATCGCGCTCGCGCCCGCGACCATCACCGTCGCGCACGCGATGCGCGACCCCGACCTCGACGGGCTCGCGACGTCCATCGAAGCGATCCTGCCGAACGCGGTGCGCGTGTGGCGCATCACCGATACACGCGGCGAGGGCGCGAATTCGCTCACCGACAACTACGGCCGCACGCGCCCCGCGTTCTATCTCGTGCGTCCCGATGGCTATATCGCCGCGCGCGGGCGAGCGCCATCGGATGTGCATGCGCTGCTGCGTCACTGCGAAATCTGGTTCGGCGCGCAGGAGACGAGCACCGAGCGGCAACCGGAACGCGAATACCGCGAAGACTAAAAAGCCCTGCGGCGCAGGGCTTGGGTCGAGGGCGATGAACGGCGCTTCAGGCTGGCGCCGTTTTCGGCTGAAGGTCGGCCTTGTGCAGGCTGAGCGCCTCCCGCACGATCGGCTCCATCGACGCGCTCGCTTCCGGATTGTCGAGCGCGGCGAGAATCGCGAGCCGCATGCGCGGTTCCCAGAAGCGGTGGATATGCTCCGCGACGCCATCGACGGCCTCGGCGCGGTCCGGCATCGAATCGAAGAATTCGCCGATGCGGTTCGCCATTTCGATCAGGTTATCGACGTCCATTCGTTATTTCCCTGAAGTGGTCGGCGCGACGTCGCGCATGTTCATCAACTCGAGTTGCTGCGTGTTGAAGCGCGAGTAGTCCTTCTGCCATTGCGACGGCTGCTCGACCGGCATCACCTGCACCGCCGTCACCTTGTACTCCGGACAGTTGGTCGCCCAGTCGGAGGAGTCCGTCGTGATGACGTTCGCGCCCGACTCGGGGAAGTGGAACGTCGTATAGACGACGCCCGGCTGCATGCGCTCGGAGATCTTCGCGCGCAACACGGTCTGCCCCGCGCGCGACTCGATGCCGACCCAGTCGTCCATCTTGATGCCGCGATCCTCCGCGTCGACCGGATGGATCTCCAGGCGATCCTCGTCGTGCCATTGCGAGTTTTCGGTACGACGTGTCTGCGCGCCGACGTTGTACTGCGACAGGATGCGCCCGGTCGTGAGCAGCAGCGGATATTTGCGCGTGACCTTCTCCGGCGTCGCGACGAACTTGGTGATGACGAAGCGTCCCTTGCCGCGCACGAACTCGTCGATGTGCATCGTCGGCGTGCCGTCGGGCGCCTTCTCGTTGCACGGCCACTGGATGCTGCCGAGCTCGTCGAGACGCTCATACGAGACGCCGTGGAAGGTCGGCGTGAGACGCGCGATCTCGTCCATGATCTCCGACGGGTTCGCGTAGTTCATCTCATAGCCGAGCGCGCGCGAGAGCTTGATCGTCACTTCCCAGTCGGAGTAGCCCGGGAGCGGCGGCATGACCTTGCGTACGCGCGAGATGCGGCGCTCGGCGTTCGTGAAGGTGCCGTCCTTTTCGAGGAAGGTCGAGCCGGGCAACAGCACATGCGCGTACTTCGCGGTTTCGTTCAGGAAGATGTCCTGCACGACGATGCATTCCATCGACGACAACGCATCGGCCACATGCTGCGTGTTCGGGTCCGACTGGACGATGTCCTCGCCCTGGCAGTAGAGGCCCATGAAGGTGCCGTGCATCGCGGCATCGAACATGTTCGGGATGCGCAGGCCCGGCTCCGGCTGAAGCTGCACGTCCCACGCTTCCTCGAAGAGGGCGCGCGTGGCGGCATCGCTGATATGCCGATAGCCCGGCAGTTCGTGCGGGAACGAGCCCATGTCGCACGAGCCCTGCACGTTGTTCTGACCGCGCAGCGGATTCACGCCGACGCCTTCGCGGCCGACGTTGCCCGTCGCCATCGCGAGGTTCGCGATGCCCATCACCGTCGTCGAACCTTGCGCGTGTTCGGTGACGCCGAGGCCGTAGTAGATCGCGCCGTTGCCGCCGGTCGCGTACACGCGCGCGGCTTCGCGGACCTGGCCGGCGGGCACGCCGGTGATGCTTTCCATCGCTTCGGGCGAGTTTTCTTCCTTCGCGACGAAATCGCGCCATTGGCCGAATGCGCGTTCGTCGCAGCGCTCGGCGATGAAGGCTTCGCTCAGCAGGCCTTCGGTGACGATGACGTGCGCGAGCGAATTGACCATCGCGACGTTGGTGCCCGGGCGCAATTGCAGGTGATACTGGGCCTTCACGTGCGGCGTGTCGACGATATCGATGCGGCGCGGATCGATCACGATCAGCTTCGCGCCTTCACGCACGCGACGCTTCAGGCGCGAGCCGAAGACCGGGTGGCCGTCTGTCGGGTTCGCGCCCATCACGACGATCACATCCGACTGCTCGACCGACGCGAACGTCTGCGTGCCGGCGGATTCGCCGAGCGTCGTCTTCAGGCCGTAACCCGTCGGCGAATGGCAGACGCGCGCGCACGTGTCGACGTTGTTGTTGCCGAAGGCCGCGCGCACGAGCTTCTGCACGAGATACGTCTCTTCGTTCGTGCAACGCGACGACGTGATGCCGCCGATCGAATCGCGCCCGTACTTGTCCTGAATCCGGCGGAACTCGCTTGCCGCGTAGTTGATCGCTTCTTCCCACGACACTTCGCGCCACGGATCGGTGATCTTCGCGCGGATCATCGGCTTCTGGATGCGGTCCTTGTGCGTCGCGTAACCCCATGCGAAGCGGCCCTTCACGCACGCGTGACCTTCGTTGGCCTGACCGTTCTTGTTCGGCGTCATGCGCACGACCGTGTTGCCCTTCATCTCGGCCTTGAGCGAGCAGCCGACGCCGCAATAAGCGCACGTCGTGATCGCCGAATGTTCGGCCTGGCCGAGCATGATGACGCTCTTTTCCTGCAGCGTCGCGGTCGGGCACGCGGCGACGCACGCGCCGCACGACACGCATTCCGACTCCATGAACGGCACGTTTTCGCTCGCCGCGACGCGCGACTCGAAGCCGCGTCCGGCGATGGTCAGCGCGAACGTGCCTTGCGTTTCCTCGCACGCGCGCACGCATCGGTTGCAGACGATGCACTTCGACGGATCGTAGGTGAAGTACGGATTCGACTCGTCCTTCTTGTCCTTGAGATGGTTCGCGCCTTCATAGCCGTAACGCACTTCGCGCAGGCCGACGACGCCCGCCATGTCCTGCAGTTCGCAATCGCCGTTGGCGGGGCAGGTGAGGCAGTCGAGCGGGTGATCGGAGATATAGAGCTCCATCACGTTCTTGCGCAGCGACTGCAGCTTGTCGGTTTGCGTGCGCACTTTCATGCCCGCTTCGACGGGCGTCGTGCACGATGCCGGATAACCGCGCTTGCCTTCGATCTCGACGAGGCACAGGCGGCAGGAACCCCACGGTTCGAGCGAATCGGTGGCGCAGAGCTTCGGCACGTTCACGCCGGCTTCGATGGCCGCGCGCATCACGGAAGTGCCGGCCGGCACCGTGACCGGCTGACCGTCGATTTCGAGCGTCACGTCGATATCGGCGTGACGCAGCGGGGTGCCGTAGTCGGTTTCGTCGAGCGGGTCGCGGCGCTGAACCGACGCCGCGCTCTTGCACGCGCAATTGCCGGAGCCGCAGCCGTTGATGGTGTTGGACATGATCGTCTCCTTGTTCTATGCCGCTTTTTGCGCGGGCTTGGCGCCCAAGCCGAAATCTTCCGGGAAGTGATCGAGCGCGGACATCACCGGGAACGGCGTCATGCCGCCCATCGCGCAGAGCGAGCCGGACACCATCGTGTCGCACAGTTCGCGCAGCAATGTGATCTGCTTCACGGACGTATCGCCTTCGCGGATCTTCGCGATGACTTCCTCGCCGCGCGTCGAGCCGATGCGGCACGGCGTGCACTTCCCGCACGATTCGAGCGCGCAGAAGTGCATCGCGTATTGCGCGAGTTCGGCGAGGTTCGATGTGTCGTCGTGAACGACGAGCCCGCCGTGGCCGACCACCGCGCCGACCTTCGCATATTCCTCGTAATCGAGCGGAATGTCCCACTGGCTCTCCGGCAGATAGGTGCCGAGCGGGCCGCCCACTTGCACCGCGCGCGCGGGACGTCCGCTCGCCGTGCCGTCGCCGTAGGTGTAGATCAGTTCGCGCAAGGTCACGCCGAACGCGAGCTCGACGAGTCCGCCCTGCTTCACGTTGCCCGCGATCTGGAAGGGCAGCGTGCCGCGCGAACGACCCATGCCGAAGTCGCGATAAAAGGCCGCGCCCTTCGCGAAGATGATCGGCACCGTCGCGAGCGTGATGACGTTGTTGATGACCGTGGGCTTGCCGTACAGACCGGTGAGCGCCGGCACCGGCGGCTTCGCGCGCACGATGCCGCGCTTGCCTTCGAGCGATTCGAGCAGCGCGGTTTCCTCGCCGCAGACATAGGCGCCCGCGCCCTTCGCGACATACAGATCGAACGCGTGCGACGTGCCGAGCACGCTCGCGCCGAGCCAGCCCGCGTCGCGTGCGCGATCGATCGCCTGGTTCAGCATGGCGATCGAATGCGGGTACTCGCTGCGCACGTAGATGTAGCCCTTGGTGGCGCCGACCGCCACGCCCGCGATGATCATGCCTTCGATCAGCATGTACGGATCGCTTTCCATCACGAGGCGGTCCGAGAAGGTTCCGGAGTCACCCTCGTCCGCATTGCATACGATGTACTTCTGGTCCGCCAGCGCGCCGCGCACGGTCTTCCATTTGATGCCCGCGGGGAATGCCGCGCCGCCGCGGCCGCGCAGTCCGGAATCGAGCAGCGCCTGGCACACGGCGTCGCCGTTCATCTCGAGCACGTTGCGCAGGCCCTGGAGGCCGCCGAGCGCGACGTAGTCGTCGATCGACAGCGGATCGGTGATGCCGATGCGCGCGAAAGTCAGACGCTGCTGGTTCTTGAGATACGGAATCTCGTCGACGACGCCGACGTTCTTCTCGTGCGCACCGCCTTCGTGGAAGCCGGCATCGAAAAGCGAAGCGACGTCCTCGGCTTCGACGTTCGAATAGCCGATGCGTCCATCCGGCGTCTCGACTTCGACGAGCGGTTCGAGATAGAAGAGGCCGCGCGAACCGTTGCGCACGAGTTGCACGTCGAGGCCGCGCTCGCGGGCTTCGCTCACGATGGCCTGAGCGACCGCGTCCGCGCCCAGCGCGAGCGCCGCGGAATCGATGGGAACGTAGATGCGCGTCATGCCGTCACCTCCGCGACTTTCGTTTGCGCAGCGGCATACAGGCGATCGAATTTCGCGGGTGTCACACGCGCGTGCAATTCGCCGTTGATCATCATCGACGGAGACAGTGCGCATTGACCGAGGCAGAACACGGATTCGAGTTCGGTGTCTTCGGCATGACCCGTGTCGAAGCGGCAACCCGTGTGCCCTTCGATGTGGTCCTTCAACGCTTCCGTGCCCATGCTGCGGCATGCTTCCGCGCGGCAGAGCTGCACGGTCACGTGCGCCGGCGGGGCGGAACGGAAGTGATGGTAGTACGTGATCACGCCATGCACTTCGGCGCGCGAGAGCGACAGCGTCTGTGCGAGCGGCGCGATCGTCGTCTCCGGCACATAGCCGACTTCGTCCTGGATGGCATGAAGAATGGTCATCAACGTCGCGCCCTGTACTGCGTGGCGACGCACGAGATCAGCGGATGCAGCGGCGGATAGCTGCGAATGTGTCATGGGCTCCTCCAACACTCGGCATATGTTTTGTTGGTACATATTTGAGGCGATATAATTACGGGTGCCGAGCCGGTAGAAGAACAATAGGCGTCGTGATATATCTTGGCAATAGGAAGGGGGAGTTCATATGGTGGACGTCGAATGCCGGGCCGAACTGGTCTTGCGGGACGCCGATGGCCGGGAAACCAGTCTCAGCGCGGTTGTGCCGCTTTTACAGCTTGTCGCGCAGACGGGCAGCATCGCGAATGCCGCGAGCGCTAAGGGTTTGTCCTATCGGCATGCGTGGGGTTTGTTGCGCGAAATCGAGGCGCGTCTCGGCGGCGCGCTCATCACCAAATCGCGCGGGCGCGGCTCCGTTTTGTCGGAACTGGGCGAGTCGGTATTGCGCGCGCAGCGCGTTTGCGGCGAGCGACTCGAAACGCCTTTGCAAGCCGTGGCGAACGACGTCGCTGTCGAGTTGAACCGGCGTCTGGCGGGCGGCGTCAGCCAGGTGAGGATTCACGCGTCGCACGGTTACGCGGTCGCGGCGCTCGTGCGCGCGCTGGGCGATCAACGCGTGCCGGTCGACATCAAGTATCGCGAGAGCGCCGAAGCGGTGAGCGCGCTCGCGCGCGGCGAGTGCGAGCTGGCGGGCTTCCACTTGCCGATCGGCGAATTCCGTTCGACTTGCGCCGATATTTACCGGCCGCTTCTCGACGGCAACAAGCATCAGCTCATCCGGCTGACGCGCCGCACGCAGGGCCTTTTCCTGCCGAAGGGCAATCCGAAACGGATTTCCGGCTTGCGCGACCTCGCCCGCAGCGATGTGCGCTTCGTCAATCGTCAGCCGGGCTCGGGTACGCGCATGCTGCTCGATCTGTCGTTGCGGCGCGTGGGCGTCGATCCGGACCAGATCAACGGTTATGCGACCACCGAGCTCACGCATTCGGCGATTGCGGCGTTCGTCGCGAGCGGCATGGCCGATCTCGGCTTCGGCGTGCAGCCGGCCGCGCAGCATTTCGCGCTCGATTTCATACCGATCATCGACGAGGATTACTTCTTCGCGTGCGAGCGCGCGCGGCTCGATGAGGCGCGGCTTGCGTCCGTGCTGCGCATCTTGCGCAGCGACGGCTTCACCGACAGCGTCGCTCATCTCGAAGGCTATGATCCGGCGCACTGTGGGGCGCTCGTCGGTATCGACGAAGGTTTGCGCGGCTGAAGTGCGCGCGTGTGGAAATGCCGAAACGCGCCGTAAGAGGGCGGGGTAGACGTAAAACTGCCAGTGACCGCGAATTGGGTTAACCTAACGCTTTGCTGTCGACTTCACCGTTCGAAGCGCGATCTGCTCGCGCAATCTACTGCCATGAAACTCTCGTTGCTCGCGTTTTCGTCCGCCGCGCTCGTCGCTGGCGCGATTTGTCTGGCTCCTGTCGCCTTCGCCCAGAATTCACCGGGCGTGCCGGGCGGCGTGCTGCAGGATCAGTTTCGTTTGAACGAGCATCCGCAGATGCAGTTCGCCGCGTCGGCTCCGTCGGCCAAATATCAGCACGGCGGCAAATCGGCGATGCGTCGCCGTGGCGACGACGGCGATCCCAATGGCTGTAATCTGAAGTGTCCGCAGGACGGTTCGAACTGAGCGCCCTGGTAAGTTCGCCCGGCGTCGTCGAGGCGCCGGCGAAAAAAACCTCGCGCAAGGCGAGGTCAAAGTACTTGGAATGGCATTTTGATTCGCTGCAGGCTTGCCAGCGCGCCAAAGTGCAATGCAAGAATAGGACGAGGACCGATGTCTGAAAATCGGAATTTACTGAGTAATGGACTCGAAGCAGGCAATTGCCGCACGGTAATGTCGATTCTTTGATCATTGACATGTGGCAATCGTATTAGGACCGCTCTGATTCGAACGTATCGTGCCGCCGCTTATTCTTCTTGGCGTAGCGAAGGTTGTCTCTGCCCTTGCTACGTCTCTCAAGGATGTTTTACCCCGCCTCGTGCGGGGTTTTTTTTTGCCCTGCGACGGGCAAAAAAAACCCGCGATGCTTGCGCGATCGCGGGTTTTTGCGGGGTGTTTGGTGGAGGCGGCGGGAATCGAACCCGCGTCCAGAAGCGCTCTACGACCAGTTCTACATACTTAGTTCTGTCATTTGATTTAACCGCAACGACGCGGACGAACACGCTGCGTTACGGCGATTCACTAAATTTTCGACTCGGGCGTCGTGACGCCACCAAAGCTTATCTGACGTATATGACCTCTCGTGGTATTGCTACCCTAACCCGTCAGCGAATTAGTGAGAGGACGGCTAGCCCTTAGGCTGCCAGTGCGAACGTATCGTCGTTTGCAGTTACGTTTTTCCCATTGATTAACGAGGTGACGGGTCCTCGGTATGCCCTGACCGCTTCACAACCCCTGTCGAAACCAGGTCGCCCCCAAAGCGGAACTGGAATTATCCCACGAAAAACCATATGAGGCGAACAGCGCGACTTTCCAGCCGCCGTTTTCACCTCCGCATCTACGCAATGTCCCGCAACAACTGCTGCAGTTCGTCCGGCGAATCGACGACGTGATTCGCGTGCCAGCGGCGCGGTGGAATATCGTCGCCGCAGTAGCCGTATGCGGCCGCCACGGTGATCATGCCCGCCGCGAAGCCGGCTTGCACGTCGCGCAGATCGTCGCCGACATAGACGATGCGCTCCGGCGCGACATCCAGCAACTCGGCTGCGTGCAGCAGCGGGGCAGGGTGCGGCTTCGAGTGCGGTGTCGTGTCGCCGCAAACAAGGCAGCCGGCGCGCATATCGAGTCCGAGCAAGGCGACCAGCGGCGACGCGAACCGCGTCGCCTTGTTCGTGACGATGCCCCAGCGCACGCCGCGCGCGTCGAGCTGATCGAGAATCTCGGCGATGCCCGGAAACAGCGTCGTCTCGATGCACAGGTCGGCCTCGTAATTGGCGAGGAATTCGTCGCGCATCGACGCGAAGTCGTGATGCTCCGGCCCGATCTCGAATGCGCCGCCGAGCAGACCGCGCGCCCCCGCCGACGCGTATGGCCGCAGCGTTTCGAGCGGACGCATTTCGAGGCCACGGTCGTGCCGCATCTTGTTCACCGCGGCGACGAGATCGGGCGCGGTATCCGCGATGGTGCCGTCGAGGTCGAACAGCACGGCCTGACACAGCCCGAGGCCGTCGCCTTCGGCGAGTCGCTGGGGCAGGGGATTCGTGTCTTCCGGAAGGGGCTTCGTATCGATTGTGCCCGTGGACAAGGGATCGTCGTTGGTCATGGCGTCAGGCTTCGCGGCGGCAAGCCATCATGTAGTTGATGCTGGTGTCGTTTGACAGGCCAAAGTGCTTCGAGATCGGCCGATAGGTGATGCCCTTGATGTCAACGGGCAAGAGCGACGCGGCGCGCGCGAAGGTGGCGAGTTCCGACGGCTTGATGAAGCGCGCGTAATCGTGCGTGCCGCGCGGCAACATGCGCGCAATATATTCGGCGCCGATGACGGCGAACAAGTAAGCCTTCGCGTTGCGGTTCAATGTGGAGAAGAACACCCAGCCGCCCGGCTTTACGAGCGCGGCGCACGCGGCGACGGTGCCCGCGGGATTCGGTACGTGCTCGAGCATCTCCATGCAGGTGACGACGTCGTAGGAAGCCGGTTCGCGCGCGGCGAGGGCTTCCGCCGAAATTTCCTCGTATGCGACTTCGACACCGCTTTCCAGACTATGGAGATCGGCGACGCCGAGCGCACTCGACGACAAATCGATGCCCTTCACGTTCGCGCCACGCGTCGCCATCGACTCGGACAAGATCCCGCCACCACAGCCGATGTCGAGAACACGCTTGCTCATCAGATGCGCATGGGCGTCGATCCAGTCGAGTCGCACCGGGTTCAGTTCGTGTAGCGGCTTGAACTCGGCGTTCGGGTCCCACCAGCGATGCGCGAGCTCGCTGAATTTCTGCAGTTCGTGGGGATCGACATTGGTCATGTTCTGAAGTGCCTTGTTTGAGTCGTGAATCGATTAGGACCGAGTATATAGGCGTCGCAATGGGCGGGCAAAAAGCGCAATAGCCAAACGCTACCTGAATCGGCGGCTCATTGAACGAATGCACAAAATGCTTTCGGGCATAAAAAAACCCCCGCCGAAGCGGGGGTTTGATCTGCGGCAATCCAACTCGCGATTACTGCTGCGGCTGACGCGTCGTGCCGACAACTTCGACTTCCACGCGACGATCCGGTGCGAGGCAGGCGATGAGTTGCTTGCGGTTCTTCTGCGTGCAGGAACCCTTCGTGACCGGGTCGCGCTTGCCCTTGCCTTCCGTGTAGATACGGTTGGCTTCGATGCCCTTGCTGACCAGGTAAGCCTTCACAGCTTGCGCACGGCGCAGCGACAGACGATCGTTGTACTTGTCCGAACCGATGCGGTCGGTGTAGCCCGTTGCAACCACGACTTCGAGGTTCAGCGCGCCGATCTTCGATGCGAGATCGTCAAGCTTTTCCTTACCAGCCGGCTTCAGGACTGCCTTGTCGAAGTCGAACAGAGCGTCAGCCTGATAGGTAACCTTCTGGCTCTGGATGGCCGGGGGCGGCGTGACCGGTGCCGGCGGCGTCGGTGCTTGCGCGACCAGCGCGCCATCGCACTTCGCGTTTGCCGTAGCCGGCGTCCAGAATGCGTCGCGCCAGCACAGTTCGTTCGTGCCGTTCATCCACACGTACTCGCCCGTACCGTTCACCCAGTTGTCGTTCACGGCTTGTCGCGAGGCCGGCACGGACTGTGCCGAGGCCGATGCAGCCATAACTGCGGTAGCTGCAATGAACGCGAGCTTTGAAAGTTTATTCATATTTCTCCTCTCGAAATTGAGATTACCGCAGGTTTACTGCGAGCCTGTAGACGAAGACAAGTCATACATTGCTCGAAGTATAACATTCCCTACGGAACAAAACGCGCTGTATAGACTTCGAGCAGTGTCTAAGTTTGTGCGTTGGCATTTTGCCATATCGTTCCCTTGCAACGATAAAAATATCCCCGCACGCTGTACGCCCGCAACCTTATGTGGTGCATGCGCAACAAGAAGGGGACAGGAGGCGGCCAAGGCTGAAGAAGGCGCAAAACGTGCGCACATTACGTGCCTGAGAGCGATTTCCTGCGTGTTTTTATCGCGGGTACTTTTTCGATAAGCAGAATGGCGAGGCGGCATGATAGCCCACCCCGATGACGAAATGACGGAACTCGTTCCCCGCTTTTTGTAAGTAATTGGTACCGCGTTGCGCATTGCGAATTCTGTGCGCGCATTCCGGTTCGAACGCGGGGCCACACTGTATGTATACAGTGGTCATCCGGGCGCGAATGTCGCGCATGGTAGAATCTCCTGATGCGCTGCGTTCGCACGCATATAAGGCATGCGCTGCACACGCAGCGCGCAGCGTACGTCGGCTACGCGCCACGCCGGCGCATCTCGCGCGGCCGGCGGGCGAGTTCCGCGAAATCGCCGCGCGCACTGCCGTGTCGCCGCTGCAAAGTTCAAGACACGGATAATGGATCAATTCGCCAAAGAGACTCTGCCAATCTCCCTCGAGGAGGAAATGCGCCGTTCGTATCTCGATTACGCGATGAGCGTGATCGTCGGGCGCGCGCTTCCCGATGTCCGCGATGGCTTGAAGCCGGTGCATCGTCGGGCACTCTACTCGATGCACGAGCTGAACAACGACTGGAACCGCGCGTACAAGAAGTCCGCGCGTATCGTCGGCGACGTCATCGGTAAATACCATCCTCACGGCGACGCGTCCGTCTACGAGACGATCGTGCGCATGGCGCAGCCGTTCTCGCTGCGCTACATGCTGGTGGACGGCCAGGGGAATTTCGGTTCGGTCGACGGCGACAACGCCGCGGCAATGCGTTACACCGAAATCCGCATGGCGAAGATCGGCCACGAATTGCTGGCCGACATCGACAAGGAAACCGTCGACTTCGGCCCGAACTACGACGGCAGCGAAAACGAGCCGCTCGTTCTCCCCGCGCGCATTCCCAATCTGCTGATCAATGGCTCGGCCGGCATCGCGGTCGGCATGGCGACCAATATTCCGCCGCACAATCTGCGCGAAATCGTCGACGCCTGTCTGCATCTGTTGAATACGCCCGAGGCCACCGTCGACGAACTCATCGAGATCGTGCCGGCGCCCGATTTCCCGACGGCCGGCATCATCTACGGCGTCGCGGGTGTGCGCGACGGCTACCGCACCGGGCGCGGGCGCGTCGTGATGCGCGCGGCCACGCACTTCGAAGAGATCGATCGCGGCCAGCGCATGGCGATCATCGTCGACGAGATTCCTTATCAGGTGAACAAGCGCACGCTGCTCGAGCGCATCGCCGAGCTCGTCAACGAGAAGAAGCTGGAAGGCATTTCCGATATCCGCGACGAGTCCGACAAGTCGGGCATGCGCGTCGTGATCGAGCTGAAGCGCGGGGAAGTGCCGGAAGTCATTCTGAACAACCTGTACAAGCAGACGCAGCTTCAGGACACGTTCGGCATGAATCTGGTCGCGCTCGTCGACGGCCAGCCGAAGCTGCTGAATCTGAAGGAAATGCTCGAGTGCTTCCTGTCGCATCGACGGGAAGTGCTGACGCGGCGCACTGTATACGAACTGCGCAAGGCGCGCGATCGCGGGCACGTGCTCGAGGGTCTCGCCGTCGCGCTCGCGAACATCGACGAATTCATCGCGATCATCAAGGCCGCGCCGACGCCGCCGATCGCGAAGCAGGAACTGATGGCGCGTCCGTGGGATTCGTCGCTCGTGCGCGAAATGCTCACGCGCACCGAAACCGAGGCTTCGGGCGGCCGGGCGGCGTATCGTCCGGAAGGCCTGAATCCGGCGTACGGTCTGCAGGATGACGGTCTGTACAAGTTGTCGGACGTCCAGGCGCAGGAAATCCTGCAGATGCGTCTGCAACGCCTGACCGGTCTCGAGCAGGACAAGATCGTCGGTGAGTATCGCGAGGTGATGGCGCAGATCGCCGACCTGCTCGACATCCTCGCGCGGCCGGAGCGGATCCGCCAGATCATCGTCGAAGAGCTGGGCCAGATCCGCGCCGAGTTCGGCGACGACCGTCGCTCGCGCATCGAGATGAACGCGACGGAGCTCAATACCGAAGACCTGATCACGCCGACGGACATGGTCGTAACCATGTCGCACTCGGGTTACGTTAAGTCGCAGCCGCTTTCCGAATATCGTGCGCAGAAGCGCGGCGGGCGCGGCAAGCAGGCGACGCAAATGAAGGAAGACGACTGGATCGACACGCTCTTCATCGCGAACACGCACGATCACATGTTGTGCTTCTCGAACCGCGGCCGCGTGTACTGGATCAAGGTGTACGAAGTGCCGCAGGGCTCGCGCAACTCGCGCGGCCGCCCGATCGTCAACATGTTCCCGTTGCAGGACGGCGAGAAGATCAACGTCGTGCTGCCGATCAAGGAATTCTCGGCCGACAAGTACGTCTTCATGACGACGGCGCTCGGTACCGTCAAGAAAACGCCGCTCGAGGCATTCAGCCGTCCGATGAAGAAGGGCATCATCGCGGTCGGTCTGGATGATGGCGACTACCTCATCGGCGCGGCGATCACCGATGGCGAGCACGACGTCATGCTGTTCTCCGACGCGGGCAAGGCCGTGCGTTTCGACGAGAACGACGTGCGCGCGATGGGTCGCGAGGCACGCGGCGTGCGCGGCATGCAACTGGAAGACGGGCAGCAGGTCATCGCGATGCTGGTCGCGGGCGACGAGAATCAGTCGGTGCTGACGGCCACCGAGAACGGCTACGGCAAGCGCACGCCGATCAACGAGTACACGCGTCACGGCCGCGGCACGAAGGGTATGATCGCGATCCAGACATCGGAGCGTAACGGCCGGGTCGTCGCGGCGACACTCGTCGAGCCGGAGAGCGAGATCATGCTGATCACGACCTCGGGCGTGCTCATCCGCACGCGGGTTTCGGAAATTCGCGAAATGGGCCGCGCAACCCAAGGTGTTACACTCATCAGCCTTGACGAGGGAACGAAGTTGTCGGGACTGCAGCATATCGCCGAAGCGGAAGCCGAGGCCGAACTCGAAGCAGACTCCAACTCGGAAGATGCGGCAGCCAAGCCTGGCGACACGGAGAACGGTGAAGGCGGAGAAAGCGCCTGATATTTTTTGTGTCGATGTCTCTCGTTATCGCTTTTGAAAGCTCGGATTAGTTAAGCTGCGCGACGTGAGTTGATTGCCGGGCCCAGTCAGGGCCGGTGTCGGAAAGACAGGCAAGGACTCGTCGCCAGGGCTGAACTGGATATTTTTTACAGGGAGTAATGATGCAAGGACGTTTCAAGCAGTGGATGTTGCTGGCCGCTTTCGTGCCGACTTTCGCGATGGCTCAGTCGCTTCAGAATCAGGCGCCCGCACAGTCGGCCGCACCGGCGGCCGCAGCAGCACCGGTTGATCCGGCCAAGCAAGCCGCGATCAAGGACCTGCTCGACGCGATCGACGCGCAGAAGCTGGTCGGTGCGATCGGTAACAGCGCGCAGATGCAATCGAAGCAACTCGTGCCGGCGATCCTCTCGGACGCGCTGTCCGAGAACAAGACGTTGAACGACAAGCAGAAGCAAGCCGCCGTTCCGACGCTGCAGAAGAACGCAGTGCCGAAGCTGGTCGATTCCGCTGGCCAGGTCTTCGCGACCGACGCATTCCGCAAGGACGCGATGCAGGCTCAGTACGACGCGTACGCGAAGTACTACTCGACGGACGAGATCAAGGATCTGACCAACTTCTACAAGAGCGCGACCGGCCGCAAGTTTATTCAGGTCCAGGACCAGGTTGGCCGCGACGTCGTCAACGGTCTGATGCAGAAGTACATGCCGCAAGCCATCAAGGCGACGCGCACGCAAGCTGACCAGGAAGTGGCGAGCGTCAAGCCGAGCGCGAAGTAAGCTCGGTGACGTCGGCCTGACGGAGATCCGCTGACGGGGCTCGCCGCCCCGCGCATTGGCGGGTTTTCAGGACAGTGCGATAATGGCTGTTTGCGCGCGAGCGCAAGCAGCCATTTCTTTTTCGGGCGCGAAATCGCGGCTATCGTTGCGTCAGCCGTTCATTTGCGCCTGCCAAGTCGGAATTCCGGGATCTCCAGATGCGCGTGTTCAATTTCTCCGCCGGCCCAGCCGCCATGCCAGAAGAAGTTCTGAGGCAAGCAGCCGATGAAATGCTCGACTGGCAAGGCAGCGGCATGAGCGTGATGGAAATGAGCCACCGCGGCGCGGAGTTCATGTCGATTCACGAAGCGGCGCTCACCGATCTGCGCGAGCTGCTCAACGTGCCTGCATCGCATCGCATTCTGTTCCTGCAAGGCGGCGGCATCGGCGAAAACGCGATCGTGCCGATGAACCTGCTCGGCACGAAGCAAACCGCCGACTTCGTCGTGACCGGTTCCTGGTCGACGAAGTCATTCAAGGAAGCGCAGAAGTACGGCACGCCGCATCTCGCGGCGAGCGGCAAGACCGAACAAGGCTTTACGCGCGTGCCGGCCTTCAACGAGTGGAAGCTGTCGGACGACCCGGCCTACGTGCATCTGTGCAGCAACGAAACCATCGACGGCGTCGAAGCCTTCGAGATTCCCGATCTCGGCGATATCCCGCTCGTCGCGGACGCGTCCTCGCACATCCTGTCGCGCCCGATGGACATCGCCAAGTACGGCGTGCTCTTCGGCGGCGCGCAGAAGAACATCGGCATGGCCGGCGTGACGGTCGTGATCGTGCGCGAGGATCTGCTCGACCGGGCGCTGCCGATCTGTCCGTCGGCGTTCGAGTGGAAGATCGTCGCCGAGAACAACTCGATGTACAACACGCCGCCCACCTACGCGATCTATATTGCCGGGCTCGTCTTCAAGTGGCTGAAGAAGCAGGGCGGGCTCTCGGCGATCGAGGCGCGCAACGTCGAGAAGGCGAAGCTGCTCTACGACACCATCGATTCCAGCGATTTCTACGTCAACAAGGTCGAGCGTCAGAACCGTTCGCGCATGAACGTCCCGTTCTTCCTCGCCGACGAATCGCGCAATACCGATTTCCTGGCCGGCGCGAAAGCGCGCGGGCTGTTGCAACTGAAGGGCCACAAGTCCGTCGGCGGCATGCGGGCATCGATCTACAACGCGGTGCCGATCGAGGGAGTCAAAGCTCTCGTCGATTACATGAAGGAATTCGAGCGCACGGGCGCTTAACGGCGACGACGCTCACTCAACCGCACAAGCTCAAGCACCGCATGGACGACGATCTCAATTCAAGACTCAAACCGCTGCGCGAGCGCATCGATACGCTCGACGCGCAGCTCATCGCGCTGCTGAATCAGCGCGCTTCTGTTGCGCTGGAAGTCGGCGAGGTGAAGAAGCATTTCAATGCGCCCGTGTTTCGTCCGGAGCGCGAGATGCAGGTCATCGCGCGTCTGCAGGAAATGAGCGAAGGACCGCTTGCCGACGAGCACATCGCGTCGATCTGGCGCGAGATCATGGCCGCGAGCCGCGCGCTCGAACAGACCATCAGCGCGGCGTTCCTCGGGCCCGTCGGCACGTACAGCGAACAGGCGATGTTCGAATACTTCGGACATTCGATTCAGGGCGTGCCGTGCCCATCGATCGACGAAGTGTTCCGCGCGGTCGAGGCGGGCGCGGCGCAATACGGCGTCGTGCCGGTCGAGAATTCGGCGGAAGGCGCGGTGTCGCGCACGCAAGACCTGCTGCTGCAGACGTCGCTCCTGATCGGCGGCGAACTCGCGTTGCCGATTCATCACAATCTGCTGACCGCGTCCGGCACGCTCGACGGCGTGAAGCGCGTCTACGCGCATCCGCAAGCGCTCGCGCAGTGCCAGCGCTGGCTTTCCGCGAACGCGCCGCACCTGGAGCGGCAAGCGGTGTCGAGCAATGCGGAAGCCGCGCGCATGGCGCTCGAGGATCCGACGGTCGCGGCCATCGCCGGCGATCGCGCCGCGACGCATTACGGCCTCGGCGTCGTGTTCTCGATGATTCAGGACGATCCGCACAATCGCACGCGCTTCGTGATCGTCGGCAAGCAGCCGACGGAATCGAGCGGCCACGATCAGACCTCGCTCATCGTCACCGTGAAGAACGAATCCGGGGCGGTGTTCAAGCTGCTGGAGCCGCTCGCGAAGCACGGCGTTTCAATGACGCGCTTCGAATCGCGCCCCGCGCGCTCGGGCACGTGGGAGTACTACTTTTATATCGACATCGAAGGTCATCGCGACGATGCCGCCGTGGCCGCCGCGCTCGACGAACTCGGGCGCAAGTCCGCGTTCCTGAAGATCCTCGGTTCGTATCCGCGGGCGCGCTGATCTGACTCTTCGCCGCTGCGAGCGTTTCGCGGCGGCTCGTTTCATCCCGCGTCGGACGACGCGCTTTTATCGAAGTCCCGTGGCTGCGTTCTCTTTTAACAAACTGGTAATTTTCGGTGTCGGCCTGATCGGCGGATCGCTCGCGCGCGCGTTGCGTGAGCGCTCAGGGCTCGCGGGCCGTGTCGTCGGCGTAGGGCGGTCGGCCGCGTCGGTCGCGCGCGCGCTCGAACTCGGCGTGATCGACGAAGCCGCCGCGCTCGACGACGACCGCGCGCTGGCAAGCGCGCTCGAAGGCGCGGACGTGGTGCTGCTCGCCGCGCCCGTCGCGCAGACCGAGCCGTTGCTCGCGCGCATCGCGCCGTTTCTCGACGCTCGCACCGTCGTCACCGACGCTGGCAGCACGAAAACCGACGTCGTCGCGGCGGCGAGGCGCGCGCTCGATGCGCGCGTCGTGCAGTTCGTGCCGGGCCATCCGATCGCCGGGCGCGAATCGAGCGGCGTGGATGCTGCGTTGCCCGATCTTTACGTCGATCGCAATGTCGTGCTGTGCCCGTTGCCCGAGAACACGCCGGCCGACGTCGAGCGCATCGCGTCGATGTGGCGCGCGACCGGCGCGTGCGTGCGCCAGATGAGCGAGGCGCAGCACGATCGCGTGTTCGCGTCGGTGAGCCATTTGCCTCACGTGTTGTCGTTCGCGCTCGTCGACCAGATACTCGATACGCCCGATGCCGATCTGAAATTTTCGTTCGCCGCCGGCGGTTTCCGCGATTTCACTCGCATCGCGGCATCGAGCCCGGAAATGTGGCGCGATATCTGTCTCGCGAATCGCGCCGCGTTGCTCGCCGAACTCGACGATTACACGGCCGTGCTCGCACGTTTTCGCGCGGCGATCGACGCATCGGATGGCGCCGCGCTCGAAGCGGCGTTCGCGCGCTCGCGCGTCGCGCGCAAGGAATGGCAGGAACGCGGCGGCATCAAGGCATCCGGCGACATCGCCGCCAAGTAAGCCGCGAAATAAGCTGTGACCCAAGGACACACTATGGAACATCTCGATCTCGGACCTTTCTCCCGCGCGTCCGGCACCGTGCGCTTGCCCGGCTCGAAAAGCATTTCGAACCGCGTGCTGCTGCTCGCCGCCCTGTCGCGCGGCGAGACGTCGATTACCAATTTGCTCGATTCCGACGACACGCGCGTGATGATCGCCGCGCTCAAAAACCTCGGCGTCGACGTACGTGAAGACGGCGAGCGCGTGATCGTCGGCGGGACGGGCGGCGCGTTTCCGTCGAAATCGGCGGAACTGTTTCTCGGCAACGCGGGCACGGCCGTGCGCCCGCTAACCGCGGCGCTGGCGGTGAACGGCGGCGAGTATCGCGTGCACGGCGTGCCGCGCATGCACGAGCGGCCCATCGGCGATCTCGTCGACGGGCTGCGCCAGATCGGCGCGAAGATCGACTACGAGCTCGACGATGGCTTCCCGCCGCTGAAAATCCACGCCGCGCGGATCGCCATCGACCGTCCGATCCGTGTGCGCGGCGACGTGTCGAGCCAGTTTCTCACCGCGCTCCTGATGAGCCTGCCGGTCGTCGACGGCCGCAACGGGCCCGTTACGATCGAGATCGAAGGCGAACTCATCTCGAAGCCCTACATCGAAATCACGATTCGTTTGATGGAGCGCTTCGGCGTGACCGTCGAGCGCGACGGCTGGGCGCGCTTCACCGTTCCCGCCGGCGTGAGCTACGCCTCGCCCGGCGCGATCATGGTCGAAGGCGATGCGTCGTCGGCGTCGTATTTTCTGGCGGCGGGCGCGATCGGTCACGGACCGGTGCGCGTGGAAGGCGTCGGGCGTTCGAGCATTCAAGGCGATGTCGGCTTCGCGGATGCGTTGAATCGCATGGGCGCGAACGTGATGATGGGTGAGGACTGGATCGAAGTCCGTGGCGTCGAATCGGACGATGGCAAGCTCGCGCCCATCGACATGGACTTCAATCTGATTCCCGATGCCGCGATGACGATCGCCGTGGCCGCGCTGTTCGCGAGCGGCACGACGACGCTGCGCAATATCGCGAGCTGGCGCGTGAAGGAAACCGACCGCATCGCCGCGATGGCGACGGAGTTGCGCAAGGTCGGCGCGACGGTGGAAGAGGGCGCGGACTATCTCGTCGTCACGCCGCCGGCGAAATTGACGCCGAACGCCGCAATCGACACCTACGACGATCACCGCATGGCGATGTGCTTCTCGCTCGT
Source organism: Caballeronia sp. J97 (assembly GCF_905220305.1). NCBI lineage: Bacteria > Pseudomonadati > Pseudomonadota > Betaproteobacteria > Burkholderiales > Burkholderiaceae > Caballeronia > Caballeronia sp. J97. The sequence goes on along the minus strand of NZ_CAJMZL010000034.1, from coordinate 16,137 downwards.
GAGTCTCGGCGGCGTGCCGGTGCGCATCAACGATCCGAAATGCGTGAACAAGACTTTTCCGGACTACTTCGAGCGTTTTTCGACGCTCGTCAAAGCGTAATCGGAGCGCTGTACCGTGAAACGCGATGAATTCGACTTCCATGACCGTAATAACGGGCCAGAACGGCCAGACTCAATGAAACCGACCCGTCCATTCGACCCCACTCCAGTGATCACCATCGACGGGCCGACGGCGTCGGGCAAGGGCACGGTCGCGGCGATCGTCGCGGCGACGCTCGGCTTTCACCTGCTCGACAGCGGCGCGCTGTATCGGCTCGCCGCGCTGGCGAGCATTCGCTACGAAGTCGAAAAGGACGACGCGGCCGGTCTTGCAAAGCTGGTCGAAGCGCTCCATATCACGTTCCGCGAAGGTTGCGCGCAGCTCGACGGCGTGGACGTTTCGGGCGCAATCCGGCAGGAGGAGGTCGGCAACCGCGCCTCCGCGATCGCCGTGCATTCCGAAGTGCGCCAGGCGCTCGTCGCGCGCCAGCGGGCCTTTCGCAAGCGCCCCGGGCTCGTCGCCGACGGTCGCGACATGGGCACCGTCATCTTCCCGGACGCCACGCTGAAGGTATTTTTGACCGCGAGCGCTGAGGCACGCGCGGCGAGACGGTATAAGCAATTGATGCAAAAAGGTTTTTCTGCTAATATGGATGACTTGCTGCGAGATTTGCGTGCGCGCGACGACCGGGACATGAACCGGAGAACCGCGCCGCTCAAGCCCGCGGCAGATGCGAAGACGCTGGACACCTCCGGTTTGTCGATCGACCAAGCGGTCGAACAGATCATCGGCTGGTACAGCGAAGTTCGCGTGTAGTGCGGTAGAAGCAAGGTGCTCCGTCGAGTGGCGGGGCGTGTGTTAAACCCTTTAACCCCGTACGGTTTCGCGCATTCCGGGTTCACCCCCGAGGTCCAATCCGGGACCATCGCGCCAGACTGTGCAAATTCAGATTTTTATGTCCGACCTGCAAACCTCCACCCCGAATACCGAATCCTTTGCGGCTCTGTTCGAAGAGTCGCTGACCAAGCAGGACATGCGCGCTGGCGAAGTGATCTCCGCCGAAGTCGTGCGCGTCGACCACAACTTCGTGGTCGTCAATGCTGGTCTCAAGTCCGAAGCCTATATTCCGCTCGAAGAATTCCTGAACGACGCGGGTGAAGTGGAAGTGCAGGCGGGCGACTTCGTTTCCGTCGCGATCGACGCGCTGGAAAACGGCTATGGCGACACCATTCTGTCGCGCGACAAGGCGAAGCGTCTGGCTTCGTGGCTGTCGCTGGAAAAGGCGCTGGACAACAACGAACTCGTGACCGGCACGATCACGGGCAAGGTCAAGGGCGGCATGACCGTGATGGTCAACGGCATCCGCGCGTTCCTGCCGGGTTCGCTCGTCGACACGCGTCCGGTCAAGGACACGACGCCGTACGAAGGCAAGACGCTCGAATTCCGCGTCATCAAGCTCGATCGCAAGCGTAACAACGTGGTGCTGTCGCGCCGCGCGGTGATCGAAGCGACGCAGGGCGAAGAGCGCGCGAAGCTGCTCGAGACGCTGAAGGAAGGCGCGATCGTCGAAGGCGTGGTCAAGAACATCACCGACTACGGCGCGTTCGTGGACCTCGGCGGCATCGACGGCCTGCTGCACATCACCGACATCGCATGGCGTCGCGTGCGTCACCCGAGCGAAGTTCTCTCGGTTGGCCAGGAAGTCACCGCCAAGATCCTCAAGTTCGATCAAGAGAAGAACCGCGTCTCGCTCGGCATCAAGCAACTCGGCGACGATCCGTGGGAAGGCATCTCGCGTCGTTACCCGTCGGGCACGCGCCTGTTCGGCAAGGTCACGAACATCACCGACTACGGCGCATTCGTCGAAGTGGAATCGGGCATCGAAGGCCTCGTCCACGTGTCGGAAATGGACTGGACCAACAAGAACGTTGCGCCGTCGAAGGTTGTTCAGCTGGGCGACGAAGTCGAAGTCATGGTTCTCGAAATCGACGAAGACCGCCGCCGTATCTCCCTCGGCATGAAGCAGTGCAAGCCGAATCCGTGGGATGACTTCAGCCGCAACTTCAAGAAGGGCGACAAGATCAGCGGCGCCATCAAGTCGATCACCGACTTCGGCGTGTTCATCGGTCTGCCGGGCGGCATCGACGGTCTGGTTCACCTGTCGGATCTGTCGTGGTCGGAAACGGGCGAAGAAGCCGTTCGCAAGTACAAGAAGGGCGACGAAGTCGAAGCCGTGGTTCTGGGCATCGACGTCGAGAAGGAGCGCATTTCGCTCGGCATCAAGCAGCTCGAAGGCGATCCGTTCAGCAACTTCGTCGCGATCAACGACAAGGGCGCCATCGTCGACGGCACCGTGAAGTCGGTGGACGCGAAGGGTGCGGTCATCACGCTGACGGCTGACGTCGAAGGCTACCTGCGTGCTTCGGAAATCGCGCAAGACCGCGTGGAAGATGCGCGCAATGTGCTGAAGGAAGGCGAGAAGGTCAACGCGATGATCATCAACATCGATCGCAAGTCGCGTGGCATCAACCTGTCGATCAAGGCGAAGGATTCGGCCGAACAGCAGGAAGCCATGCGCAGCCTGCAGGGCGACTCGAACGCCGCCGCGACCGGCACGACCAACCTCGGCGCGCTGCTCAAGGCCAAGCTCGACGGCCAGAACAGCTAAGCCCTCAACGGCAAGCTGAAGTATGACCAAATCGGAATTGGTCGCCCAGCTGGCGGCGCGGTTTCCGCAACTTGTCCTCAAGGATGCGGATTTCGCGGTAAAGACGATGCTCGATGCGATGTCGGAGGCTCTGGCCAACGGTCACCGCATCGAGATTCGCGGCTTCGGCAGTTTCGGGCTCAATCGTCGTCCGTCGCGCGTCGGGCGCAATCCCAAGTCGGGGGAGAAGGTGCTGGTGCCGGAGAAATTCGTGCCGCACTTCAAGCCGGGCAAGGAATTGCGCGAACGCGTCGACGGCCGTGCGGGCGAGCCTCTGAAGGCGTCGAATGACGACGATGCGGACGAGCTCTGATCGGTGCGCATCACCGGAGTTGTCGATCCGCGCGACTTTCGCCACGAGGCAATCGACCAGAAAAGCACCCTTCGGGGTGCTTTTTTTATGCGCGGCGTTTTCTGATCGACGGGATGACGCGACGGGTGCGTCGTTTGCTTGAATGCGTGCGGCGAACCGGTGACTGCCGGCGCTCGGGAGCATCAATTACAATACCGGTCACTTTGACCTGGGTGTTCAACCGCGCAGGCCTTGCCGAAAAGGACGGGCCGTCTGGTGCAACCGCTCTTGCGAGACCCTACATGAAATTCATCGTCTGGCTGATCCGCGTTCTGGTATTCGTGTTGTTGCTGGTGCTGGCGCTCGCCAATACCCAGTCCGCGACGCTGAACTTTCTCGCAGGCTATGCCTGGCAGGCGCCGCTGATTCTCATCGGACTCGCGTTTTTCGTCGTGGGACTATTGGCGGGGCTCGTGTCCGCAGTCCCGGCGATGGTGCGTTCGCGCATGGAAAACGGGCGGCTGAAGCGCGAATTGCGCGCAGCACGCGAGACGCCGGTGGTCAAGGAAGAGCCGCCGATGCCGCCGCTCATCTGAAGCGACGCGCAAGCAGACACCTAACATTCAACGACTAATCGCATGGATCTAGACTTCTGGTGGCTGCTCGTCATCCCCGTCGCCTTCGCGCTGGGGTGGATCGCATCCCGCTATGACCTGAAAACGCTGCTGTCCGAAAATGCGAACCTGCCGCGCTCGTACTTTCGCGGCCTCAATTTTCTGCTGAACGAACAACACGACAAGGCGATCGACGCGTTCATCGAAGTCGCCAAGCTCGATCCCGAAACCATCGAACTGCACTTTGCGCTCGGCAATCTGTTTCGACGCCGTGGCGAGACCGACCGCGCCATTCGCGTGCATCAGAATCTGTTGAGCCGCGCCGACTTGCCGATCGCCGAACGCGATCACGCGCTCTACGAACTCGGGCAGGACTTTCTGAAGGCGGGCCTACTCGATCGCGCGGAGGAAACGTTCAAGTCGCTGAACGCGGGCGAATATTCGCTCGGCGCGCAGCGCGCGCTGCTGACCATCTACGAAATCGAGAAGGACTGGCCCAAGTCGATCACGACCGCCGAGCAGATCGAAAAGATGGGTGCGCCCTCGCTGCATATGGAAATCGCGCATTTTCATTGCGAGCTCGCGCAGGAAGCGTTGCAGCGCAAGAATCCCGATGGCGCGCGCGCCGAATTGCAGCTCGCGCTGGCGTCGAATCCGGACAACGTGCGCGCGACGATCCTCGCGGGCGATGTCGAGGCGGCCGACGGCAATGTCGACGCCGCGATCGCGCACTGGAAGCGTGTCGAGGAGCAAAACGAGGCGTATCTGCCGCTGGTCGCCGAGAAGTTGATGAAGGCGTACGGCGCGCTCGGGCGCAAGGACGAGGGCGTCGATCTGTTGATCGATTACGCGACCCGCTATCCGTCGAATGATTTGCTCGATGTCGCCTACAAGCACGTTCAGGAGTTGCGCGGTCTGGATGCCGCGCACGAACTCGCGCGCAAGCAGATGCAGAGCGCGCCGAACCTCGCGGGCATGACGCGCCTGCTCGAAGCGCAAGAGGCGACGGCCGAGGAACCGCGCCGCGGCGAGCTCGAACTGATGCGTAATTTGGTGAAACAACGCACTAAGAATTTGCCGCGTTATACATGTCAAACTTGCGGCTTCCGCGCGCGTCTATTTTATTGGCAATGCCCCGGCTGCAGTGGCTGGGAGACGTACGCGCCGCGGCGGGTCGAACCCATCACGACCTCCGCTTGAGTCCGCGCGGCAAGCATGACATCGGGCGGCGCGCAGGTGCGCCGTGTCCGCCACCCGCATTTCAGGGACAACCGGAAAGCGTATGAAAGTAACCATCGTCGGCACGGGTTATGTCGGTCTTGTGACCGGCGCGTGTCTTGCCGAAATCGGCAATGACGTGTTTTGCGTGGACGTCGATCCGCGCAAGATCGAGATTCTCAACAACGGCGGCGTGCCGATTCACGAGCCGGGCCTTCAGGAAATGCTGAGGCGTACGCGCGCGGCGGGCCGCATCCAGTTTTCCACCGACGTGAAAGCGAGCGTCGAGCACGGGGATATTCAGTTCATCGCGGTCGGCACGCCGCCCGACGAAGACGGGTCCGCCGATCTGCAATACGTGCTCGCCGCCGCCCGCAACATCGGCAAATATTCGAACGGCTTCAAGGTGATCGTCGATAAGTCGACGGTGCCGGTCGGCACGGCGCTGCAGGTGAAGCGCGTTGTCGACGAAGAGTTGAAGGCGCGCGGGCTCGACGGCTCGGAGAATTACGGCTTCTCGGTCGTATCGAATCCGGAGTTTCTGAAGGAAGGCGCGGCCGTCGACGATTTCATGCGCCCGGATCGTATCGTGATCGGCATCGACGACGACGACGCGGGCAACCTCGCGCGCGAGAAGATGAAGCGGCTCTACACGCCGTTCAACCGCAATCACGAGCGCACGCTGTACATGGACGTGCGCTCGGCGGAATTCACGAAGTACGCCGCCAACGCGATGCTCGCGACGCGTATCTCGTTCATGAACGATCTGTCGAATCTCGCGGATACCGTCGGCGCCGATATCGAATCGGTGCGGCGCGGGATCGGCTCGGATCCGCGCATCGGCTATCACTTCCTGTATGCGGGCTGCGGTTACGGCGGCTCGTGCTTCCCGAAGGACGTGCAGGCGCTCGCGCAGACGGCGCGCGAGAACGGTCACACGCTGCGCGTGCTCGAAGCGGTCGAAGCCGTGAACCGCGATCAGAAGGACGTGCTCGTCAACAAGATCGTCAAGCGCATGGGCGAGGACCTGCGCGGGCGCACCTTCGCCGTGTGGGGGCTCGCATTCAAGCCCAACACCGACGACATGCGCGAGGCGTCGAGCCGGCGCATCATCGAGGCGCTGCTAAAGCGCGGGGCCACCGTGCGCGGCTATGATCCCGTCGCGCGCGACGAGGCAGAGCGCGTGTTCGCGCTCGATCTCGCGGATCGCTCCGACGACCTGAAGCGCCTGCACTTGGTGAAGACGCAGCAGGACGCGCTGACGGGAGCGGATGCGCTCGTCATCGTGACCGAGTGGAAGGAATTCAAGAGCCCGGATTTCTGGCACTTGAAGAGCGCGCTGAAGACGCCGGTGATCTTCGATGGCCGCAATCTGTACGAACCGGAAGCGATGGCCGAAATGGGCATCGACTACTTCGCAATAGGACGTCCCCATGTCGAACTCGACCGCCCCGGCAGCAGCAAATAAGGCCGATATTCCCGTCGTGCCGCTTGCGCGCATCTCGGCGGCGCGTGTGCTGGTGGTCGGCGACGTGATGCTCGACCGCTACTGGTTCGGCGACGTCAACCGCATTTCGCCCGAGGCGCCCGTTCCGGTCGTGCACGTGCAGAAGAAGGAAGACCGCCTCGGCGGCGCCGCCAACGTCGCGCGTAATGCGGCGGCGCTCGGTGCGCAGGCGGGCCTGCTCTGCGTGGTCGGTCATGACGAGCCGGGCGAGCGCGTCGTGGAGTTGCTCGGCGAGAGCAAGGTGGCGGCGTATCTCGAGCGCGACCCCGAGCTTCTCACGACCATCAAGCTGCGCGTACTCTCGCGTCAGCAGCAACTGCTGCGCGTCGATTTCGAAAACACGCCGAATCATGAAGTGCTGCGCGCGTGTCTCGCGCGCTTCGCCGAAATCCTGCCGCAGCACGACGTGATCCTCATGTCCGATTACGCGAAGGGCGGCCTGACGCACGTCACGCAGATGATCGCCGATGCGAAGCGCGCCGGAAAGCCGGTGCTCGTCGATCCGAAGGGCGACGACTGGGATCGTTATCGCGGCGCCACGCTCATCACGCCGAATCGCGCCGAACTGCGCGAAGTGATCGGCCAATGGAAATCCGAGGAAGACCTGCAAGAGCGCGTGACGAAGCTGCGCGCCGATCTCGATCTCTCAGCGCTCCTGCTCACGCGCTCGGAAGAAGGCATGACGCTCTTCACCGAGAACCGGGTGCTGCACACCTCGGCCGAAGCACGCGAAGTGTATGATGTCTCGGGTGCCGGCGACACCGTCATCGCCACGGTCGCGACCATGCTGGGCGCGGGCGTGCCGCTCGTCGACTCGATCGTCTATGCGAACCGCGCGGCGGGCATCGTCGTGGGCAAGCTCGGTACGGCGACCGTCGACTACAACGAACTCTTCGCCTGATCCTTTCTGATACTTCGCCATGACCATCATCGTTACCGGTGCTGCCGGATTCATCGGCAGCAATATCGTCAAGGCGCTCAACGAGCGTGGCGAGCACCGCGTGATCGCGGTCGACAACCTCACGCGCGCCGACAAGTTCAAGAATCTCGTCGATTGCGAGATCGACGATTACCTCGATAAAACCGAGTTCGTCGAGCGCTTCAAGCGCGGCGATTTCGGCCGCGTGCGCGCGGTCTTTCATGAAGGCGCCTGTTCGGACACGATGGAAACCGACGGCCGCTACATGATGGACAACAACTTCCGCTACAGCCGCGACGTGATGGACGCGTGCCTCGCGCAGAACGTGCAGTTTCTGTATGCATCGTCGGCGGCGACTTACGGTGGATCGAGCCGGTTCGTCGAAGAGCGCGAAGTCGAAAAACCGCTCAACGTCTACGGTTATTCGAAGTTCCTCTTCGACCAGATCGTGCGGCAGGTGCTGCCAAAGGCGCAGAGCCAGATCGTCGGCTTTCGCTACTTCAACGTGTACGGCCCGCGCGAGACGCACAAGGGGCGCATGGCCTCGGTCGCGTTCCACAACTTCAACCAGTTCCGCTCGGAAGGCAAGGTCAAGCTCTTCGGCGAATACAACGGCTATGCGGCGGGTGAGCAGACGCGCGACTTCATTTCGGTCGACGACGTCGTGAAGGTGAACCTGTTCTTCTTCGATCATCCGGAGAAGTCCGGCATCTTCAATCTCGGCACAGGGCGCGCGCAGCCGTTCAACGACATCGCGTCGACGGTCGTGAACTCGTTGCGCGCGCAGAACGGCGAAGCGGCGCTGTCGCTCGCTGAACTCGTGCAGCGCGGGCTCATCGAGTACGTGCAGTTCCCGGACGCACTGCGCGGCAAGTACCAATGCTTCACGCAGGCGGACCAGTCGAAGCTGCGCGCGGCGGGTTACGACGCGTCGTTCCTGACGGTTCAGGAAGGCGTCGATCGCTACGTGCGTTGGCTATTCGGCCAGCTATAAACGCGCGTCGAGCCTCTCTAAACTGGGTCTCACGGTCGGCGCTGGTGCCGGCCGGTTCCTCACGGAGACTCAGTCATGTTCAAGCAAGCACTCTCTTCGATCGCCGCGCTCGCGCTGATTTTTTCCATCGGCAGCGCGTGGGCGGCCGTCGACGTCAATACCGCGAACTCCGACGCGTTGCGCGGCATCAAGGGCATCGGTCCGGCGAAGGCGAAAGCCATTCTCGACGAACGTCAGGCGCATGGCCCCTTCAAGGACGCCAACGATCTCAGCACGCGCGTGAAAGGCATGGGCGGCAAGACCGTTCAACGTCTCGAAGCGGAAGGGCTGACCATCGGCGCAACGACCAGGACTGCGGCAGTCGCGGCACCGCCCGGCGGGACGAACTCGGCCGTCGCGACGCCAGTGTCGGCGTCGACGTCGGCCAAGCCGGTCGTCGTCAAGAAATAGCGCAAGACCCAATGCGCGTCTTGGTGCATGGCGCACCGGCGATCTCCTTCAGCCTTCGGATGTCTTGGGCTCCCCGCGGAGAGGCTCGCCGCGGGGTTTTTGCACGAAGGGACGGCGTGCTCGCACGACCATGGATCCGTCGCACGGCTTGCGGCCGCGGCCGGCAATCCATCCGCGCATCAGGGGCGCGCGGGCATCGGCAGAACCGGTGGGCTACAATCGACGAATCCCTATATCGAAATCCTCGCGGTGCGGCGAATCGCCCGCGGGGAATGGAATCGGCTCCGCATATGGCTTACATGACTATCGAAGACACGGTCGGGAATACGCCGCTCGTGCAACTCGTCCGCATCGTGGACGATGAAATCCGCAGCCGCAACAACGTCGTGCTGGGCAAGCTCGAAGGCAACAATCCGGCGGGCTCGGTCAAGGATCGGCCGGCTCTGTCGATGATCAGGAAGGCTGAGGAGCGCGGCCGCATCAAGCCGGGCGATACGCTGATCGAGGCGACGAGCGGCAACACCGGCATCGCGCTCGCGATGGCCGCCGCAATGCGCGGCTACAAGATGGTATTGCTGATGCCGGAAGATCTGTCGATCGAACGCCGGCAGAGCATGGCCGCGTACGGCGCGGAAATCGTGCTGACGCCGGTGACGGGCGGCATGGAATACGCGCGCGATCTCGCCGATCAGATGCAGCGCGATGGCAAGGGCATCATCCTCGATCAGTTCGCCAATCCCGACAACCCGCTCGCGCACTACGAAGGCACCGGCCCGGAGCTGTGGCGCCAGACCGAGGGACGCCTCACGCACTTCGTTTCGTCGATGGGCACGACCGGGACCATCATGGGCGTGTCGAAGTATCTGAAGGAGCAGAACCAGAAGATCGAGATCATCGGCGCGCAGCCGGAAGAAGGCTCGCGCATTCCGGGCATCCGCAAGTGGCCGGAGGCGTATCTGCCGAAGATCTTCGATCGCAGCCGCGTGGATCGCGTGGAGAATGTGAGCCAGGCAGCGTCCGAAGCGATGGCGCGGCGCCTCGCATCGGTAGAAGGCATTTTCGCGGGCATCTCGTCGGGCGGCGCGTGCGAAGTCGCGCTGCGCATCGCGCGTCAGGTGGAGAACGCGACCATCGTGTTCATCGTCTGCGATCGCGGCGATCGTTATCTGTCGACGGGCGTGTTTCCGGCTTGATGCCGCGATTCTCGCTCGCGCAATGAAAAGACCCCGGCGCGCCGGGGTCTTTTACATCAGAAGTCAACGCGAAGTCACTGCGAGTTCGCGCCCGTGTCGCCAGCCACCATGCGCGCCTTCACGGCCTCGCCCAACTGATACACCGCGAGCGCATAGAAGAAGCTGCGGTTGTAGCGGGTGAGCACATAGAAGTTCTTTAGTCCGAGCGTGTATTCGGTCGTGCGGCCGGGCGTCGGCAGATCGACGACAGTGAGCGGCGTCGGTGCTTCGGCGTCGATATTCAAACGCGGCTCGTTGAGCAGCATGCCCGCTTTCGTCAGTTGCGCGAGCGACCATTTCGGTTCCGGCGCGCCGTCGGCGGCCGCCTGAGCGATGCCCTGACTGCCGACATCGCCGGCAATGCGCCACACGACCGGACGTCCCGGCTCCCAGCCGTTCTGCTTCAGATAGTTCGCCACGCTGCCGATCGCGTCCGCCGGGCTGGTGCGCAGATCGATGTGGCTGTTGCCGTCGTAGTCGACTGCATATTGCACGATGCTGCTGGGCAGGAACTGCGGAATGCCGATCGCGCCGGTGTACGAACCGAGCACCGTCGTCGGGTCGATCTGCGAATCGCGCGTCCATACGAGCAGATCTTCGAGATTCTTGCGGAAAGTCGCCATGCGCTCGGTGCGGTTCGGCGTGTTCGGGTAATCGAACGTGAGCGTGGTCAGCGCGTCGAGCGCGCGGAAGTTGCCCATGTACTTCCCGTAGATCGTCTCCACGCCGATGATGCCGACGATCACCTCCGGCGGCACGCCGAACTGCTCGGATGCGCGTTGCAGCGTCGCCTGATTCGCGCGCCAGAACTTCACGCCCGCATTGATACGCACCGGCTCGATGAAACGCGCCTGATACGCGCGCCAGTTCTTGGCTTGCGGCGTAGGCGACGGAAGCACCAGCTTCGCCGCCGTTGCCGAGTAACTCACGCGGGCGAACAGATCGTGCAGCGCGGACGAATCGAAGTCGTAGCGCGCGACCATGTCGTTGATGAACGCATCGACATTCGGATTGTTCGCGTAGCGCTGCGGCACGATCTCTTCTTCGAACACCTGCCCTTGCGGCGTCGCGGCCTGCGGCTGCTGCGACTGCGCAAAGGCGCTGCTGCCGCAGAGAAAGCCGAGCGCGCAAATGAGAGAGGCAATGAGTGCGCGCTTTGCCGGCCTGGATGGAGCCGTGAAGTCGAACGGAGCAAACTGGAAAGTCATAGTGTGCGTGGTGGGGGCGGTTGGGGCGATACCAGATGCGCGAGTGGCCAAAACGCCTGTGAAGTTGCATCGATCTGCAACGATTCTCAACGGAACGCAACTGCCTGCAACGTGCCGCGCGCAAACGCTCGGCCGGCAAGGCGTCGGGGCAGTATAACCGACGCTTCGCGCCTATACCGGCCATGTGTCCGGGCGAGGGCGAACGCGTCGAACGGTGTGGTAACTTAACGTCAATTGCGCGACGCGTGGTCGCGTATGACGAAAAAACACGAGACGAGAGCCGACGAAAGCGGCATTGCGAGACATCATGGCCACCGGCTTTTACTCCCACCCCGACTGCCTCCAGCATGACAATGGCCAATGGCATCCCGAATGTCCGGCGCGCCTGCAGGCGATCGAAGATCAGCTGATCGCGAGCCGGATCGATTCGCTCATCGAGCGCGAGGAAGCGCCGCTCGCTGAGGAAACCGACCTCGCGCGCGTGCATACGCAGGCGCACATCGATTACATCAAGAGCCGCACGCCGGAATCGGGCCGAAGCGAGCTCGACCCCGATACGTCGATGTGTCCCGAGTCCTATCGGGCTGCGTTGCGCGCTGCGGGCGCGGCGATCGCGGCCACCGATGCCGTCATCGAAGGGCGCTACGACAACGCGTTCTGCAGCGTGCGGCCGCCGGGCCATCACGCGGAGCCTGCGCGCGCGATGGGCTTCTGCCTCTTCAACAACGTCGCGATCGCCGCGCGCCATGCGCTCGAGGTGCACGGCCTGCAGCGCGTCGCGATCGTCGATTTCGACGTGCATCACGGCAACGGCACCGAAGCCGCGTTCAGCGGCGATTCGCGCGTGCTGATGTGCAGCTTCTTCCAGCATCCGTTCTATCCGTTCAGCGGCGCCGACAATCATGCGTCGAACATGGTCAACGTGCCGCTGCCCGCGCGCACGAAGGGCATGCAGGTGCGCGAGGTCGTCGACATGCTGTGGCTGCCGCGCCTCGAAGAATTCAAGCCGCAGATGATCTTCGTGTCGGCGGGCTTCGATGCGCATCGCGAAGACGACATGGCCAACATGGGCCTCGTCGAGGACGATTATGCGTGGATCACCGAGCAGATCCGCGCGGTGGCCAAACGCCACGCGCAAGGGCGCATCGTGAGTTGTCTCGAAGGCGGCTACAACCTGTCGGCGCTCGGCCGCAGTGTCGTCGCGCATTTGCGGGTGCTGGCGGAAATCTAGCCGGACGCGTGCGTGCGCGCGTAGTCGGCGCGCACCAGCGTCCAGTCGATCAGTTCCCGGATCACGCGGTCGCGATCGAGATCGTTGAGCGTTTCATGAGCGCTGCCTTCGTGGATCGCGAGGGTGCTGTCGGTCGATCCCGTGTTCGCTTCGAACTCGCGGCTGCCAGCGGGATCGCAGATCGCGTCGGCGCTGCCGTGAAAAACCAAGAGCGGCAGCGTGATCTCGCCGCGCTTCGCCGTCACGCGCTCCATCCCGGCGAGAATCTGCGCGGCGGTGCGTGCAGGGACGCTTCCGTGCAGCACGAGCGGATCGCGCCTGTACGCCTCGACGACGCCCGGCGCGCGCGACAACAGCGCCGGGTCGATGCCGAACGCGGCGACGCGCGGCGCGACCGTTCCCACGATGCGGCTCAGCCTCGCTTTCCAGCGCGGCGTGCCCGCGCCGATCTTCAACGCCGGACTCGACAGGATCAGTCCGGCTAGCTTTCTCTCCGGCGCGCGCTCGGCGGCGTAAAGCGCCGCGACCGTGCCGCCCATGCTGTGGCCCATCAGAAAAAGCGGCGTGGCTACGGGCGGTGTGGCCGCGCACGCTTCGAGCAGGACATCGGTGTCACGCAGATAGTCGGTGAAGACGCGTACCCACGCCCGGTCGCCCGACGATTTCCCATGCCCGCGCAGATCGACGGCGATCAACTCGATGCCCGCGGCGTTCAACGCGATGGCGAGCGCGTCATAGCGTCCCGCGTGCTCGCCGAGACCGTGAACGAGCGCAATGCGCGCCTTCAGTTCGACTTCCGGCGCAGGTTGCCACCGATGCAGGAACAGTTCGACGCCATGTCGCGTTGTGACGGCGCTCGTCGAATAAATATTGCGTGACATGAGTGGTTAAATATCTCTACGTTATTAGGCGATCGGAAATCATTATTAAACAGAATGTAGCTCGTCCTGTAAAATTCGGGCGACGGTACTAAACAGCTAAGAACGAGCGGCGGCCGGCTGCGCGGGTGCGTTTCACCTGGCGAGCCTTCCGCCGCTTGCATTTTCATGATCGAAATACGCAATCTCTCGCAGCGCTTCGCGGGGCCCCGAGGCTGGGTCGAAGCGCTGCACAACGTCAATCTGACGATCCCCGCCGGCGAAGTGTTCGGCATCATCGGGCGCAGCGGGGCGGGCAAGAGCACGCTGGTGCGCACCATCAATCTGCTGACGCGGCCGAGCGAAGGCAACGTGATCGTCGACGGAAACGATCTCACGACGCTCGGCACCGACGATCTGCGCGCCGCGCGCCGCGACATCGGCATGATCTTTCAGCACTTCAATCTGCTCAGCTCGCGCACCGTGTATGGCAATGTCGCGCTGCCGCTCGAACTCGCCGGCAAGAAGCGCGCGGAGATCGAAGCGGCCGTGCTGCCGTTGCTCGAACTCGTCGGCCTGACGCAGCACAAGGACAAGTATCCCGCGCAGATCAGCGGCGGGCAGAAGCAACGCGTGGGCATCGCGCGGGCGCTCGCGAGCAGGCCGAAGGTGCTGCTTTCCGATGAAGCCACGTCCGCGCTCGATCCCGAAACCACGCGCGCGATTCTCGATCTGCTGCGCAAGATCAATCGCGAGCTCGGCCTCACGATCGTGCTCATCACGCATCAGATGGAAGTGATCAAACAGGTCTGCGACCGCGTCGCGGTGCTCGACGCGGGGCGCGTGGTGGAAGAGGGCAAGGTCGTCGATGTCTTCATGCAGCCGCATCACGAAGTCACGCGCGCGCTGATCGGCGATGTGATCGCGCACGAGTTGCCGCCCGCACTGAAGGCGCGCGTCACCGAGCGCCTGAAGACCGGCAGCGGCCATTTGCTGCGCCTCGCGTTCACGGGTTCGGGCGTCGATCAGCCGATTCTCTCCGAGACGATCCGCCGCTACGAGCTCGATTTCAACATCCTGCATGGCCAGATCGACGAGATTCAGGGGCAGGCGTTCGGCTCGCTCGCGGTGCTGGCCGGCGGTCAGCCGTTGAAGATCGCCGAGGCGATCGATTATTTGCGCGCGCAAGGCGTCGTGGTGGAGGAGTTGTCCCATGTTGAGTGAAATGTTCGACATGTTCGTGCAGTCGTTCTGGGAAACGCTGATCATGGTCGGCATCTCGGGGCTCGTCGGCGCGGCCGTGGGTCTGCCGCTCGGCGTGCTGCTCTATCTGACCGATCGCGACGGCGTCCTGCAGAACATCGGCGTGAATCGCGTGCTCGGCGGCGTCGTCAACGCGGTGCGCTCGACGCCGTTCATCATTCTTCTCGTTGCGGTGATTCCGTTCACGCGGCTCGTCGTCGGCTCGTCGATCGGCACGGCGGCCGCGGTCGTGCCGCTGACCATCGCCGCCGCGCCGTTCATCGCGCGGCTCGTCGAGACCGCGCTGCGCGAAGTGGATCGCGGTCTCATCGAAGCCGCGCAGGCGATGGGCGCGACCACCCGTCAGATCGTCTTCAAGGTGCTGTTGCCTGAATCGCTGCCGGGCGTCGTCGCGGGGTTGACGATCACCTTCGTGTCGCTCGTCGGCTATTCGGCGATGGCGGGCGCGATCGGCGGCGGCGGTCTCGGCGATCTCGGCATTCGCTACGGTTATCAACGCTTCCTGCCCGAAGTGATGATTACCGTCGTCGTGATTCTCATCGTGTTCGTGCAACTCGTGCAGTCGTTCGGCGACTGGCTCGTTCGTCGTCTCAGTCACAAATAACCACTCAAGAAACCATGCAACGTCGATTCATTCTGAAGTTCGCCGCCGCGCTGTTGAGCGCAACGCTGTTCAACGGAGCGGCGCACGCCGAGGACGCCATCAAGATGGGCGTGACCGGCGGCCCGCACGCGCAGATCATGGACGTGGTGAAGCAGGTCGCCGCGAAGAACGGGCTGAAGATCACAGTGGTCGAGTTCTCCGATTACGTGCAGCCGAACGCCGCGCTCGCCGCCGGCGATCTCGATGCGAACAGCTATCAGCATCTGCCTTATCTGGATGCGCAGGTGAAGGATCGCGGCTACAAGCTCATCAAGATCGCCGATACGGTGACTTTCCCGATGGGCATCTATTCGAAGAAGCTGAAGTCGTTGTCGGCGCTCGGCAACGGCGCGCGCATCGCGGTGCCGAACGATCCGACCAACGGCGGTCGCGCATTGCTGCTGCTGCAAAAGCAAGGCCTCATCAAGTTGCGCGCGGATGCGGGCCTGAAAGCGACGCCGCTCGATATCGTCGAGAATCCGAAGAAGCTGAAGATCGTCGAACTCGACGCGGCGCAGATTCCGCGTTCGCTCGATGACGTCGATGCCGCCGCCATCAACACGAATTTCGCAATGGAAGCGGGGCTCAAGCCGAAGTCGGACGCGATCGCGATCGAAGATCCGCGCGGCCCTTACGTGAACATCATCGCGATCCGCGCGGCCGACAAGGACAAGCCGTGGGTCGCGAAGCTGATCGCGGCGTATCACTCGCCGGAAGTGAAGCAGTTCATCGAAGGCAAATACGCAGGCGCAGTGATCACGGCCTGGTAAGCGTTTTCAGCAGTGCCGTTCGGGTTTTTGTGGATATAAATAGAACGATCGTTCGATAAAATATCGTCACTACTTACTGCACAACCAGCCGACCCCACCCGCTTTTGGAGGGGCGTGCCGACGCGTCGCTCGTATAATGACGCTGGGTTGACGTAATCGTAACTTTGGAGCGTGTGCATGAAAATTCTGGTG
>NZ_CAJMZL010000033.1:0-76556 GCF_905220305.1 Caballeronia sp. J97 | reverse complement strand
TGTGTTCTGCTTGTGAGGGCACTTGCTACGGGCGGGCCATTAGGCCAATCGCCTGTGCCGCGGCCGGTGTGGAGTACTTTGGATGGGGAGAGCTGCTTTCTTTGGTTACTTTCTTTGCAGCAGCAAAGAAAGTGACTGCCGCCCCGCACAGGGGCAGCGCCAATAGACCGACACGAATACGGGATCACGGAAACAGGATTCCACGAAAGCCCGAGCAACCGAACGAAAAAGAACCGAACGAAACAACCAAACAACCAAGCGAAGCAAATCAATCGACCCCGGAGGCTTCCCCATGAGCACCCTGAACATCAAAAAAGTCGCCGTGCTCGGCGCAGGCGTGATGGGCGCGCAGATCGCCGCGCACCTGATCAACGCCCGCGTGCCAGTCCTGCTCTTCGACCTTCCCGCAAAGGAAGGCCCGAAGAACGGCATCGCGCTGAAAGCCATCGAGAACCTGAAGAAGCTGTCCCCCGCGCCCTTCGGCGTGAAGGACGACGCCCAGTACATCGAGCCCGCGAACTACGACGACGATATCCAAAAACTGCAGGAATGCGATCTCGTGATCGAAGCCATCGCCGAGCGCATGGACTGGAAGCACGATCTCTACAAGAAGGTGTCGCCGCACATCGCCCCGCATGCGATCTTCGCGAGCAACACGTCGGGCCTGTCGATCACGGAACTGTCGAACGGTTTCTCCGACGAGCTGAAATCGCGCTTCTGCGGCGTGCATTTCTTCAATCCGCCGCGCTACATGCATCTGGTCGAGCTGATTCCGACCGCATCGACGAAACCGGAAATCCTCGATCAACTCGAAACGTTCCTGACGAGCGTGATCGGCAAGGGCGTCGTGCGCGCGAAAGACACGCCGAACTTCATCGCGAATCGCGTCGGCGTGTTTTCCATCCTCGCGGTGATCGCTGAAGCTGAAAAGTTCGGCCTGCGCTTCGACGAAGTCGACGATCTCACCGGCGCGCGCCTCGGCCGCGCAAAGTCGGCGACGTTCCGCACCGCCGATGTCGTCGGCCTCGACACGATGGCGCATGTCATCAAGACGATGCAGGACAACCTTCCCGACGATCCGTTCTTCTCCGTCTATAAAACGCCGCCGGTGCTCGAAGCACTCGTCAAGAACGGCGCACTCGGCCAGAAAACGGGCGCGGGCTTTTATCGCAAGGAAGGCAAGGCGATCAAGGTGCTCGACCCGAAGACTGCCGCTTACGTCGATGGCGGCGCGAAGGCCGACGAGCTCATCGGCCGGATACTCAAGCGTCCGCCCGCCGAGCGCTTCAAGCTCCTGCGCGAGACCGACAACAAGCAGGCGCAGTTCCTCTGGGCGATCTTCCGCGACGTGTTCCATTGCATCGCGGTGCATCTCGAATCGATCGCCGACAACGCGCGCGATGTCGATCTCGCGATCCGCTGGGGCTTCGGCTGGAACCAGGGCCCGTTCGAAAGCTGGCAGGCCGCGGGCTGGCAGCAAGTCGCGAAGTGGGTCCAGGAAGACATCGATGCAGGCAAGGCGCTCTCGAACGCACCGCTGCCCGCGTGGGTGCTCGACGGTCCCGTTGCCGAGAAGAACGGCGTGCACACGAACGAAGGCTCGTGGTCGCCGAAGTCGAAGCGCTTCGAGCCGCGCTCGACCCTGCCCGTGTACGAGAAGCAGGTGTTCCGCGCGCCGCTCGTCGGCGAGACGGGCGCCGATCCGAAGACCTCCGGCAAGACGCTTTTCGAAACGGAGAACGTGCGCGCGTGGCTCGACGACGATCAAGGCGATGTCGTGATCGTTTCGTTCAAGACGAAGATGAACACGATCGGCCCGGGCGTGATCGACGGCCTCACGCAAGCGATCGAGCTCGCTGAGAAGGCATATCGCGGCGTCGTGATCTGGCAGCCGGCGTCGCTGCAACTCGGCACGCCGGGCGGCCCGTTCTCGGCGGGCGCGAATCTCGAAGAAGCGATGCCCGCGTTCATGATGGGCGGCGCGAAAGGCATCGAGCCCTTCGTGAAGAAATTCCAGCAAGGCATGATGCGCGTGAAGTACGCGAACGTGCCCGTGGTGGCGGCGGTGTCGGGCATCGCGCTCGGCGGCGGCTGCGAATTGCTGCTGCAATCGGCGTGGCGCGTCGCGCATGTCGAAAGCTATATCGGTCTCGTCGAAGTGGGCGTCGGTCTCGTGCCGGCGGGCGGCGGTCTCAAAGAAGCGGCGCTGCGCGCGGCGGAAGCGGCGAGCGCCGCCAACGCGACGAACGATCTGCTCAAGTTCCTGCAGAAGCCGTTCGAAAACGCGGCGATGGCGAAGGTCTCGTCGTCCGCATTCGATGCCCGCGCGATGGGCTATCTGAAGCCCACCGACACGATCGTCTTCAACGTGCACGAGTTGCTCGACATCGCGAAGAAGCAGGCGCGTGCGCTCGCCGACTCGGGGTATCGACCGCCGTTGCGCGCGAAGCAGGTGCCGGTCGCGGGCCGCTCGGCGATCGCGACGATCAAGGCGTCGCTCGTGAACATGCGCGACGGGCGCTTCATCAGCGATCACGACTACCTGATCGCGAGCCGCATCGCCGAAGCGGTGTGCGGCGGCGACGTCGAAGCAGGCAGTCTCGTCGACGAAGAATGGCTGCTGGCGCTGGAGCGCCGTGCGTTCGTCGAACTGCTCGGCACGCAAAAGACGCAAGAGCGAATCATGGGCATGTTGCAGACCGGCAAGCCGGTTCGCAACTGAAGCGCGCGACATTTCGGAGCTGCAAAACATGAGCAAACAACTTCAAGACGCATATATCGTCGCGGCGAGCCGCACGCCGATCGGCAAGGCGCCGCGCGGCGTGTTCAGGAACACGCGCCCGGACGAGCTGCTCGTCCACGCGATCAGGTCGGCCGTCGCGCAGGTGCCGGGGCTCGACACGAGCGTGATCGAGGACGCGATCGTCGGATGCGCGATCCCCGAAGCCGAGCAAGGGCTGAACGTCGCGCGCATGGGTGCGTTGCTCGCGGGCTTGCCGAACAGCGTCGGCGGCGTGACGGTGAACCGCTTCTGCGCGTCGGGCCTGACCGCGCTCGCGATGGCGGCGGACCGCATCCGTGTCGGCGAAGCCGACGCGATGATCGCCGGCGGCTGCGAATCGATGAGCATGGTGCCGATGATGGGCAACAAGCCGTCGCTGTCGCCGCATATCTTCGAT
Source organism: Caballeronia sp. J97 (assembly GCF_905220305.1). NCBI lineage: Bacteria > Pseudomonadati > Pseudomonadota > Betaproteobacteria > Burkholderiales > Burkholderiaceae > Caballeronia > Caballeronia sp. J97. The sequence goes on along the minus strand of NZ_CAJMZL010000033.1, from coordinate 73,377 downwards.
CGCAGCGAAGATGTCGGCATCGCGTATGGCATGGGTCTGACGGCGGAGCAGGTCGCGCAACGCTGGAAGGTGAGCCGCGAGGCGCAGGATGCGTTCGCGGTCGAGTCGCATCGCCGTGCGCTCGCGGCGCAACAGGCGGGCGAGTTCGCCGATGAAATCGCCGCTTACACGCTCAACGAGCGCTTCCCGGATCTCGCATCGGGCGAAGTGCGCGTGAACGCACGCGAGATCGCGCTCGACGAAGGTCCGCGCGCGGATACGTCCGTCGAAGGTCTCGCGAAGCTGCGTCCGGTGTTCGCGAACAAGGGCTCGGTCACGGCGGGCAACAGCTCGCAGACCTCGGACGGCGCGGGCGCGCTGATCGTCGTGTCGGAAAAGATCCTCAAGCAATTCAACCTCACGCCGCTCGCTCGTTTCGTGAGTTTCGCGGTGCGCGGCGTGCCGCCGGAGATCATGGGCATCGGGCCGAAGGAAGCGATTCCGGCGGCGTTGAAGGCCGCGGGGCTGAAGCAGGACGATCTCGACTGGATCGAACTGAACGAAGCGTTCGCGGCGCAGGCGCTCGCGGTGATGGGCGATCTCGGTCTCGACGCATCGAAGGTCAATCCGCTCGGCGGCGCGATCGCGCTCGGCCATCCGCTCGGCGCGACGGGCGCGATCCGCGCATCGACGGTCGTGCACGGCTTGCGCCGGCGCAACCTCAAGTACGGCATGGTGACCATGTGCGTCGGCACCGGCATGGGCGCGGCGGGCATCATCGAGCGGCTTTGATCCAGGAAGGTCCGCGAGTGTCGTCGCTCGCGGACCGCCATGAAGGAGACAGCAGATGGAAATTCAGATCGAACGCGCGGACGGCGTGCTGAGCATCGTGCTCAATCGTCCGGAGAAGAAGAACGCGATCACCGCGGCGATGTATCAGGAAATGGCCGACGGCCTGTATGAAGCCGAAATGGACCCGACCGTGCGCGCGGTGCTGATCCGCGCGAACGGCACGACGTTCAGCGCGGGCAACGATCTCGAGGACTTCCTGAACGATCCGCCGAAGGGATTCGACGCGCCGGTGTTCCAGTTTCTGCGGCGCATCAGCGGCTTTCCGAAGCCGATCGTCGCGGCGGTGACGGGGGCGGCCGTGGGCATCGGCACGACGATGCTGCTTCATTGCGACATCGTCTACGCGAGCCCGGGCGCGAAGTTCTCGGTGCCGTTCTCGCAACTGGGCTTGTGTCCGGAAGCGGCATCGAGCCTGTTGCTGCCGCGCACGGCGGGCTATCAGCGCGCGGCGGAAAAGCTCCTGCTCGGCGAAGCATTCGACGTGAACGAAGCGATCGGCATGGGCTTCGTGAACGGCGCGATCGATGCCGCCGAACTCGACGCCTACGCGTTCGACAAGGCGAAGCGGCTCGCGCTGCTGCCGGCGTCGTCGCTGCGCGTGACGAAATCGTTGATGAAGGGCGCGCAGGCGCACGAAGTGATCGCGCGCATGGAAGACGAAGCCGCGCACTTCTCGCGCATGCTCGTCGCGCCCGAAGCGCGCGAGGCGTTTCAGGCGTTCTTCGAGAAGCGCAAGCCGGACTTCAGCCGGTTCGAGTAGTTCGAATGCGCAGCGTCATTCGACGTCGTATTCGACGAAGCTGTTCTCGCGCGCGAAGCTGACGAGCCGCAGGCCCGCCTGCTTCGCGATCGAGATGGCGAGCGAGGTCGGCGCGGAGATCGTCGCGACCATCGGCACGCCGACGCGCGCCGACTTGCGCACGAGTTCATAGCTCGCGCGGCTCGACAGGAACACGAAACCTTGCGTCGTGTCCTCGCGACGCAGAACCAGCTGGCCGATGAGCTTGTCGAGCGCGTTGTGCCGCCCGACGTCCTCGAAGGCGTAGCGCACGGCGCCGGTTTCGTCGCACCACGCGGCGGCGTGCAGGCCGCCCGTCAGCTTCGTCAATTGCTGATGCGCGGGCAATTCGCGCGCGGCGCGTTCGATCGCATCGGGCGCGAGGCGCGCGAGAAAGCCGGTCTCCGGTACTTGCTCGGGCTGAAGATCGAGCAATTCGATGCTCTCGATGCCGCACACGCCGCATCCGGTGCGCCCCGCGAGCGCGCGGCGCTTGTCCTTGAGCGACGCGAACGCCTGCTGCACGACTTGCAGATGCACTTCGGCATGCGGCAAGACGCTGCCGTCGTCGTGGAAGGCGACCTCGATGTCGTGGATGTCGCTGCCGCGCTCGACGATGCCCTCCGTCAGCGAGAAACCCACCGCGAACGCTTCGAGATCGCGCGGCGTGCACATCATCACCGCGTGCGAGATGCCGTTGTACACGAGCGCCACGGGCCATTCCTGACCGACGTTGTCAGCGGCGATGGCGCTGTCGTTTTTGCGATGCCTGCGCACCTGGCGCTCGACGAAGCCGGGTTGGTCGTCGGTTTCGAGTTGATTCACTTCAATGCTCCTGACCGCTCACTTCGAGTAAAGTCGGGTATGTGACTTGCTGCCAATCGTTGCTGTTCGCACGCATCGTGACGTGAACAGCGGCTAGATTGCAATGGTTCCAGCCAGATCCAAGGCCCTACAATAACTTAAGCGGGCGATGCGCGTCGCGCACCTCCGCTCAATCCAACGAGGCTTCGCCATGGGACTTTACGACGCCGCCCGTCTCTTCGGATTCGAAGTCGAATCCTCTGACAATCTGCGCTTCATCCCGCTTGCCGTGCGCTTCAATCTCGACCGTTTCGGCATGCGCATCACGCTCAATGAGTGGCAGCAGCTTCCTTACGAAGATCGCGCGCTGCTCGCGCGCTTTCCGATCGAAGAGGAAGCAGGGCTCGAAAAGAATTTCGATCTCGCGCTCGAAGAGATGATGAAGACGCACGCGAACGCCGCGCCAGAGAAGATCGAGCGCGATCCTGATCCGGTCTGGATGCACGCCGACGCCGTGCCCGAAACCGTGATCCGGCAAAGCAGCCTGTCCGGCGTGAGCGCGCCGAGCCTCGATCGCTGGGGCAAGCTCGATCGCTTTCAGCGTTACGCGCTCGCGAAACTCTCGCGCAATACGGACAAGGTCAATCACGACTTCCTGCCTGCGATGAAAGAGTTCGGTCTCGTCGAGTGAGGGACGGGACGCGCAAACGTTAAGCGCGCGCTTTAATCAGATTATTTGTGAGCAAGCCCTAAATGTGGGGCGAGCGGTGCCGTTATTGGGCGTTATCCATTAATCGGGCGTGGAGCCGTTTGCCACGCCGCGCATTGTTCTCGGTGTGCGTCCGGCGCGCATCAAAGGGATAAGCCCGCTGCTCATGACTCGATTCCTCTCCAGAGGTTTGCTCGTCAACATTGCCGTGGTACTGGCCGCGCTCGGCGCCAATGCGTTCGTCGCCTGCGAACGGATCGGCGGGCTGCGCGAAAGCGACGCGCGCACGCTGCGCTCGATGAGCCTCCTTCGCGATCTCGCGGCTTATCGCAGCACGCTCGGCGAATCGCTCACGCAACTGAGCCGCTTCGAGGCGACCGGCATCGCGGAATCCGACGCGCAGCATCAGGCGCGCGAGGCCCATCTCGACGCGCTCGAAAGCGGGCTGCGCGCGCAGATCGCGATGGAGCCCGGCACGACCGGCGCATTCGATGCGCTCGCCGTCCGCGCCGCCGCGATGCGCCGCGACGCCGGTCTCGCGTTCGAGCGCGCGAAGAACGCCAGTCCCGACGCATCCCGCGCATGGGCCGACGCCGCGTTCGTCTCGCTCGGCGAAGACCAGCAAGGCGTCGACGAAGAGCTTTCGGTCCTGCGCTCGCGCATCGACGACGCGACGATCGTCGCGCTCGATCAATCCGCGCGGGCATCGAGCGGCGCGATGCTGCTGCTCGTCTTCACGATGCTCGCCGGCAGCAGCGTGCTGATCTATTTGTTCGCGAGCCACGAGCGGCAATCGCGCGAGAAGCTCGGCGTCGTGCGTGCGCGCCAGCGCAGCAACGAGCGCTTTCGCGGCATGTTCGAGGCGCATCCGGTGCCAATGTGGATCGTCGATCGCGAAACGATGCGCTTCGTCGCCGTGAATCAGGCCGCGATCGAGCACTTCGGCTTCGGCGAGCCGGAGTTCATGAACATGACATTGCGCGATCTGCATCATGCGGACGACTTCGACAGCTTCGCCGCGAGGCTCGCGCGCAGCGGCGGCGAAGTCGGCGACCGGGGCGAGCGCGCGGCATCGGGGCGGGGATCGGCGGGCGTGTGGCGCTATCGCTGCAAGGACGGGGCCATCGTCGGCGCGGACGTGTCGCATCACTCGCTGACGTATTCGAATCGCCCGGGCATTTTCATGCTGGCGAACGACGTGACCGACCGCATCCACGCGGAAGCCGAGGCGCGCCGCTCCAACGAGATGCTCGAAGCGGTCATCGACAACATTCCGCAGCGCGTGTTCTGGAAGGACCGCGAACTGCGCTATCTCGGCTGCAACAACGCGTTCGCGCGCGATGCGGGTCTCGCGTACAACGAGCAGGTCATCGGCAAGACGGATTTCGATCTGCCGTGGAGCGCGCTCGCGGACGTCGTGCGCGCGGACGACGAGGAGGTCATCGTCACGACCGTGCCGAAGATGCACCACGAGCGCGACATCGTGATGGGCGAACAGTTGCGCACCATCGTCTCGAGCAAGCTGCCGCTGCTCGACGGCGAAGGGCAGACCATCGGCGTGCTCGGTTCGTATCATGACGTCACCGATCACAAGCGCGCCGAACTCGCGCTGCGCCTGCAAAGCCGTGCGCTCGACGCGAGCGTGAACGCGATTCTGATCACGGGCGTGGTCGACGGCGCGAACGTGATCGAGTACGCGAACCCGGCGTTCAAGCGCATCACGGGATACGACCCGAGCGAGGTGATCGGCCACGACTGCCGCTTCCTGCACGGCCCGGACGGCGATCAGGAAGGGCTCACGTCGATTCGCCGCGCGCTCGCCGCGAACATGGAGGCGAGCGTCGTCGTGCGCAACTATCGCAAGGACGGCGCGCTCTTCTGGAATCAGCTTTTCGTCGCGCCCGTGCCGAACGCGCAGGGCATGACGACGCATCACATCGGCATCATCAACGACGTGACCGATCTGATGCGCTATCAGGAAGAACTGGAGTATCAGGCGAATTACGACACGCTCACGCGCCTGCCGAATCGCAATCTGCTGAAGGACCGCCTGCAACATGCGATCGAGACGGCGCGGCGGCGCGAGACGAAGATCGCCGTCGTGTTCATGGATCTCGACGGCTTCAAGAACGTCAACGACAGTCTCGGTCACAGCGTCGGCGACCGGCTGCTCGCGGTGATCGCGGAGCGGCTCGCGCGCTCGGCGCGTTCGAGCGATACGGTCGCGCGTCACGGCGGCGACGAGTTCGTCGTCGTGCTGCCCGATCTCACCGACGAAGCCGGACTCATCGCGTGGATGGAGCGCACGCGCGCGGCGATTTCAGAACCGGTGTGGCTCGACGACACCGAGTTGTACGTCGGCTGCAGCATGGGCGCGAGTCTCTATCCGCAAGACGGCGACGACGCCGAAACCGTGATGAAGAAGGCCGACATCGCGATGTATCGCGCGAAGGACATGGGCCGCAACACGTATCAGTTCTATCAGCCGGAAATGAACGCGAGCGTCGGCGCGCGCATGAATCTGGAGCGGCGCCTGCGGCGCGCGCTGCGCGATGGCGAGTTCCTGCTGCACTATCAGCCGCAGGTCGACATGACGACGCGCCAGATCGTCGGCATCGAGGCGCTGGTGCGCTGGCACGATCCGGAGCAGGGACTCGTGTCGCCGGCGTCGTTCATTCCGGTGGCGGAGGAAAGCGGCCTCATCGGGCCGCTATCGGAGTGGGTGCTGCGCGAAGCCTGCCGGCAGAACAAGGCGTGGCAGGACGCCGGATTGCCGCCGGCGCGCGTGTCGGTGAATCTGTCGGCGCGGCATTTCCAGCAGCGGGACATCGCAAGGCTCGTGACGTCCGTGCTCGAAGAGACCGGCCTCGCGCCGCGCTATCTCGAACTCGAACTTACGGAGAGCGCGATCATGCGCAATGCCGAGGAAGCGATCACGATGCTTTCCGAGCTATCGGCGCTCGGCATCGGCATCGCGATCGATGACTTCGGCACCGGCTATTCGAGCCTGTCGTATCTCAAGCGCTTTCCGGTGCATCGGCTGAAGATCGATCGCTCGTTCGTCGCGGATATCGGCTCGTCGGGCGATGACGAAACCATCACGTCGGCGATCATCGCGCTCGCGCACTCGCTGGAGTTGCAGGTGATCGCGGAGGGCGTCGAAACGCACGCGCAGCACGACTTTCTGCGCGAGCGCGATTGCGACGAAATGCAGGGCTACCTGTTCTCGCGCCCGATGCCGCACGAGGCGATCCCGGGCCTGCTGCAACAGGGCGTATTGCCCCATTGACCGTACGCTTTCAGTCGCGCGACGGCAGCACGCGCGGGCGACGGTCGCGGTCGGTCGCGACATAGGTGAGCGTCGCTTCCGTCACCTTGACGACCTCTTCGGCGAGGTTCATGCGCTGCGCCCAGACCTCGACCGCCACCGTGACGGATGTATTGCCCGTCTTCACGATATCGGCGTAGAAGCTCAGCAGGTCGCCGACGAACACCGGATGCTTGAACAGGAACGAATTCACAGCGACGGTCGCGACGCGGCCGTTCGCGCGGCGGCTCGCCGGAATGGAGCCGGCGATATCGACCTGCGCCATGATCCACCCGCCGAAAACGTCGCCGTGGACGTTCGCGTCGGCGGGCTGCGGCACGACGCGCAGCGCGACGTGCTTTTCGGGAAGATCGGGATGGTCGGTCATGGAAGGCGTTCCGGTTGGCAAGTCGGGCGGAAGGCTCGCGGGCGCGAGCGGCCTCTCGAACCTTCTGCGACAATGCATATTGATGAATGGGCCCGGCCACGCGAGGCGAAAGACCTCGTTCACGTCAGGGCCTAGAGTAAATTGTACGGGAAAGCATGCGAGAGACGTGCTCCCGCTTCGACGATAAAAACCCTCCCCACGCCGCGCCCGACTCTGTCCGCGCGACGCGCTCGAACGATACGAACTCATGCGCCGCTTCCCGAACGCAGAGCCCGGGCCCGCGCATCAAGGCCCGCGCAACGACTGGCAGACGATCCGCTCGCTGCTGCCCTATCTCACCACCTACAAATGGCGCGTCGCGTTCGCGCTGACGTGCCTGATCGGCGCGAAGGTCGCGAACCTCGGCGTGCCGATCGTGATGAAGCGGATCGTCGACGGACTCGCTTCGGTGCAGCATCTCACCGCGCTCGGACGCGCGAACGATGCACCGGGCGTCGTGCTGATCGGCGGCATCGGGCTGCTCGTGATCGCGTATGCGGCCGTGCGGCTTTCGACCTCGCTTTTCACCGAACTGCGCGAGCTGCTTTTCGCGAAGGTCACGGAAAGCGCGGTGCGCAAGCTCGCACTGCAGGTCTTTCGCCATCTGCATTCGCTGTCGCTGCGCTTTCATCTGGAGCGGCAGACGGGCGGCATGTCGCGCGATATCGAACGCGGCACGCGCGGCATTCAGCAGCTCGTGTCGTATTCGCTCTACAGTATTCTGCCGACGCTCGTCGAAGTCGGGCTCGTGATGGCCTTCTTCGTGACGAAGTACGAGGCGTACTACGCGATCGTCACGGGCACGGCGCTGGCCACCTATATCGTGTTCACGGTGAAGGTGACCGAGTGGCGCACGCATTTCCGCCGCACGATGAACGATCTCGATTCGAAGGCGAACTCGCGCGCGATCGATTCGTTGCTCAACTACGAGACCGTGAAGTACTTCGGCAACGAAGAGTGGGAAACGCGCCGTTACGACGAAAACCTCCAGCGCTATCGGGCGGCGGCGATCAAGTCGCAACGTTCGCTGTCGATGCTGAATTTCGGGCAGCAGACGATCATCGGCGTGGGGCTCGTCTTCATTCTGTGGCGCGCGACGCAGGGCGTGATGGCGGGGCGGCTGACGCTCGGCGACCTCGTGCTCATCAACACGTTCATGCTGCAGTTGTACATTCCGCTGAATTTCCTGGGCGTCGTGTATCGCGAGCTGAAGCAGGCGCTGACCGACATGGATCGCATGTTCACGCTGCTCGGCGCGGGCCGCGAAGTGCCGGATGCGCCGAACGCCCAGGCGCTCGCCGTGCGCGGCGGCGAAGTGCGCTTCGACAACGTGAGCTTCGCGTACGAGAAGGCGCGGCCAATCTTGCACGGCGTCGATTTCACGATTCCGGCAGGCACGACGACAGCCGTGGTCGGGCACAGCGGCTCGGGCAAGTCGACGCTCGGCCGGCTGCTCTTTCGCTTCTACGATCTCGATCGCGCGCAGGGCGGAAGCATTCGCATCGACGGGCAGGACATTCGCGACGTCACGCAGGATTCCCTGCGCGCGGCGATCGGCATCGTGCCCCAGGACACCGTGCTCTTTAACGATTCGATCTACTACAACATCGCGTACGGACGTCCTTCCGCGAGCCGCGAGGAAGTGATCGCGGCGGCGCGCGCGGCGCATATCCACGACTTCATCGAGGCATTGCCGGCCGGATACGACACGGCGGTCGGCGAGCGCGGGCTGAAGCTGTCGGGCGGCGAGAAGCAGCGCGTCGCCATCGCGCGCACGATGTTGAAGAACCCGCCCATTCTGATCTTCGACGAAGCCACGTCCGCGCTCGATTCGAAATCGGAGCGCGCGATCCAGCACGAGCTCGATTCGATCGCGCGCGAGCGGACGACGCTCATCATCGCGCATCGATTGTCGACGGTCGTGCATGCGCAGCAGATCATCGTGATGGATCACGGGCGCATCGTGGAGCGCGGGACGCATGCGGAGTTGCTGCGCGCGGACGGCTTGTTCGCGCAAATGTGGGCGTTGCAGCAGCAGCGGGCGGAAGCGGCGGCGCTGGATGACCAGCGGGATACGTCGACGATCGGCGAATGAAGGCGGCGCATCGCGCGCCGCCCGTTGCGCCCGTTATTCCATCGCGTGTGCGCCGCCGATCGCGACGCCTTCGTGCGCGTGCGAAGCCGTGGACGACCAGCGCAGCCACTGACCGCGCAGCAGGAACAATGCGCCGAACGCGCATGTCGCGAGCACGCCGAAGGTCGCGAAGCCCATTTGATAGCTGCCGGTGCTTTCCTTCGCGATGCCCATGATCACCGGCAGATAGAACCCGCCGATGCCGCCGGCCGCCCCCACGATCCCCGACAGCAAACCGGTCTTGCCCTTCCAGCGATGCGGCACGAGCTGGAAGGTCGAGCCGTTGCCGAGACCGAAAGCGACGTACAGGCAGATGAGGATCGCGAGGCCGCCCGCGACCGGCGGCATCCAGATCGCGAACGCGAAGTCGCCGATGGCAATCGCCGCGAGCAGCACGAGCAACGCGCGCACGCCGGTCACGCGGTCGGCGACATAGCCGCCGAACGGCCGCACGATCGCACCGAGGAACGCGAGCAGCGACATGAAAAGCCCTGCTTCGAGCTTGGGCATCTGATAGAGCGATGTCAGCAGCAGCGTCACATACGACGACATGCCGACGAATCCGCCGAAGGTGATGCTGTAGATCAGCATGATGATCCACGTATCGCGCTCGCCGAGCACCGATCGATAGCGTCGCGGCAGCACGGCGATGGCGATGAGCGCGCCGATCACCGGCAAGAGCAACACGCCTGCCTTGCCGCCCCCGAACACGCCGGCATTCACCGCGAGCACCAGGACGATCAGGCTGACGAGCGTCACCGCGAAGCTCGACAGCGCGCGCATCGTGCTGCCGGTTTTCTGGCCCGCATCGGATGCCCATGCAAACAGCGCGACGGCCGTGATCGCGAGCAACGGCAGCGCGGCGGCGGTCGATACCTGCCAGCCGAAGGCATCGGCGAGATGCGGGAACAGGAAGCCGTCGAGTACCGCGCCGATGTTGCCGGCAGCGGCGAGGCCGAGCACGAGGCCCTGCACCTTCGGCGGATAGTTGCTGCCGGCCATCGGCAGCGCGACGGCGAAGCTCGCGCCGCCCATGCCGAGAAACACGCCGAGCACGAGCAGCAAGGCATACGACGGCACGCCGGGCAGAAGCGGCAGCACGATCGCCGGAATCGACGAGAGCACCACGCCCATCAGCGCGACGCGCCGTCCATCGGTCGACTGATACAGGTTGCCGAGCGTCACGCGCAGAATGGCCGCGGCCAGCACCGGCACCGCGACGAGAAAGCCCTGCTGCGCGGCCGACATCGTCACGTCGCGGCCGATGAACGGCGCGAGCGGCCCGTACAGCACCCAGACGGTGAAACCCGTATCGAAGTAAAGGAAGCAGGCGAGCAGCGAGCGCCAGTTGCCGCTCTTGAGCGATGCGATCAGATTGGACATTGCGGGTTCCGTGTGGGCGCGCGCCATCGGATGAACACGCGACGGCCCCGAAAACTGCAAGCATCATGCCAATCGAGTGCATCTATAGCCGGTGTATCGCAGGGAGCGAGCGTGGGCGCGGGATTCGGACGCGTGCGGCGGCCCGCATGTGATGAAAGTCGAGGCGCGCATCCCCGAAAGCGACGGCACCTCGTCCGTGCGCGAGCGCATGCCGATGGTGCGCCGCGCCTTCGCGCGGTTCATGCGCCCGCTAGAATGCGTTCTTTGCCGAGAAGCGCCGCGCGCGCCGGAAAACGCATGGAACTGAAATGGCTGGAAGACTTCGTGTCGCTGGCGGAGACGCGCAGCTTCAGTCGCTCCGCTGAACTGAGGCATATCACGCAGCCCGCGTTCTCGCGGCGCATTCAGGCGCTCGAAGCGTGGCTCGGCACGGAACTCATCGACCGGTCGGTTTATCCGACGCGCCTCACGCAAGCCGGCAATGTGTTCTACGAGCAGGCGCTCGCGATGCTCTCGCAGTTTCACGAAGCGCGCACGCTCTTGCGCGGGCAGGGCGGCGCGCCGACGGCGACCATCGAGTTCGCCGTGCCGCATACGCTTTCGCTCACGTATTTTCCGCGCTGGCTCGAACACATCGAGGCGCGCCTCGGACGCATCCGCACACGGCTGCGCGCGCTCAACGTGCACGATGCGGTGCTGTCGCTCGTCGAAGGCGGCTGCGATCTCGTGATGGGCTATCACCATCCGAGTCATCCGGTCGCGCTCGATCCCGCGCGCTACGACATGCTCACGCTCGGCGCCGAGCCGATCAGCCCGTTCTCCGCCGTGACCAAAGGCGGACGCGCGCGCTTCACGCTGCCCGCGACGGCCGAATCACCCGTGCCGTATCTGTCGTACACGCCGAATGCCTATCTCGGCCGCATGACGGAAGTCATCATCGCGACTGCGCCCACGCGGCTATATCTCGACAAAGTCTATGAAACCGACATGGCCGAGGGCCTGAAAGCGATGGCGCTCGCCGGTCACGGCGTCGCGTTCCTGCCGCACAGCGCCGTGGAGGATGCGGTGGAAGAAGGGCGGCTCATTCGCCTCGATCGCGGCACGCGCGGCACGCCCGCCGGCCAGTTCACGCTGACGATGGAAATCCGCCTTTATCGCGACAAGCTCGCGGCGCTCGGCGAAGAGCCGCGTCAGGCGCTGATGCGCGCGCTGTGGGATGCAGTCGGTGAGGAATTGCTCAAGGCATCGTCGGAAAGCCCCGCGGCGTAAGGCTTTGCGACGTTATGCAGGATTTGCATGATGGGATAAGGAAACGGCATTGGATTTGGAAACGGCGTTTTTCGACAATGAGCGCATTCCTTCACCGCTGGAGCATCAATGTCTGCCTCGAAGCAACCTGTGCAAGCGCCGGACGCAAAACACGCCATCCCGTCGTATCTCCACGCCGATGATCTCGGTCCCTGGGGAAACTATCTGCAACAGGTCGATCGCGTTGCCCCGTATCTCGGTTCCCTCTCCCGCTGGCTCGAAACCCTCAAGCGCCCGAAGCGCATTCTCATCGTCGATTGCCCGATCGAGCTCGATAACGGCACCGTCGCGCATTTCGAAGGCTATCGCGTGCAGCACAATACGTCGCGCGGTCCCGGCAAGGGCGGCGTGCGTTACCACCAGGATGTGACGCTCTCCGAAGTGATGGCGCTGTCCGCGTGGATGTCGGTGAAGAACGCGGCCGTGAACGTGCCGTACGGCGGCGCGAAGGGCGGCATCCGCGTCGATCCGCGCACGCTGTCGCGCGGCGAGCTCGAACGCGTGACGCGTCGCTATACCAGCGAGATCGGCATCATCATCGGGCCGAACACGGATATTCCCGCGCCGGACGTGAACACGAACGAGCAGATCATGGCGTGGATGATGGACACCTACTCCATGAACCAGGGGCAGACGGCGACGGGTGTCGTGACCGGCAAGCCGATCTCGCTCGGCGGCTCGCTCGGCCGCAAGGAAGCGACGGGTCGCGGCGTGTTCGTCGTCGGCACGGAAGCGGCGCGGCGCATCGGCATGGAAATCGAAGGTGCGCGCATCGCGGTGCAGGGCTTCGGCAACGTGGGCGGCATCGCAGCCAAGCTGTTCCAGGAAGCGGGCGCGAAGGTCATCGCCGTGCAGGATCACACGGGCACGATCCATAACTCGAAGGGCATCGATACCGTCGCGCTGCTCGATCACGTCGCGAAGAACGGCGGCGTCGGCGGCTTCGCCGGTGCGGATCCGGTGCAGGCGGACGAGTTCTGGATGATCGAAAGCGACATCCTGATTCCGGCCGCGCTGGAAAACCAGATCACCGAAAAGAACGCATCGAAGATCCGCACGAAGATCGTCGTCGAAGGCGCGAACGGCCCGACCACGACCGCGGCGGACGACATCCTGAACGACAAGGGCATCCTCGTGATTCCGGACGTGATCGCGAATGCCGGCGGCGTGACCGTGTCGTACTTCGAATGGGTGCAGGACTTCTCGAGCTTCTTCTGGACCGAGGACGAAATCAACCAGCGTCTCGAGCGCGTGATGCGCGAAGCGTTCGCGGGCGTCTGGCAAGTGGCGAGCGAGCATCAGGTTTCGGTGCGCACGGCGGCGTTCATCGTTGCGTGTACGCGGATTCTGCAGGCGCGCGAGATGCGCGGCCTCTATCCCTGATCCTATCGGCTGCGTGCGAGCGTGATTGAGCGCGTGGCTCGCGAGAGCCACGCGCTTGTTTGCATTCGCGCTGTCCGAAGCAATCGCCAAAATGCGAGTCATGCTGACGATCCACAATTACTGACATTTCGTTTTCCTTAGTTTCCCTATACTCCGCGCAAGTTTGCAAGTTTCCCAGCGATCCATTCAACCGGATGCCGATCGGGGGAAGAGCTTGCTCCTCGACAAGGGAGCGTGAACTGGAGGAAGAGAAGAAATGAAGAAGATCGTCGTATCGAGCGTTCTGGCTGCACTCGTGCTTTCCGCGTGCGGCGGTGGCGGCGGCAGCAGTGACGACAAAACCGCGAACAACGCGGTGGTTCCGTCGGGCAACTTCGATGCGCAAGGCATGTACATGGGCACCGACTCGAACAACGACACGGTCACCGGCGTCGTGCTGGACAACGGGACGTACTACTTCGTGTACGTGAATCAGGCAACGAACGCGCTCGGTCTCGTTCAGGGAACGGCAACGGCGTCCAATGGCGTGTTCAACTCCGCTGACGCCACGGACTTCGAGGTGACCCGCAGCGCCGCGAGGCACGGATCGATCACGGCCAATTACGTTCCGCAATCGAGTCTGAACGGCACGTTCACCTCAGCGGCCAATGGCAGCGCGTCGTTCACGACCGCATACAGCACCGTCTACGATCAGACGCCGAGCCTCTCTGCGATCGCGGGAACATACACCGGCGCGGGTGCAACGTTTCGTGGCAGCGAGACCGTCACGTTCGCGATCGACACCGACGGCACAGTGCGCGGATCGGGGCCCAGCGGCTGCTCGTTCTCGGGCAGAGTAAAGATTCACGGCACGAAGAACGTCTATGACACGGCAATCACCTTCGGCGACACGTGTCCGAATCAAGGCCAGACTTTCACGGGTGTCGTCAGCGTCAATGGCAATGCGCTGATCGCGGCGGCTATGCACGCGGATCGCACTGAAGCATTCGTTGTTGCGGCAAGCAAATAAATCGCTTGGCAGGCACGCGAATCGCTAACGGCGATCCGCGTTTGGTCCCTGCACGATCGACGGGAGATATTCATAAGAATGTCTCCCGCTTTTGCTTGAAACTGCTCTAAACTGCGCGTCGCAACCGGGTTGCACATCGGTTCAGAAAGCCGTCTCTAAAATAAGACGGTCGTGGGTTAACAATCATTCTTTCAGAATAATTACCCTGCTAAACTTGCCCCGATTTTTGCCACAGGAGATCGAACACATGAAGATTAAAAAGGCCGCGCTGCTCGTCGCCGCGCTCGGGTTTCTCGCCACCGGCGCGTACGCCCAGGATGCAGGCACGCTGAAGAAGATCAAGGACACGGGTGTGATCTCGCTGGGGCATCGCGAATCGTCCATTCCGTTTTCCTACTATGACGACAAGCAAAACGTCGTCGGCTACTCGCACGAGTTCGCGCTGAAGGTCGTGGAAGCGGTCAAGCAGAAGCTCGGCACGCCGGATCTGAAGGTGAAGCTCACGCCGGTCACGTCGCAGAACCGTATTCCGCTCGTGCAGAACGGCACGGTCGACCTCGAATGCGGCTCGACGACGAACAACACCGAGCGCCAGCAGCAAGTGGCCTTTTCGAACACGATCTTCGTGATCGGCACGCGCCTCATGACCAAGAAGGATTCGGGCGTGAAGGACTGGGCCGACCTGAAGGGCAAGACGGTGGTGACGACCGCCGGCACCACGTCCGAACGCCTGCTTCGCAAGATGAATCAGGAAAAGAACATGGGCATGAACATCATCAGCGCGAAGGATCATGGCGAATCGTTCCTGACGCTGTCGACGGGCCGCGCCGTCGCGTTCATGATGGACGATGCACTGCTCGCCGGCGAGCGCGCCAAGTCGAACACGCCGAACGATTTCGTGATCGTCGGCGCACCGCAGTCGCATGAAGCGTACGGCTGCATGATGCGCAAGAACGATCCGGAGTTCAAGAAGGTCGTCGACGACGCGATCGCCAAGGTCGAAACGTCGGGCGAAGCGGACAAGATCTACAAGAAGTGGTTCGAAAGCCCGATCCCGCCGAAGGGTCTCAACCTCAACTTCCCCGAAAGTGACGACATGAAGGCTCTCTACAAGAGCCCGAATGACAAGGCAATCGACTAACCGGTTCGAGCATCGAACGAACTAAACGGAAGGAGCTTGCTTCTTCCGTTTTTTTTGGAGTGAGTCCATGTCTTATCACTGGAACTGGGGCATTCTGCTGAGTCCGGTTTCCACCGGCGAGCCCACCACCTATCTCGGCTGGTTGATCTCCGGCTTCTGGGTGACGATCACCGTGTCGCTCGCGGCCTGGGTGATCGCGCTCGTGGTCGGCTCGTTGTTCGGCATCTTGCGCACGGTCCCGAATCGCACGCTGGCGGGTATCGGCACCGTCTACGTCGCGATCTTCCGCAATATTCCGCTGATCGTGCAGTTCTTCGTCTGGTATCTCGTGATACCGGAACTGCTGCCGCCTTCCATGGGCAACTGGTTCAAGCAACTGCCGCCCACGGCGCAGTTCTTTTCGTCGTCGATCATCTGTCTCGGGCTCTTCACCGGCGCGCGCGTGTGCGAGCAGGTGCGCTCGGGCATCAACGCGCTGCCGCGCGGACAGCGCAACGCGGGTCTCGCGATGGGCTTCACGCAATGGCAGACGTATCGCTACGTGCTGATGCCGGTCGCGTACCGCATCATCGTGCCGCCGCTCACGTCCGAGTTCCTCAACGTGTTCAAGAACTCGGCGGTCGCGTCGACCATCGGTCTGCTGGATCTGTCCGCGCAGGCACGCCAGCTCGTCGACTACACGGCGCAGACGTATGAATCGTTCATCGCGGTGACGATCGCCTACATGCTCATCAACCTCGTCGTGATGTTGTTGATGCGCTGGGTGGAAGCGAAAACCCGCCTGCCCGGCTACATCGGAGGCAAGTAATGCATCAGTTCAACTGGAGTGGCGTGCTCGGGTCGTGGCCCACGCTGATGACGGGCGCCAAGATCACGCTGCAGATCACCTTGCTCGCTATCGTGGTCGGCATCATCTGGGGCACCGTGCTCGCGCTGTTCCGCCTTTCGGGCGTGAAGCCGCTGCAATGGTTCGCGGGCGCGTACGTCACGCTGTTCCGCTCGATCCCGCTCGTGATGGTGCTGCTGTGGTTCTTCCTGATCGTGCCGCAGGTGCTGCAAAACGTGCTGGGGCTGTCGGCTGACATCGACATTCGTCTCGCCTCGGCGATGGTCGCGTTCTCGCTGTTCGAAGCCGCGTACTATTCGGAAATCATCCGCGCCGGCATTCAGGCGGTGCCGCGCGGCCAAGTGAACGCGGCGTTCGCGCTCGGCATGACCTACGCCCAGGCGATGAAGCTCGTCGTGCTGCCGCAAGCGTTCCGCGCGATGGTGCCGCTCTTGCTCACGCAGGCGATCGTCCTGTTTCAGGATACGTCGCTCGTCTATGTCATCAGTCTCGCGGACTTCTTCCGCACGGCGACGAACATCGGGGATCGCGACGGCACGTCCGTCGAAATGGTCCTGTTCGCGGGCGCATGCTACTTCGTGATCTGCGTGGTGGCGTCGGCCCTCGTCAAAAGTCTTCAGAAAAAGGTCGCAAGATGATCTCTATCAAGAATGTTTCCAAGTGGTACGGGCAGTTCCAGGTGTTGACCGACTGCACGACCGAAGTGAAGAAGGGCGAGGTCGTCGTGGTGTGCGGCCCGTCGGGTTCGGGCAAGTCGACGCTCATCAAGACCGTGAATGGCCTCGAACCGTTCCAGAAGGGCGATATCACGATCAACGGGCAGTCGCTGACGGACAAGAAAACCAACTTGTCGAAGCTGCGCTCGAAGGTCGGCATGGTGTTTCAGCACTTCGAGCTGTTTCCGCATCTGACGATCACGCAGAATCTGACGCTCGCGCAGATCAAGGTGCTCGGCCGCTCCAACGACGAAGCCATGCAAAAGGGTTTGAAGCTGCTGGATCGCGTCGGCCTGCGCGCGCATGCGGACAAGTTTCCGGGCCAGTTGTCGGGCGGTCAGCAGCAGCGCGTGGCGATTGCGCGCGCGCTGTCGATGGACCCGATCGCGATGCTGTTCGACGAGCCGACATCCGCGCTCGACCCGGAGATGATCAACGAGGTGCTCGACGTGATGGTGGAGCTCGCGCAGGAAGGCATGACCATGATGTGCGTGACGCACGAAATGGGCTTCGCGAAGAAAGTGGCGAACCGCGTGATCTTCATGG
Organism: Caballeronia sp. J97; assembly: GCF_905220305.1. Classification (NCBI taxonomy): domain Bacteria; kingdom Pseudomonadati; phylum Pseudomonadota; class Betaproteobacteria; order Burkholderiales; family Burkholderiaceae; genus Caballeronia; species Caballeronia sp. J97. The sequence goes on along the minus strand of NZ_CAJMZL010000033.1, from coordinate 56,054 downwards.
ACCGCGGGCTCATCGTCGAGGACGATCAGAAGGAAGCGTTCTTCGAGAATCCGAAGTCGGATCGCGCGAAGGACTTTCTGGCGAAGATCCTGCACTGATTCCGCTGTGAACGAAAACGGCGCTTCCGAAAAGAAGCGCCGTTTTTTTATTCGATCCCCAGTTCCGACTCCACGGCCGCCGTCGTCTGAATCTCGCCGATTTTCAGCGCCGACCCGACGCACGCCTTCGCGAGCGGCTCGGCCGCCTTCTTCGCGACGTCCTCGGGCACCGGAATATTCACCGTGCGGGCGAGGTCGCCGCACTGGAACATCGCGAGATCGCCGGGGGCGAAGCGCGTCCAGATTTCATTGTCGGTGAGCGGCGACGTGGCGATCACGGCGACGCGGTCTTCCGGCGTCGTGTACTTGGCGAAATCGATCGACATGTCCGCGTCGATCAGATGCGCCGTCGAAAACGGCCAGCTACGCACCAGATAGTACAAATGCGTCGAGCAGTGCGAGAAGAGCGCCTGCCCGTTCGACATCAGGAAATTAAAGACGCCGTATTGCGTGATGCCGCGCGTGAGTTCGGCGAGCGCATCGAAAAGCTCTTCGAGCGGCGGCTGTGAGCACGGAAAAGCGCGGCGCAGACCTTGCAGCAGTGTGCAGAATGCGAGCTCGCTGTCCGTCGTGCCGACCGGCTGGTACACACCGGTGAGTTCGGGCGAATGGCCTTTGAGATCGCCGTTGTGCGCGAAGATCCAGTGCCGGCCCCACAACTCGCGCATGAACGGATGGCAGTTCTCGAGCAGGATGTGCCCCTGCGTCGCCTTGCGGATATGCGCGATCGTGTTCTTCGACTTGATCGGATAACGCTTGACCATGTCCGCGAGCGGCGAACTGGCCGACGACTGATGATCGATGAACAGCCGGCAGGCCTTGTCCTCGAAGAATGCGATGCCCCAGCCGTCGGCATGATGATCAGTGACGCCGCCGCGCGCCGCGAAACCGGTGAACGAGAACGTCACGTCGGTCGGTTCGGCGCAGTTCATTCCGAGAAGTTGGCACATGATGCTGGGGCGGGCGGCTTGTGGCCTGTTGTTACAATACGTCCGACAAGCATATCACCGAGGCCGAGCCGAAAAAAACGCGCATCCGCTCACAAACGCGCGCGTTGTGGAATTTCCACGGCGATTTTTTCCTCTCCTTGCGTGGACTTGCGACATTCCAACGTTTCCCCGTCATCACGCCATGTCCGCTACCTCATCCTCGCCCAATTCGCTCACGATCGCGCGCCCCGACGACTGGCATCTGCACGTGCGCGACGGCGCGACGCTCGCGGCCGTCCTGCCGCACACGGCGCGCCAGTTCGGCCGGGCGATCATCATGCCGAACCTGAAGCCGCCCGTGACGACGACGGAGATGGCCGCGGCTTACCGCGAGCGCATCCTGGCCGCGCTGCCGAAAGAGGGCGCCGGCGCGCGCTTCGAGCCGCTGATGACGCTCTATCTCACCGACAACACGCCGCCCGACGAAATCCGCCGCGCCAAGGCGAGCGGCTTCGTGCATGGCGTGAAGCTGTATCCGGCGGGCGCGACGACCAATTCCGACGCGGGCGTGACGGATCTCGGAAAGTGCGCGACGACGCTCGAAGCGATGCAGGAATCGGGCATGCCGCTTTTGGTGCACGGCGAAGTGACCGATGGCGACATCGACGTTTTCGATCGCGAGAAAGTGTTCATCGATCGCGTGATGACGCCGCTGCGCCGCGATTTTCCGGCGCTGAAGGTCGTGTTCGAGCACATCACGACCAAGGATGCGGCGGACTACGTGCGCGAGGCCGAAGGACCGATCGGGGCAACGATCACCGCGCATCATCTGCTCTACAACCGCAACATCATGCTGGTCGGCGGGATGCGCCCGCATTATTACTGCCTGCCGGTATTGAAGCGCGAGACGCATCGCGTGGCGCTGGTCGAGGCGGCGACGTCGGGCAATCCGCGCTATTTCCTCGGCACGGACAGCGCGCCGCATCCGAAAGGACTGAAGGAGCATGCGTGCGGCTGCGCGGGCTGCTACACGGCGCTGCATGCGCTCGAGCTCTACGCCGAAACCTTCGACAAGGCCGGTGCACTCGACAAGCTGGAAGGCTTCGCGAGCTTCCACGGCGCGGACTTCTACGGTCTGCCGCGCAGCAAGGAATCGGTGACCCTCGAACGCGGATCGTGGACGCTGCCCGCCGAATTCACCGCGGGCGACACGACGATCGTCCCGCTGCGCGGCGGCGAGTCGATCAACTGGCGCTTCGCGGACGCACACTAAGCACGCGAACGTGAGCGCGGGTTTCGCCGATATCGACTGGGCGCGGCCGTGGCTCGCGTCCATCGAAGCGCGCGGCAGGCGCTGGCAGACGGCGGCACTTGTCGGGTATGACGAATATCTCGCGGTATTGAACGAAGACGCGGCGGCGGCCTCGCCTGTCACGGGGCGGGGCAAGCCGCTCGCGTTCATCGCGCAGGAAGAACTGCCGGCCGGCGCTTCTTACGAAGGTCACATCGCGCAGACGGGCCGCGTGCCGACGCGCCACAATCTCCACGATTTCTTCAATGGCTCGATGTGGTTCGCGTATCCGCGCATCAAGGCGGCGCTCAACGCGCGACAGGCCGAGCAGATCGATGCGCTCGGCATCGGCCCGACGCGCGGCGGCGTGCGCGACGCACTCACGCTCTTCGACGAGAACGCTGTGCTTTTCGCATGCGCCGATGCATCGCTTGCCGACGCGCTGCGCGGCTTCGGCTGGCGCACCCTGTTCGCCGACGAGCGCACGGCGTGGGGCACGCGCTGCGAGGCCCGCATCTTCGGACACGCGTTGCTGGAGAAACTCGTCGCGCCGTACAAGGCTTGCACGGGACACGCATGGATCGTCGACGTTCCCGCCGACTATTTCTCGCTCGACGATGCCGCGCGCCGCGCGCTGCTCGACGAACGTGTAGCGCAACGCCTGAGCGCCGGTCCGCTCGACAGCCGCGCCTTCGCGCCGCTGCCCGTTCTGGGCGTGCCGGGCTGGTGGGAGGCGAACGCATTGCACGATTTCTATGACGACGTTTCCGTGTTTCGCCCCGGCCGCCGATTCCGCGGATGTTAAAATCGTAAGTTGCAAAGCGGGCCAGGCAATCGCGGCTTCGACGGTTTCGGCCGGAGAGGGCGAGGAAAGTCCGGACTCCACAGGGCAGGGTGATGGCTAACGGCCATCCGTGGCAACACGCGGAACAGGGCAACAGAAAGCAAACCGCCGATGGCTTCGGGCGCAAGTCCGGAGATCAGGTAAGGGTGAAACGGTGCGGTAAGAGCGCACCGCGGACGTCGCGAGACGTTCCGGCACGGTAACCTCCACCCGGAGCAATTCCAAATAGGCAGGCGTGCATCCTCGCGATGCAGGACGGGGCCCCCGTTCGTCTGCGGGTAGGAAGCTTGAGCGCGTCAGCAATGGCGCGTCTAGAGGAATGATTGCCACGCGCGTCTGCTTTCGGGCGGCGCGTGCACAGAATCCGGCTTATCGGCCCGCTTTGTAATCGTTCAAAAGAGAAGAGCCGGCGTCTCGCGACGTCGGCTCTTTTCGTTTCGGCTTGCGAGCGGCTTACGCTTCGACGATGTCGAACGAATGCGTGAGCTCCGCCGTCTTCGCGAGCATGATCGACGCCGAGCAGTACTTGTCGTGCGACAGATTGATCGCGCGCTCGACGGTCGCCGGGTTCAGGTTCTTGCCGGTCACGGTGAAGTGAAAGTGGATCTTCGTGAAAATCTTCGGGTCTTCGCTCGCGCGGTCGGCCTTCAACGTGACCGAGCAGCCCTGGATTTCCTGCCGGCTTTTCTTCAGGATCATCACGACGTCGTAGGCCGTGCAGCCGCCGGTGCCGAGCAGCACCATTTCCATCGGGCGCGGCGCGAGATTGCGGCCGCCGCCTTCCGGCGCGCCATCCATATTGACGAGGTGGCCGCTTCCTGTTTCCGCGGCGAAGGCCATGCCGTCTTGTCCCATCCAGCTAACTTTGCATTCCATGCTCAGGCTCCAGCTGCTCAGCGCTTCGTTATACAGAGGCTTCATTGTAGCGGTTCAAGGATTTTCCATAGGTCGCTGCTTACGAGCATCTACCGGTTGACGAAGCGAAAATCGACGTGGCGCTTCCTTCGACGACGATGAAGGCCTCAGTCGAGGAGGACTTCTAACGCGACCAATCGCCGAAGCTATGGCTGATTATTTTGATAAGCGATTGAATTTAATGAATAATTTATCGGCGAGTGGATCGATGTGAAATTTCAAATTATGAGATTCGCTTTCACCATGCAAATCTTCTTGCCTTGCAGCATGACCGTGCCTATACTCGTTCCTGTCTCCTCCACCTCCTCCTTTGGTGGATTAAGCCCGAGCCAAGTTGCTCGGGCTTTTTTTCGTCCATCGCGCCGGCAGACGCAAATCTTTGACGCGGGCGCCACATTCCCTTTATAATTCAAAGTTCTCTTCGCCACACGCCCGCGGAGAGAGGCTTGTGAGAGCCTGCACGCGTCGGGTTTTGCTGCTTTTGGCTACCTGAGCGCTCATATAAGCAGGGCCGAACAAGGCACAGTTCAAGGGCAATTCAAATTTTTGGATCGATCATGAAGACGTTTTCCGCAAAAGCCGAAGAGGTGACGCGCGAATGGTACGTGATTGACGCGACGGATAAGGTTCTCGGCCGTGTCGCCAGCGAAGTGGCACGCCGTCTTCGCGGCAAACACAAGCCTGAATTCACTCCGCACGTCGACACCGGTGATTTCATCATCGTCGTCAATGCCGGCAAGCTGAAGGTCACCGGCAACAAGACCACGGACAAGAAGTACTATCGTCACTCGGGCTACCCGGGCGGCATCTACGAAACGACGTTCGGCAAGATGCAAGAGCGTTTCCCGGGCCGCGCGCTCGAGAAGGCTGTCAAGGGCATGCTTCCGAAGGGTCCGCTCGGCTACGCGATGATCAAGAAGCTGAAGGTCTACGCCGAAGCAACGCATCCGCACACGGCTCAACAGCCTAAAGCGCTCGAGATCTAAGGGGAGCCCACATGATCGGTAACTGGAACTACGGTACGGGCCGCCGCAAGAGCGCCGTCGCTCGTGTCTTCATCAAGTCGGGCAAGGGCGACATCGTCGTCAACGGCAAGCCCATCGCCGACTACTTCTCGCGTGAAACGTCGCTGATGATCGTGCGCCAGCCGCTCGAACTCACGAACCACGGCACCACGTTCGACATCAAGGTCAACGTGTCGGGCGGCGGTGAAACGGGTCAGGCCGGTGCGGTTCGCCACGGCATCACCCGCGCGCTGATGGACTACGACGCAACGCTCAAGTCGCAACTGTCGAACGCTGGCTTCGTCACCCGCGACGCGCGTGAAGTGGAACGTAAGAAGGTCGGTTTCCACAAGGCACGCCGCCGCAAGCAGTTCTCGAAGCGTTAAGCGCTTCTCGCCGGGCCGGTTCCGGCGAAGCTGCGAAAGCCGCCCGCACTTTCATGTGCCGGCGGCTTTTTCGTTTTGGCGCGCGCGGCCGCAAACGCGTCGAATTTTCATTTAGCCCATTGATTCTATGGACATTCGGCACGATATTGAGATCAGCCCTACAATAGCGGTTAGAAGCTTAATTGGAGAGTTCGAATGAGCGCTGTCAGCGACACCCCCACGACCGAAATGCCGATGCCGTTCGTCTTCACCGACGCGGCTGCGGAGAAGGTCAAGCAATTGATCGACGAAGAAGGCAATCCGGATCTGAAGCTGCGCGTGTTCGTGCAAGGCGGCGGATGCTCGGGTTTCCAGTACGGTTTCACGTTCGACGAAGAAGTCAACGAGGACGACACCGTGATGGACAAGGCGGGCGTGCAGTTGCTCGTCGACTCGATGAGCTATCAGTATCTCGTCGGCGCGGAGATCGACTACAAGGACGACCTCAACGGCGCCCAGTTCGTCATCAAGAATCCCAACGCCACCACGACTTGCGGTTGCGGTTCGTCGTTCTCGGTCTGAGCACGAATCAATCGATGTGAGCGAATCGGAGCCTGCGGGCTCCGTTTTGTTTTTGGGCGCGACTTCAGTGCGGATAGATGGCGCCGAGCACGCGCGGGCCAGCCGCGCCCGTCACCGCGGGCAAGTTGCCCGCCTCGCGCGCGACGCAGCGCATCGCAAGCCACGCGAAGGCAAGCGCTTCCACCTGCTGAGGCGGGACGCCGAGCGCGTCGGTCGTCATCACGGGCACGCCCGCGACGCCGTTGTCTTCGAGCGCCTGCTGGAGCATCTTCATCAAGACCGGGTTGCGCGCGCCGCCCCCGCACACGTACACGGCGCGCGTGTCCGATGCGTGACGCGCGATTTCACGGGCGACGGTCGTCGCGGTGAGGGCGGTGAGCGTCGCCTGGACATCGGCGGGCGCGAGGATCGCGAACGCCGCGAGCTTGGCGTCCATCCACGCCGGATTGAACAGATCGCGGCCCGTGCTCTTCGGCGGCGCTTGTTCGAAAAACGGTTCGTCGAGCAGCGCGTTCAGCAGCCGCTGGTTCATCCGGCCTTGAGCCGCGAACTGTCCGCCATCGTCGTACGCGCGCTGCGTGTGGCGCAAAGCCCATTCGTCGATCAGCGCATTCGCCGGGCCGCAATCGAAGCCGCGCACTTCGCCGTTTGCCGCGAGAATCGTAATGTTGCTGATGCCGCCCAGATTGCACACGACGCGCGTCTCGTTCTTCTCGCCGAATACCGTAGCGTGAAACGCCGGCACGAGCGGCGCGCCCTGGCCGCCGGCGGCGACGTCGCGGCTGCGGAAATCGGCGACCACGTCGATGCTGGTCATCTCCGCGAGCAGCGCGGGATTGTTGATCTGACGCGTGTATCCCTTTTCCGGCCGATGCCGCACCGTTTGCCCATGCACGCCAATCGCACGCACCTTTGCCGCCGAGTAGCCGCTCATGCTCTGTAGCTCGTGGCAACAGACGGCGTAGCGCGTCGCGAGCGCATTCGCCGCGAGCGCCTCGCGTTCGAGCTCGTTGTCGCCGGGCGACTGCAGTTCGAAGAGCGCATCGCGCAAGCCTTTCGAGAAGGACACATGCGCCTCGCCGAGCACGACGGGCGGTTTTCCCGTCGCGAACTGCACCGCGACGCCGTCCACGCCGTCCATGCTGGTTCCGGACATCAAACCGAAGTACACGCCGTCCGCCTTGCCGGTTTCGATTACCTCGGTTTTCTTTCCCACGCTGCTCTCCTCTTCGATGCCGTGTTGCCGGTTCGCCCGATAAGCGGCGATTATCCGCGTTACGGAGCGAATCGTTAAGATGCGTCTGGCGCTCATCCGTATCGCGCGGCGCATTCCGAATGGGCCGAACGAGCGTAAAAAGGCCCGATTCGAAACGAAACGGCGCGAGCGGCCGCGTCATCGCGTAAAATCCTGAGCCTGAACAAGCAATTGCGCGCGATTTCATCATTTTCCGCGCGCCGCTTTCCTGACGCGATACCTCCGCCGGCCACGCCGGTTCGCAGCGCCGGCCCGCCGAAGCGCTCGTCATCGAACCCTTTTGACTTCACAAGCCGCAAGCATGACCACTGATTCCAACGCGCCCAGCTTTCCGATCACCGACGACGTGAAAAACGCGCTCGCCATCGCCAAGCGCGGCTGCGACGAACTGCTGATCGAAGAAGAGTTCGCGCAGAAGCTCGCCAGAAGCGCCGCCACGGGCAAGCCGCTGCGCATCAAGCTCGGTCTCGATCCGACCGCGCCCGATATCCACATCGGCCATACGGTCGTGCTGAACAAGATGCGCCAGTTGCAGGACCTCGGCCATCAGGTCATTTTTCTGATCGGCGATTTCACGTCGCTGATCGGCGATCCGTCGGGCCGCAACGCGACGCGTCCGCCGCTCACGCGCGAGCAGATCGAGACCAATGCGAAGACGTATTTCGAGCAGGCGGCGCTCGTGCTGGATCGCGAAAAAACCGAGATTCGCTACAACAGCGAATGGTCGATGCCGCTCGGCGCCGACGGCATGATCAAGCTGGCGTCGCGTTACACCGTCGCGCGCATTCTGGAGCGCGAGGACTTTACCAAGCGTTTCCAGAGCGGCGTGCCGATCTCGATCCACGAATTTCTGTATCCGCTGATGCAGGGCTACGACTCTGTCGCGCTGAACGCCGACCTCGAACTCGGCGGAACGGACCAGAAATTCAACCTGCTCGTCGGCCGTGAATTGCAGAAGCAGTATGGCCAGGAGCAGCAGTGCATTCTGACGATGCCGCTGCTCGAAGGCCTCGACGGCGTCGAGAAGATGTCGAAGTCGAAGAACAACTATGTCGGCATCAGCGAGAAGCCGACCGAGATGTTCGGCAAGCTGATGAGCATTTCGGACGTGCTCATGTGGCGTTACTTCGAACTGCTGTCGTTCCGTCCGATGAGCGAAGTGGAAGCCTACCGGCGCGAAGCCGAGGGCGGGCGCAATCCGCGCGACTTCAAGGTGATGCTTGCGCAGGAAATCGTCGCGCGCTTCCACTCGCAGGCGGATGCGGAGCGCGCGCTCGACGATTTCAACCACCGCGCGAAAGGCGGCGTGCCGGACGATATTCCGACGGTGACGCTCGCAGGCGCGCCGGTCGCGATCGGCCAGTTGCTGAAGCAGGCGGGCCTCGTGCCGTCGACGAGCGAAGCGCTGCGCAACATCGAGCAGGGCGGCGTGAAGATCGACGGCGCGACCGTCTCCGACAAGGGACTGAAGATCGAGGCGGGCGAGTTCGTCGTGCAAGTGGGCAAGCGCCGCTTCGCGCGCGTCACGCTGACCGCGTAAATCGATGATCGCGCTCATTCAGCGTGTGAAGCGCGCCGATGTGCGCGTGGGCGAGCGCGTGACCGGCGCGATCGACGCGGGCCTGCTCGCGCTCGTCTGCGCCGAACGCGGCGACAACGAAGCCGCGGCCGACAAGCTGCTCGCGAAGATGCTCGCATACCGCGTGTTCAGCGACGCCGCCGGCAAGATGAACCTTTCCGTCTCGAACATGGACGGCGCGGGCCGCGCGGGCGGCGTCTTGCTGGTCTCGCAATTCACGCTTGCCGCGGATACGTCGAGCGGCCTGCGCCCGAGCTTCACGCCCGCCGCGCCGCCGGATGAAGGCAAGCGGCTGTTCGAATACTTCGTCGAACAGGCACGCGCGAAACATCCGGTCGTCGAGACGGGCGAGTTCGGCGCGGACATGCAGGTCTCGCTCGTGAACGACGGGCCCGTCACCTTCTGGCTGCAAGTGCGGCCCTGATCTGGTATGCCTATGACGACACAGGTCTTTTTCATTCGACACGGCGAAACCGACTGGAATCGCATCAAGCGCATTCAGGGGCATATCGACATTCCCTTGTCCGGGCACGGGTTCCTGCAGGCCGAACAGCTCGGGCAGCGTCTTGCGCGCGAAGGCCGCATCGATGCGGTCTATTCGAGCGATCTGCAACGCGCGCGGCAGACAGCGCGGCCGTTCGCGGATGCGCTCGGGCTCGACGTGCGGTTGTCGGAGGGATTGCGTGAACGGTTCTACGGCGCGTTTCAGGGCCACGACAGCGACGAAATCAGCGACAAGTTTCCCGCTGAGTACGTCGAATGGCAGACGCGCGATCCCGGTTTCTCACCGCCGGGAGACGGCGAATCGCAGCGCGTGTTCTATCACCGGGTCGTGCATGCGATGGAGCCGATCTTGGCCGCGCATCAGCAGGGACGCATCGCGGTCGTCGCGCACGGCGGCGTGCTCGATTGCATCTATCGATTCGCGATGAAGCTGTCGCTGCAGGAGCCGCGCAACTGGCCGCTGCTCAATTGCAGCGTCAATGTGGTGGACTATGAGAACGGCGGCGCGAGGGTCGTCTCGTGGGGCGACATCACGCATTTGTCGACCGATACCGACGACGACAACTTCCGCAAGCGCGCCTAGCCGTTGCTGGTATCCCAAAGATCGCGAATCGGGCCCGCGTCCGGCGCAGCAATGCCGAAGTGCCGGTACGTGAGCATCGTCGCGACGCGTCCGCGCGGCGTGCGCTGCAAAAAGCCCTGCTGAATCAGATACGGCTCCAGCACGTCTTCGATCGTATCGCGCTCTTCGCCGATGGCCGCCGCGAGGTTATCCACGCCGACCGGCCCGCCGTCGAACTTGTGCAGGATCGCTTCGAGCAGCTTGCGGTCCATCAGGTCGAAGCCGACGGGATCGACGTCGAGCATCTTCAGCGCTTTATCGGCGACGTCGGCGGTGATCATGCCGTCCGCTTTCACTTCGGCGTAATCGCGCACGCGGCGCAGCAGGCGGTTCGCGATACGCGGCGTGCCGCGCGAGCGCTTCGCGATTTCCAGCGCGCCCTCCGGCACGATCTCAGCCTTCAACAGCGAGGCCGAGCGCGCCACGATGCGCGCCAGTTCGCTCGCGTTATAAAACTCCAGCCGCGACACGATGCCGAAGCGGTCGCGCAACGGATTCGTCAGCATGCCCGCGCGCGTGGTCGCGCCGACGAGCGTGAACGGCTGCAAGTCCAGCTTCACGCTGCGCGCGGCCGGCCCTTCGCCGATCATGATGTCGATCTGATAGTCCTCGAGCGCCGGATACAGAATTTCCTCGACGACCGGCGAAAGCCGGTGAATCTCGTCGATGAAAAGCACGTCGTTTGCTTCGAGATTGGTGAGCAGCGCCGCGAGATCGCCCGCGCGCTCCAGCACCGGCCCCGACGTCTGCCGCAGATTCACGCCCATTTCCCGCGCGATGATATGCGCGAGCGTAGTCTTGCCGAGACCCGGCGGCCCGAACAGCAACACGTGATCGAGCGCTTCGGAACGACGCTTGGCCGCTTCGATGAAGATTTCGAGCTGGCCGCGCGCCTTTTCCTGCCCGATGTACTCATCGAGCTTGTGCGGACGCAGCGCGCGCTCGAATGCTTCCTCGTTCGGCGAGACGGGCGTGGCCGAGATGACGCGTTCGGCGGCGAGTTTGTCGGTTTCGATCATTTTGCGATTGTACAGCGAGGTTTCTCGCGGGGAATCTGGCCGAACGGCCTAGGCCGTCGCGCACCTGATTCGCAAGCGCGGCTTCTTCGCGACCACGTCCCCCGACGTTGTCCGCTCGCGGGCGCTCGTTGAAGAGATCATCGCGCGAATGTGATTTTATGTTAAAAATCAATCGATTGCCTGCTTTTCGGCTACTACTGCGTTGAGGCTGTCCAGTAGAATCCTCCTTCGTAGAAAGACTGGCGAGCGGGCATTCGGAAATGCGATCTAGCGGGTAGGTCGGTAGCCTTGCCGCCGCATATACCGAACAGACTTAGTAGTGCCAAGTACTGCGACGGGTCGCCATCGCCTCACCTGCAACGCCCGCCGCCAACGGGCCCAGTTACGTTTGTTTCGACATGAAGCGCCAAGTCATACACGTTTTCAACGGCTTTCACAGCCTTTACGGTGGCAGTGAGCTCGAGGCACTCGCACTCGCCGATCAACTGCGCGCACAGGGCACTGTGAAGCTGTGGGCGATTTCCGCTCGCAGTTCGGCCCGACTTCGCGAGCAGTACGGGATCGAGCGTATGACGCTCGGGCATGCGGGGCGTCTGCGCTTTGGTTCCGAAGCTGGATCGAGCGGTCGCGCGGGAGCCGATACTTACGTGTTCGTCGGTGCGCACTGGCGTAACAAACTTTGGCCGTATGTCATTCCCGCACCTCGGCGGCTCATTTACGTGTTCAACACGTTCCATCCGAAGATTCTTTCGCTGACGTCGCAACATCCGATGCTGTTGCGGTGGCCGAAGACGGAATATGTCTTCATCTCCGATTTCCAGAAGATCCTGCTCGACACGCCCGGTGTCGTTCATCCATCGCCGATCGACGTCGCTTGCTTCACACCCGCCAAGAAGGTCGCCAACGCAAGCCCGGTGATCGGTCGGCTGAGCCGCGACTTCCTCGGTAAGCACGATTTGGAGGACTTGGCGCTCTATCGTGAGTGGTCGGGCGATGGTGTTCAAGTGAGGTTGCAAGGTGCCACATGCCTTGCCGATCGAATCGCGCCCGGCGCGCATCTCGAACTCATGTCTGAAGGCGCGATGCCCGCAGCCGATTTTCTCCGCACGCTCGACATCTTTTACTACCGCACCGGTAGTATGGTCGAAACTTTCGGACGCGTCGTGGTGGAGGCGATGGCCTGCGCATTGCCTGTGGTCTGTCATCGGCGGGGCGGCTACGCGGACACCATCCGCCACGGCGAAAATGGTTTCCTCTTCGATACGACGGAAGAAGCACGGCAGATAGTGCGCGAGCTTCTGCTCCGGCCGGACTTGCGTGCACGCATCGGCGCCAACGCGCGACGTACGGTGGAAGCACTGTATTCGTGCGGCGAGCTGGCACGCCGCTCGCAGTTCTATCACGGCCACGCAATCGCTCAGGAGGTCGCCTGAGGCGAGCGCACACGTGTCATTGACGTTTTCCAATCGGCCGAGCCCGCGACGTGCGTCCTCTTGGCCACTGATGTTCGCACGATGTTCGGCGGTGCTCTCAATCGCCGCCATACCGGTTTCTACCGCGGGCGTCAATCTTGCGACCGGCATCTTGCTAGCCTTTGCACTCTGCTCGCCTGAGGCATGGCGGGCGCTGCCCGGGCTCGTCAAGTCGCCGGCAGTCGTAGCCGCCGTGGCGCTTTTCGTGGCGCTCGGCGCAAGCCTCCTCTACACGCCGGCGGACATGAGTGAAGCGGTCGACATCCTGCTCAAGTATCGCAAGCTGCTGCTTCTCCCTGTTCTCCTCCTCGTTTTTCAGGGGGAAGAGTGTTTGAAGTGGGGCCGTGCGGCCGTCTGGGCGCTCTTTGCCACGCTTACCCTCGCGATGGTGCTGACCTACACGAATTTCTTCGGCTGGACCGCCGTCGGTCCGATGCACGGGACTCAAGGTCCTGTAAGCAAGCCGTGGGTTTTCAAGGATCACATCTCGGGCGGGCTGATGATGGCCTTTCTCGCGTATCTGTCGATGGCGCTCAGCGAAGCTGCGGCCAAGCCTGCCTGGCGCCGGCTGCTCTATCTGAACGCGCTCCTCGCGCTGGTCAATGTGCTGCTCGTGCTGCAAGGTAGAACAGGCCAGGTCGTGGCAATCGTCTATATCGTGGTGTACATGGCGCGATGGCTGACGCGACTGCATAGGGAGCGCGTCGATCGCGTGCGTGCCGGCGCGACGCTCATTGTTTTGATGGTCTGCACGACGCTCGCGTATCACGCATTCACGGCCGGGGATTCGCGTCTAGCCCATACAGGCCGGGAAATCGCCAGCTTCCGACAGAGCAATGCGGTCACGTCCGCAGGCGTGCGATTCGAGTTTTACCGCCGAAGTATCGAGCTATTCGCGGAGCGGCCGGTCGCCGGCTACGGCGTCGGCAGCGTGCTGCCCGAGTTCGAGCGTTTCGCAAAGAACCAAACGGGTGGGGACGCCGTCATGGCCAGCAATCCGCACAATGAATTTCTGTTGATGGGTGTGCAGCTTGGCTCGATAGGTATCGCGCTTTTTCTCTGGTTACTCATCGCGCTTTATGGAGAATGCCGGCGGATCGATCCACTTGCGCAGACCATCGTTTTTGGGTACCTGATCGCGTTTTGCGTAGGTTGCCTCGCCAATTCTCTGTTGCTCAATTTCACCGAAGGTAATCTCTTCGTCTTGCTGAGTGGGATTCTGATCTACAGCGGACGCTTGGAGTCGATAAAAAAGACAAGCTGACGCTTGTCGTCTGATGCCGGCGAGCAGTCATCTCGCCACATCCGTCAGTTGCATCGATCTTGCGCGATCGAATGCGTGGTCGAACGCAGCCTATACGAGCGCTTCACGTTCCGCTCGTTTGTCCAGGCCGCGTCTCAAGCGTCACGCTTTCGACAGCGCCTTCAGCGCGAGCTTGATGCCCTCCGACACGCCCGTTCCGGCTGGTACGTTCTTGATCGCGGCGAGCGCTTCCTTCTCGGAGTAGCCGAGCGCGAGCAGCGCGTTGAGGATGTCCGATGCGTGATCGGACTGCGACACCGTGCTCGCGATCGCGCCGAGGTCCGCGCCGAGCTTGCCTTTCAGTTCGAGCAGCAGGCGCTCGGCCGTCTTCTTGCCGATGCCCGGCACGCGCGTCAATCGCGCGGCGTCCTGCGTCGTGACCGTCTGCGAAAGCTCGTGCACGCTCATGCCGGAGAGCACCGCGAGCGCCATGCGCGCGCCGATGCCGCTGATCTTCAGCAACTCGCGGAACGTCGAGCGCTCCTGCGCGGTGAGAAAGCCGTACAGCAGATGCGCGTCCTCGCGCACGATCAACTGCGTGAGCAGCACGACCTTTTCGCCCGCATTCGGCAGGTTGTAGAAGGTGCTCATCGGCACGTCGATTTCGTAACCGACGCCGTTGCAGTCGACGAGCAGATGCGGCGGATTTTTTTCCAGCAAAACGCCGGCGATGCGACCGATCATGGTTGGATATTCGTAGAAAAGATTGAGCCGCGCGGCTATCCGATGAGACGCCCGCGCCGCACGCGCAAGCCCTTCTTCGCGAGCCCCGGCGCGATTCCGCCCAGCGCCGCGAGACCCGTGCCGCCGTGCGCGTGACAGATGGCCATGCCGAGCGCGTCGGCGGCGTCGGTGCCGGGCACGCCAGAGAGGCTCAGGAGACGCACGACCATCTGCTGCATCTGTTCCTTGGTCGCGCGTCCGTAGCCCACGACGGCCTGCTTCAGTTGCAGCGCGGTGTATTCGGCCACCGGCACGCCGCTCGCGACGAGCCCGCAAATCGCGGCGCCGCGCGCCTGCCCGAGCAAAAGCGTCGATTGCGGATTCACGTTGACGAAGACTTTTTCGATGGCCGCCTGATCCGGATTGTGCTGCGCGATGAGCGTCGAGATGCCGCTGAAAATGGTGTTGAGGCGCGAAGGCAGATCCGCGTCGGCCGTCTTGATGACGCCGCTCGTCACGTAGTTGAGCGTGTGCCCCGTCTTGTCGATGATGCCGAAGCCCGTCACGCGCAGGCCGGGGTCGATGCCAAGGATTCTCATTCGTCGTGTCGTGCGTGCCGGCTTTTGCGGGCGTTCAAATCAAAAAGGCCTGTTTGCGCCTTCCGAAGCGCAAACAGGCCAATCTTAAATGAACCTACCGCGATTAATGACGGAAATGGCGCGTGCCCGTGAAAATCATCGCGATATTGTGCTCGTCGGCGGCGGCGATCACCTCGTCGTCGCGCATGGAGCCGCCCGGCTGGATCACGCAGGTCGCGCCCGCGTTCACGACGACATCGAGGCCGTCGCGGAACGGGAAGAACGCATCCGACGCCACCGCCGAGCCGTTCAGCGTCAGCCCCGCGTTCTGCGCCTTGATGCCCGCGATGCGCGCCGAGTCCACGCGGCTCATCTGGCCCGCGCCGACGCCCATCGTCATGCCGTTCGCGCAGAACACGATCGCGTTCGACTTCACGTACTTCGCCACGCGCCACGCGAACATCAGATCGTCCATTTCCTTCGGCGTCGGATGGCGCTTCGTCACGACACGCAGTTCGTGCGGCTGCACGTTCTTCGCATCGAGCGATTGCACGAGCAGACCGCCGCCGACACGCTTCAGGTCGAACGCGTTGTGGCCGTCGCCGAGCGCGATCTGCAGGAGACGCACGTTCTGCTTCGCCGCGAACACGGCGCGCGCCGCCTCGCTGAACGAAGGCGCGATCAGCACTTCGACGAACTGCTTGGCCACGGCCTGCGCCGCCGCTTCGTCGACTTCACGATTGAACGCGATGATGCCGCCGAACGCGGACGTCGGGTCCGTCTGGAATGCCTTCGAGTACGCTTCGGCCGCGTTCGCGCCGACCGCCACGCCGCACGGATTGGCGTGCTTGATGATGACGCACGCGGGCGCATCGAACGTCTTCACGCATTCCCACGCGGCGTCCGAGTCGGCGATGTTGTTGTACGACAGCTCCTTGCCCTGCAACTGCTCGTAATTGGCGAGCGCGCCGGCGGGAACGGACAGATCGCGATAGAACGCCGCGCTCTGATGCGGGTTCTCGCCGTAGCGCAGGTCCTGCACCTTGTCGAACGCGAGATTGAACGTCGAGGGGTACGTGTTGCGGTTCGAATGCTGCAGCTCTTCGGTCAGGCTCGTCAGATAGTTCGTGATCGCGCCGTCGTACTGCGCGGTGTGCGCGAACACCTTCGTCGCGAGACGGAAGTTCGTCTTGTAGCCGACGGAATTGTTGTTCGCGCGCATTTCATCGAGCACGGCCGAGTAATCCGCCGGATCGACGACGACGGTCACATCGCGGTGATTCTTCGCCGCCGAGCGCAGCATCGTCGGGCCGCCGATGTCGATGTTCTCGATCGCGTCTTCGAGCGAGCACTCTTCCTTCGACACCGTCTGCACGAACGGATACAGATTCACGACCAGCAGATCGATGGTCGGAATGTCGTGCTTTTCGAGTGCCGCCATGTGCTCGGGCAGGTCGCGGCGCGCGAGAATGCCGCCGTGAACCTTCGGATGCAGGGTCTTCACGCGCCCGTCGAGCATTTCCGGAAAACCGGTGTAGTCGGCCACCTCGGTCACGGGCAGGCCCGCGTCGGCGAGCAATTTCGCCGTGCCGCCGGTCGAGAGGAGCTTGACGCCGAGCGCCGACAGCGATTTCGCGAAATCGACGATGCCGGATTTGTCGGAGACGGAGAGGAGCGCTTGCTTGATCATGATGAACACTGAAACCGAAAAGGGAAACCAGGCCGGACCAAGGCGCGCGCCTCAGTCCGATGAATCAAATCAATCCGTGCTGCTGAAGCTTCTTGCGTAACGTGTTGCGGTTGATGCCGAGATACTCGGCCGCGAGCGATTGGTTTCCGCCCGCCTGCTCGAGCACCACCTCGAGCATCGGTTTTTCCACGCACGAAATCACCATGTCGTAGACGTCGTGCGGGTTGGAGCCGTCCAGGTCCTGAAAGTAGTTGTCGAGGCTCTGGCGGACGCATTGTTCGATGTTATGTCTGCTCATGCGGCAATCAGTCGGTCTGTCGTGTTGTTGAGCCCGCCGCACGATTCTTCCCCGTCCGCGTTCTCGGCGTCACCGGACTCGTCCACATAGACGAGACGGTCCGACAACGCCTTTTGCGCGTCAAAGAATTCGTTGACAGCGAGCAATTGTTCTTTGGTCGTGTCCAGCGTATTCATCCGGTGCCGGAAGGTGTTGGCGCCGGAAAGGCCGCGAGTGTACCAGCCGATATGCTTGCGCGCAGTCCGAACGCCCGTGAATTCCCCATAAAAGGCGTAGTGATCCTCGAGATGCTCGTTCATCACTTGCTGGATCTCGTCGATGCGCGGCGGCGGCATGCGCTCGCCCGTCTGCAGAAAATATTCGATCTCGCGAAACAGCCACGGACGGCCCTGCGCCGCGCGGCCGATCATGATGGCGTCGGCGCCGGTCGCGGCGAGCACCTCGCGCGCTTTTTCGGGCGTGGTGATGTCGCCGTTCGCGACGACCGGAATCTTCACCGATGCCTTCACCGCCGCGATGGTTTCATATTCCGCGTCGCCCTTGTAGAGATCGGCGCGCGTGCGGCCGTGGACCGTGAGCATCGAAATGCCCGCTTCCTGCGCGATCCGCGCGATGGTGAGCGCGTTCTTGTTCTCGCGATTCCACCCGGTGCGAATTTTGAGCGTGACGGGCACCGCGTCCGGGCCCATGCCGACCGCCTGCACCACCGCCTCGACGATGCGCGCGACGAGCGGCTCGTTCTGCAGCAGCGCCGAACCGGCGGCCACGTTGCACACTTTCTTCGCCGGGCAGCCCATGTTGATGTCGATGATCTGCGCGCCGTTCGCGACGTTGTGGCGCGCGGCTTCGGCGAGCATCTGCGGATCGGCGCCGGCGATCTGCACCGAGATCGGCTCGACCTCGCCCGCGTGGTTGGCGCGGCGCATGGTCTTCTCGCTTTTCCACAACTGCGCGTTCGACGCGACCATCTCCGACACAGCGTAGCCCGCGCCCATGCGCTTGCAGAGCTGCCGGAACGGGCGGTCGGTGACGCCTGCCATCGGTGCGACGAACAGGTTATTGCGCAGAACGTGTGAACCGATTGTGGGCATGAAGGCTAAAAGATCCGCGCTGCCGATGCCGGCGAAAGCCGCGTCAGGCGGATGCAACGTTGCTGAAGGGGAAACAGCTATTTTAACGCGAACAGCGTGCTGAAATTAAGAGCAATCGCATGCAAGTCATTAAATCTTCTATGAAAGAACGGGCGTTCATAGAGGATAAGTGCCTGAACTTGCAGTAGACGATTGCCCTTTTTGCGTGCTGGATCAGCGGCGCTGGCCGAACATCATCTGGCGGGCGAGCGCGGTTTTTACCGGCGGGAGAAATTCGAGCGCGGTGAGCGCGAGGCCGCGCATCGCCGCGAACGGCGGGAAATCGACCGTGAAGATGCGCGCGAGCGTGTCGGTGGCGCCGATCGTCAGACGACGGTCCAGCGCGCGGCGCTGAGCGAAACGAGCCAGCGCGAGCGGGCGCGGTCCGTCGGCGGACAGTGCGTCGGTGAGCGCGAGCGCATCGCGCAGGCCGAGATTCAGACCCTGGCCCGCGACGGGATGTAGCGTCTGCGCGGCATTGCCGATTGCGACGGTGCGCCGCTCGACGAGCACGTCGAGCGCGCTCAGCCCGAGCGGGAACGCGGCGCGCGACGCGATTCGCGTGAAGCGGCCCATGCGCGTGCCGAAGGCGCCGCCGAGCTCGGTGAGGAAAGCGTCGTCGTCAAGCTGCATGCGGCGGGCGGCTTCATCGGGCGAGGAGCACCAGACGAGTGCGTAATCCGCGTGACGCTGGCCGCCGCAGGGCAACAGCGCGATCGGCCCTTCGCTGGTGAAGCGCTCCCACGCGACATTCGCGCGCGGATCAGACACGCTCACCGTGCCGACGATGGCCGTCTGCCCGTAATCTCTCGCGCGGCGCTCGTCGGACTGCTCGCCTTTCTGATAAAGCCCGCCTTCGGCGTTCACGAGCACTTTCACACGGATCGCGCGCTCGCCGCTCCGGGATTGCAGCGGCAGCGTGACGCCGTCGTTGTCCTGCAGCGGCGTGAGCGCGGACGTGTCGGTGAGCCAGTCGACTTTGGTGGCGCGGACCGCGTCGGCGAGCGCGCCGACGAGCGAGCCGTAGCGCACCACATAGCCCAGTTCGGGCAACTCGTGCTCGTCGTGTTCGATCAGCGTGCGGCCGAAGTGCCCGCGCTGTGACACGTGGATGCGGCGGATCGGCGTGGCGTCGCCGGGAAAGCCGAGCGGCTGGAGCATCACCCGGCTGCCGTGCGACAGCGCGAGCGCGCGCGGATCGTTGATGGCGGCTTCGGGCGTGCGCGCGTCGATCAGCGCGATGGACAGCCGCGAAGTCGCGCTGCGCCGCGCGAGCCAGCCCGCGAGCGCGAGCCCGACCGGTCCCGCGCCGACGATGGCGATGTCGAAATCGAAATGCGGCTCGATGCCGTGAACGTCGCTCATGGTCAGTTTGAGTTCGATTCGCGCATCAGCGCTTCGATTTCATCGGCGGCGACGGGCACTTCGCGCGTGATCAGCTCGCAGCCGTTTGCCGTGACGATGGCGTCGTCCTCGATGCGGATGCCGATATTCCAGTACTGCTCCGGCACGTCTTCGGCGGCGCGCACGTAGAGACCCGGCTCGATCGTCAGGGCCATGCCGGGAACGAGCGTGCGCCAGGCTCGCGCGCCTTGCTCGTCGAGCGGACCGTCGGCTTCGCGATATTCGCCCGCGTCGTGCACGTCCATGCCGATCCAGTGTCCCGTGCGATGCATGTAGAAGCGCGCATAGGCCCGTTGCGCAAGGACGTCGTCGACGCCGCCGAACTTCGCCTTTTCGAGGATGCCGGTGTCCAGCAAGCCTTGCGACAGCACTTTCAGTGCGGCCTGATGCGGCGCGTCGAAGCTGACGCCGGGCCGCGTGGCGTCGACGGCAGCGGTCTGGGCGGCGAGGACGATATCGTAGAGTTCGCGCTGCGCCGGGGTGAAACGGCCGCTCGCGGGAAAGGTGCGCGTGATGTCGGAAGCGTAGCCGTCGAGCTCGCACGCGGCGTCGATCAGAATCAGGTCGCCATCGCGCGCGATCGCGTTGCCGGCCGGATAGTGCAGCACGCAGGCGTTCGCGCCCGCCGCGACGATCGATCCGTACGCGGGGGCCTGCGCGCCGTGGCGGCGGAACGTGTAGAGCAGTTCGGCTTCGATCTCGTACTCGCGCATGCCGGGGCGGCATGCGCGCATCGCGCGACGGTGCGCCTCGGCCGAAATCGATGCCGCGCGGCGCATGATGGAGATTTCGTGCGCGTCTTTCACCAGGCGCATTTCGTCGAGAATCGGCAGCAAATGCGCCGCGCTGCCGGGGGCGCGCACGCCGGTGCGGCTTTGCGCGCGCACGGCGGCGAGCCAGCCGCGCACTTGCGCATCGAGTTCCGCCGAGGTGCCGAGCGCGTAATGCAGCGCGGGCTTGTCGGCGATCAGGCGCGGCATTTCCTCGTCGAGTGCGTCGACGGGCAACGCAGCGTCCAGACCGAACGCGTCGCGCGCGGCGTCGGGGCCGTAGCGGAA
The DNA here is from genome assembly GCF_905220305.1 of Caballeronia sp. J97. Classification (NCBI taxonomy): domain Bacteria; kingdom Pseudomonadati; phylum Pseudomonadota; class Betaproteobacteria; order Burkholderiales; family Burkholderiaceae; genus Caballeronia; species Caballeronia sp. J97. The sequence continues at coordinate 35,451 of NZ_CAJMZL010000033.1, read as the reverse complement.
GCCTTCCCACGTTTCGCGCTCCGCGTTCTTCTCGCGGCAGAAAAGGATCGACGCGGGCTCGCCGTCCTTCGCGCTTGCGTTCAGCACGAGCGTGGCGTCGGGTTCGTTGAAGCCCGTCAGATAGTAGAAATAGCTGTCGTGACGGAAAGGGTAGTCCGTGTCGCGGTTGCGCATGACTTCCGGCGCGGTCGGCACGATGGCGATGCCGCCGCCACGCGCGCGCAGTGCGGCGAGCACGCGCTCGCGACGCGCATGGTAGATATCGACGGCGATGGGACTGGCGAGTTCGGTCGGTGAGTTCATGCGCCGATTGTAGCGCCGGCTTCGCGATGACGGCACTCGGCCATTCGGCCTAATGGCGCGGCGGACGACCGCGCCGCATACTCATTCGCCAGCGGGACGGTTGCGCACGCTGCCCGCGATCAGATCGAAGCGGAACAGTCGGCATTCGAGCGCGCCGTTGAACAGCGGCGTTTTCGTCGATTCGCGCAAGCGCAGCAGGCCCGGCAGCTTGCGGTCGGACGTGAGCACGTAGGCGCGCCATCCGGGAAAGCGCTGCTTGAGCGCGTTGCCGAAGGAGACGAAGAACTCGGTGTCGGCGGGATCGGGCTGCGCGCGGGCGAAGGCGTCGTCGTCTTCGCGGCGGGAACGCGCCGTATCGCGGATCTCGCCGCGCGGGCCGCGTCCGCGCACTTCGATCCGCTCACCGTACGGCGGATTGGCGAGCAGGATGCCGGGTGCGTCGGTCGGCGGGACCATGTTGCGGGCGTCGACCTGCTTGAGCGAGAGATCGGTGATGCCGGCGCGGCTCAGGTTCGCGCGCGCTTTTTCGAGCATGTCGCCCGAGATGTCGCTGCCGAAAATGTTCAGCTCGGCTTGCGACGCGCGCGCGGCGCGGCGCTGTTCGAGCGCGGCTGTCTTGAGCTTCTGCCACATGCCCGAATGAAACGGCTTCAGCTTTTCGAAGCCGAAACGACGGTCGTTGCCCGGCGCGATGTTGAGCGCCGTTTGCGCCGCTTCGGCGAGGAAAGTGCCGCTGCCGCACATCGGATCGAAGAGCGGCGTGCCGGGCGTCCAGCCGGTGAGACGCAGGATGCCCGCCGCGAGATTTTCGCGCAGCGGCGCGGCGCCCTTGTCCAGACGCCAGCCGCGTTTGAAGAGCGGCTCGCCGGACGTGTCGAGATAGAGCGTGCACTCGTTCACCGTGAGGAACGCGAATACGCGGACGTCGGGCTGCGCGGTGTCGATGCTCGGGCGCGCGCCGGCGACATCGCGCAGGCGGTCGCAGACGGCGTCTTTCACGCGCAGCGTCGTGAATTCGAGGCTTTTCACCGGCGACTTGATCGCGGTGAGATCGACTCGCATCGTCTGGCTGGGCGTGAACCATTGCTCCCAGCGTTGGCGATGCGTGAGTTCATAGATGTCCTGCTCGCTGCGATACGGGCCTTGCGCGACTTTCAGAAGCACGCGGCTCGCGATGCGCGAATGCAGATTCGCCGCCATGCCCGCGACCCAGCCGCCCCGGAAGTGCACGCCGCCGGGCACTTGAGCGCCGACGATCAGCGATCCGCCACCCGACAGCGGCGCGTTCGCCACATACCGTTCTCCGATCTCCGTGAGCTCGGCGGCGAGCGGCGCTTCGAGACCGCGCGGGCAGGGGACAAACCAGTCGAAGAGAGGGGAGGACATGAGCTGCTTTTTCGGACGAGTAAAGGCGGTATTGTACGCGGGGTGGCACGGCGGGCATGTGCTGTTGCTTCATCGTCGGAAAAAGAAAGCGCCAGCTCCCTTGCTGTGCGGAAGCTGGCGCAACGGTTCGGCAGCGTCGAACCGAAGCGGCGATTACTCCACCGCCTTCATCATCTCTTCCACCACCTTCTTCGCGTCCCCGAACACCATCATCGTCTTGTCCATATAGAACAGTTCGTTGTCGAGGCCGGCGTAGCCCGCCGCCATCGACCGCTTGTTCACGATGATCGTCCGTGCCTTGTACGCCTCCAGAATCGGCATGCCGGCGATCGGCGATTTCGGATCGGTCTTCGCGGCCGGATTCACCACGTCGTTCGCGCCGAGCACCAGCACCACATCCGTCTGACCGAACTCGCTGTTGATGTCCTCCATCTCCTGCACCATCTCATAGGGGACTTCGGCTTCGGCCAGCAGCACGTTCATGTGCCCCGGCATCCGTCCGGCAACCGGGTGAATCGCGTACCGCACGTCGATGCCTTTCTCGACGAGCTTGTCCGTCAGCTCCTTCAGCGCATGCTGCGCGCGAGCCACGGCGAGGCCATAACCCGGCACGATCACCACGCTTTCGGCATTGCCGAGCATGAACGCGGCATCGTCGGCGGAACCGGATTTGACCGGACGCTGCTCCGCCGATCCACCCGCCGTCGCACCGCCTGCCTCGCCCCCGAACCCGCCGAGAATCACGTTGAAGAACGACCGGTTCATCGCCTTGCACATGATGTACGACAGAATCGCACCGGACGAGCCGACCAGCGACCCGGCAATGATCAGCATCGGATTGTTCAGCGAGAAGCCGATGCCCGCCGCCGCCCAGCCCGAGTACGAGTTGAGCATCGACACGACCACCGGCATGTCCGCGCCGCCGATCGGAATGATGATCAGCACGCCCAGCGCGAACGCGATGATCGTCATGATGATGAACGGCAGCCACGACTCGGTGAGCATGAAGATCACGCCGAAGCCGACCATCGCGATGGCGAGCAACAGGTTGATCAGATGCTGCCCCGAATACGTGACCGGCGCGCCCTGAAACAGCCGGAACTTGTACTTGCCCGAGAGCTTGCCGAACGCGATCACCGAACCCGAGAACGTGATCGCGCCGACGAACGTGCCGATGAACAACTCGACGCGATTGCCGTACGGAATCGGCTCGCCGAGCGGCGCGAGTCCGAACGCCGCGGGTTCGGCAACCACGCCATACGCAATGCACACCGCCGCGAGACCGATCAGCGAGTGCATCGCCGCGACGAGCTCGGGCATCTTGGTCATCTCGACCTTCGCCGCGATATACGCGCCCGCGCCGCCGCCGATGATCAGCGCGACGAACAGCAGCGACAGCCCGAGCGCCAGATTCGCTTCGAGATACGCGGCCTGCTTCACGATCAGCGCGAGCGTGGTGAGAATGGCGATCGCCATCCCCGCCATGCCGAACGTGTTGCCGATGCGCGCGGTCTTCGGATTGGACAAGCCCTTCAGCGCCTGGATGAAGCATACCGAGGCGACGAGATACAGGAGAGTAACGACGTTCAGACTCATTTACGCGCCCTCCTTGCTCGTGATCTTCTTCGGTTCCTTCTTCTTGAACATCTCGAGCATTCGCCGTGTGACGAGAAAGCCGCCAAACACGTTCACCGCCGCGAGCAGCACCGCGAGCGTGCCGAAGAACTTGCCCGCCGCGCCGACCGTGAGGCCGACCGCGAGCATCGCGCCGACGATGACGATCGCCGAGATCGCGTTGGTCACGGCCATCAGCGGCGTGTGCAGCGCGGGCGTGACGTTCCACACCACGTGGTAGCCGACATAAATGGCCAGCACGAAGATGATGAGGTTGATCACCGTGTGATTGATGACATCCATGATTTTTCTCCGTGTCAGGCCGCGGCACGCGCGACTTGACCGTCGCGGCACTGGAGCGTGGCCGCGACGATGTCGTCCGCGAGATCGATGTTGAGCGTGCCTTCCTTCGTCAGAATGAGCTTGAGGAAGTCCAGAAGATTGCGGGCGTAGAGCGCGGAGGCATCGGCGCCGACCATCGAAGCGAGATTCGTGTGGCCGACGATATGCACGCCGTGCTTCATCACCACCTGATCGACTTCGGTGAGCGGGCAGTTGCCGCCTTTCTTGCCCTCGAACTCGGGTCCGCGTCCGGCGGCGAGATCGACGATCACGCTGCCCGGCTTCATGTGCTTGACCGTTTCGACGGAAATGAGCGTCGGCGCGGGACGGCCGGGGATCAGCGCGGTCGAGATCACGATGTCCGCCGCCTTCGCACGTTCGTGCACCTGCGCCGCCTGCCGCGCGAGCCAGCTTGCGGGCATCGGTCGCGCGTAACCGCCGACGCCAACCGCCGCCTCGCGTTCCTCGTCGGTTTCGAAGGGCACGTCGACGAACTTCCCACCAAGTGATTCGATCTGCTCCTTCACGGCGGGACGCACGTCGGACGCTTCGACGACCGCGCCGAGACGCTTGGCCGTCGCAATCGCCTGCAGGCCCGCGACGCCCGCGCCGAGCACGAGCACGCGCGCCGCTTTCACGGTGCCGGCGGCGGTCATCAGCATCGGCATGAAGCGCTGGTAATACTGGCAGGCCATCAGCACCGCCTTGTACCCGGCGATGTTCGCCTGCGACGAGAGCACGTCGAGACTTTGCGCGCGCGTCGTGCGCGGAGCGGCTTCGAGCGCGAACGCGGTGACGTTCGCGGACGCGAGCCGCGCGGTGTTCTCGGTGTTGAAGGGATCGAGCATGCCGATGAGCACGGCGCCCGGCTTGAGCATCGCCAGTTCGCTTTCGCTCGGCGATTGCACCTTGAGGACGATCTCGGCGGAAAAGGCCGTCGCGGCATCGACGAGATCCGCGCCCGCCTGAGCGAACGCATCGTCGATATAGCTTGCCGGCAAGCCCGCGCCGCTCTGGACAGAAACGCGATGTCCTTGGGCGACGAGCTTTTTGACCGTTTCGGGCGTAGCGGCGACGCGCGCCTCGTTCGCCCGCGTTTCAGCAGGCACTCCGATGTGCATCTTGTAATCCTCCTGTCTTTGTTGCTCCCGTCACCCGGTCAAGGGATCAGGAAGGCTTAAGGCTGAGTTTTATTTCAAATGCTGGAACTGACGGCTATCGCAACTGTAACCGAAGATTGCACGCGCAAGAATCCGATCCGGAACTTGTTATGCATGTCAGTGCGTCAGCGCTTACCCTTAGGACGCTCGCGCGGGATCGTCGCCGGGACGGTAAAATATCTCACCATGAAATCAGATACTTGGGCCCCCCACGTTACGGTGGCTGCGATCGTCGAACGGGACGGGCGCTTTCTCGTCATCGAAGAGCACACATCGGCAGGGCTGCGAATCAACCAACCGGCCGGTCACCTCGAAGCGGGCGAAACGCTCGTCGAAGCGGTGATCCGGGAAACGTTCGAGGAAACGGCGCATCGCTTCGAGCCGGAAGCGCTCGTCGGCGCGTATATGACGCACTTCGCGCGGCCGGGGCGCGACGTCACGTATCTGCGCTTCACGTTCTGTGGCAAGTCGCTCGGAGAAGCGGCCGGTCGTTCGCTCGACGAAGGCATCGTGCGCGCGATGTGGCTCACCGCCGACGAGTTGCGGTCGTCCGTGGACCGGCACAGGACGCCGCTCGTGATGAAGTGCGTCGACGATTACCTGTCCGGGCGGCGCGTGCCGCTCGATTTCATTCATACGCATTCGGTCGCGCCGGTGGTGCGGGCGTGATATCCCTATGAGCAAGCAAAAAGTAGTGGTGGGCATGTCGGGCGGCGTGGATTCGTCGGTGACGGCATGGCTTCTGAAGGAGCAGGGCTACGACGTCGTCGGCCTCTTCATGAAGAACTGGGAAGACGACGACGACGGCGAATATTGCTCGACGCGGCAGGACTGGATCGACGTGGTGTCGGTGGCCGATCTGATCGGCATCGATGTCGAGGCCGTCAACTTCGCCGCCGAATACAAGGACCGCGTGTTCGCGGAGTTCCTGCGCGAATATTCGGCCGGCCGCACGCCCAATCCGGACGTGCTCTGCAACGCCGAAATCAAGTTCAAGGCATTTCTCGACCACGCGATGTCGCTCGGCGCGGAAACCATCGCGACGGGGCACTACGCGCGCGTGCGCGAGCATGACGGGCTGTTCCAGTTGCTCAAGGCCACTGATTCGACCAAGGATCAGTCGTACTTTCTGCATCGGCTGAATCAGGCGCAACTGTCGAAGACGCTGTTTCCCCTCGGCGAAATCCCGAAGACGAAAGTACGCGAGATCGCCGCGCAGATCGGTCTGCCGAACGCGAAGAAGAAGGATTCGACCGGCATCTGCTTCATCGGCGAACGGCCGTTCCGCGACTTTCTGAACCGCTATCTGCCGACCAAGCCCGGTCCGATGAAGACCGCCGACGGCAAGACGGTCGGCGAGCATATCGGGCTCGCGTTCTACACGTTCGGGCAGAGAAAGGGCATCGGCATCGGCGGCGCGAAGGACGGCAGCGGCGAACCGTGGTTCGTGGCCGGCAAGGACATGGCGACGAACACGCTCTATGTCGTCCAGGGCCACGATCATCCGTGGCTCCTGTCGCCGACGCTCGTCGCGGGCAACACGAGCTGGGTCGCGGGCTTCGCGCCGGAAGAGGGCGTGGCGTGCGGCGCGAAGACACGCTATCGGCAACAGGATGCCGCGTGCCGTTTCGCGAATGAGGACGGCGGCCGTTTCGCCCTTCATTTCGACGACGCGCAGTGGGCCGTGACGCCGGGTCAATCCGCCGTGCTGTACCAGGGCGATGTGTGTCTGGGCGGCGGCATCATCGAGCACGCGGCGGCGGGGCAGGAATCACTGCGGGCGGTGGCACTCGCCGCCGCGCGTTAGCCTCGCCGGCAAGCCATCGCGCGACGAGCCCCGATCCCGGTCGGGGCTTTTTATTTGTCACCGGTCCGATAAAAACTTTTTTGATACAAGCGCTTGACCGTCTATCTAGCGGTAGATAAATTACGCACAACGAATGCAGGGACAATGCCCGAAATGGACAAGAACACGGTACGCGAAGCGCTGCTGGACCATGCTCAGACGTTCTTGATGACGCGCGGCTACAACGGATTCAGCTATCGCGACCTGTCCGGGCGGGTCGGCGTGAAGACGTCGAGCATCCACTATTACTTTCCGACCAAGGAAGATCTCGCGCTCGAGGCGGTGAACGCGTACAGCGCGGACGTGATGTCGTCGATCTACGCAATCGACAGTTCCGCGACGGCTGACAAGAAACTCGATAGATATACCAAGCTGTTCGGGCGGATCATCGGCGACGGCAATCAGATCTGCCTGTGCGGCATGCTCGCGGCGGACATCGAATCGTTGCCGGAGAAGGTGCGGCACGCGGTGCAGTCGTTCTATAAGGCCAACGAGAACTGGCTCGCGAAAGTGTTGGCCGAGGGTGAAGCGCAGGACACGCTCGATGCCGGCGGGAAACCCGAGGCCGCGGCACGCACCTTGTACGCCGCATTCCAGGGAAGCTTGCTCGCAAGCCGTCTGTTTCAGACGCGCGCCCGGCTGGAAGAAGTCGCAGATGCGTTTCGGCGGTAGATAAGCCTGTGGATAACCTTGTGAAAAACGAGTGCATTCGGTTGCGATTATCTACCGTCGAGTAGATAGATTTTGGCGAATTCAGGCAGTTTTCGTACCTGCTGCGACCTAACGTCCGTTGATATGGCCATTAGAGCGAGTTTCTTGGCGGGAAATAGCGGTCGGATCGGAATTACGGCCTTTCGTCTGATCGGTTATCTATCTAGCAGTAGATTCAATTTGGAAACCGCTACCCACATAGACGCAACCACCGTCGCTGGCGACGACGGTGGTTGCGCTGTTCGCGAAGAAAAAATCAGACGGGCGCGGTATCGACGAACGACTGGCGTTGCGAGATGCGCGCGTAGTATTTGTCGAGATTCGGATGCGCGTCGCGCCAGTTCAGGTCGGACATGCGGAAATCGAGATAGGCGAGCGCGCAGCCGCACGCGATGTCGGCGAGCGTAAAGCGGTTCGCCGAACACCACTGCTTCGAGCCGAGGCCGCGCGCCATCGCGCGCAAGCCGTCTTCGATCTTGTGGCGCTGGCGCGTGATCCACTTCTCGCTGCGATGTTCCTCTTCACGCAGCACGCCTTCGAGACGGATCAGCACGGCGGCGTCGAGCATGCCGTCGGCGAGCGCTTCCCAGCAGCGCACCTCGGTACGCTCGCGACGTTCCTGCGGCAGCAGCTTGCCGACGGGCGTGAGCGTATCCACGTATTCGCAGATGACGCGCGAATCGAAGACTGCTTCGCCGTCGTCCAGGATGAGGCACGGCACCTTGCCGAGCGGGTTGTAGTCGTGGATCTTCGAATCGGATGCCCAGACGTCCTCGAGCACCAGTTCGCAGTCGATTTTCTTTTCCGCCATGACGATCCGCACCTTGCGGACGAATGGACTGGGTCGCGAACCGATCAGTTTCATCATCTAATTTTCACGGTTGATTCGAAATGCGGGCGTCGACGATCTTAACCGGGCGCGCACGAACCATCGGCAAATTAGAGATAGCGGCGTTCGACAATGTCGCCTGCCGACAACAAGCGAAGCAGCGCGCGACTCAGCTTCGCCGCGGCGGAAAGAGCACGGGCAGCGGATTCGCGAGCATGCGGCGACCGACTTCGCGTCGCAGCGCGCTTGTGCGGCGCGGGCCGAAACGGCGGGAGCGCGGCGCGAGCGTGAACGCGAGCCCGAAGCTCACACCAACGTTCAGCACGCCCGTCGAGATCACGCCGATGCGATACGCGCCGCGTCTGCCGAACGTGAGGCGCAGCCGCCGATGCTAGGCGATGACTTCGCCGACGCGCTGCAGTACGAATCAGTTGTCGGCCCAGCGCACGAGCAGGTTCGACGACCACAGCAGCACGCCGGTCAGTGCCGCTAGAGCGGCGTAACGCCGAAGATCGAGAACGACTCAAGCGTCTGGTGCGCGGTCTGAGGCGAGATGATGCTCTCGCCGAAGAAATGCGCCAAAGCCAGTTGAAGCATGAAACAGACTGGCGTGACAGCCGCGACATTGCCGAAGATCGCTGCGGCTTACGTACGCATCAGGGAGATCATCGAGTTCGCGGCGCATTTCACTGCGCGCTGGCAGTGGCTGCCGTGTCCGTCGAAGGACACGGCAGAACCGGCGCGGCAGCGGGCGTCTTGCTCGCGCCGCTCTTGCCCTTCGCGGCGGCGGACGACGCGCTGGCGGTCGCGCGCGGCAAGGAACCGAGGCTGCGCACGCCGGCGGAGATGGCGGAGGCGAGTTCGTCGACCGCCTTGCGATGACCGTCGACGAGCGCGTCGTAACCCGCATCCACGCGTTCCTCGGCGACCGTCCGGCACGTCAGCACGATATCGGAGCCGGCGGCGCGCACGCTCCATACGGCGTCGATCACGGCCTGCGAGCCCGGCCACGATTCGAAACGCCGCACGTTCACCTTCACGCGATACACCGGCACCGATTCCGGATGCGGTGTGCCGTAGACGTCGATTGCGCCGAGCCGCTGCGTGAGATCGGCGGACAGCGCGCGCCGCACTTCGTCGCCGGGCAGCGACGCCCAGCGCTCCTCTTCGAGCACGCGCACCTGCGCGGGACTCGTCTGCACCACCAACTGATTTTTCGCGACCTGCTGCGGCATGTCGACGGGTGCGAGCTCGAAATAGAACGCAGTGGAAGAGGACGGCACGGAACGCGCGTCGCCGCCGCCGAGCGTGTAGAAACGGCTCGTCGGCGAGGCGCAGGCGGCGAGCATCGCCGCCGCGCCCAGGGTCAAGATCAACGAGCCGAACTTCATGGTTTGTCTCCCGATTTTCCGCGCAAGAGCGATTCCGGATTCCGTTCCAGATAGTCCGCGAGCGAATTGAGCGATTGAAGCGTGCGCGTGAGTTCCTGCAACGCCTGATGCACATCCGACTGAAGCGGCGAATCCGACTGCAGCGTCGATTGCGCCTGGCCGAAGGTCTTCTTCGCCTGCACGAGCGTGTCGTGCATTTCCGGCATGACTTCGCGGTCGAGCCTGTCGAACAGCGCATTGGCGTTCTTGAGCGAACCGTTCAGATTCGTGCCGATCTCGTCGAACGGAATCTTGTCGATCTTGCGCGCGATGTCCGCGATCTGCAGTTGCAGCTCGTCGAGCGTGTTCGGGATGGTCGGCAACTCGATCGGATCGGTGTTGGCGGTCACTTGCGCGGGCGGCGCCTTCGGGAAGAAGTCGAGCGCGACATACAACTGGCTCGTCAGCAGGTTGCCGGTGCGCAACTGGCCGCGCAGGCCGCGCTTCACGAGCATTTGCAGCATGTCCTGGCTCGCCATCGTACCTTGCTGGGGCAACGCATGCTTCGCGCGTCTGCCGAGGCGTTCGGGATACAGATCGATCGTGACCGGCATCATGAAGGAGTGCGACTTCTGATCGTACTGCACGCCGATGCCCGTGACCTGCCCCAGAACGATGCCGCGGAAATCGACCGGCGCGCCGACCGACAACCCGCGCAGCGACTGGTTGAAGTTCATCACGACATGCACGGCGTCGCCGTCGGGATCGCGCATCGCGTCGGTCTGATCGCCGGCGAGGCGGAAGGTCGCATTGTTCTGCGCTTGCGGGCCGGATTGCTGGTTCGCCGGCGTCTGGAATGCGATGCCGCCCAGCACGACCGTCGCGAGGGACTGGGTGTTGAGCGTGAAGCCGCTCGAATCGAGTCGAAGATCGACGCCGCTCGCATGCCACCAGCGCGAGTTGGTGCCGACGTACTGATCGTAGGGCGCGGTGACGAACACCTGGAGCGTGACGCCGGTGCCGTCCTTGTCGAGCGAGAACGCGACGACCTGGCCGACCTGCACGCGCCGGTAATACACCGGCGAGCCGATATCGAGCGAGCCGAGCGATTCGCCGTGCAGCGTGAAGGTGTGGCCTTTTTGATCGCCGGTGACGGCGGGCGGCGTCTCGAGGCCGATGAAATAGGTCTGGTCTTCGGTGGACTTGCCCGCATCGACGCCGATATAGGAGCCGGAAAGCAGCGTCGACAGGCCGGTCACGCCGCTTGCCGCGACGCGCGGGCGCACGATCCAGAAGCGCGTGTCCTTGACGGCGAAATCGGTGGCTTCCTTCGTGAGCAGCACATCGACGAGCACGCGCGAATGATCCTTCGACAGCGTGATGGTTTTCACCGTGCCGATATCGACGTCCTTGAATTTCACCTTCGTCTTGCCGGGTTCGAGACCTTCGGCGGAAACGAAGCTGATGGTCACGGTCGGCCCGCGGCTCGACACCGTCTTCACGACGAGAATCACGCCGATCAGCGCGGCGACGAGCGGAATGACCCATACGAGCGAAGGCAGCCAGCGGCTGCGCGGTTCGATCACGGGTTCGGGCAGGTTCGGCGGCAGGCCGCCGCCACTCTTGCCTTTGTCGCCATTGCGGTTGTTACCGGCGGATGGCGCCGGCTGCTTCGGGTCGTCCGGACCTTGGGCACTAGTCATGTTTCTTTCCTGACGGTTCTATGTTGTCCCAGATGAGGCGCGGGTCGAATTGCATGGACGCGATCATCGTCAGCACGACAACCGACGCGAACGCGAGCGCGCCCGGCCCCGGTGTGATGACGGCGAGCGACTTGAAGCGCACGAGCGCGATGGTGAGCGTGATCACGAAGACATCGAGCATCGACCAGCGGCCGATTCCCTCGACGATGCGAAAGAGCGTCGTGCGCTGACGCGGCTGCCATCTGGAGCGCCGCTGCACGCTGATGGTGAGAAAGGCGAGCGTCACGAGCTTGAGCATCGGCACGAGAATGCTGGCGATGAAAATCACCGCGGCGAGCGGATAATCGCCGTCGTTCCAGAAGAGCGCGACGCCGCTCATGATGGTGTCGTCCTCGGAGCCGAGGATCGACGCCGTGTGCATGATCGGAAACAGGTTCGCCGGAATATAGAGAATCGCCGCGCTGATGAGCAGCGCCCAGGTGCGCGCGATGCTGTCCGGGTGGCGCGCGTGCACGACCGCGTCGCAGCGCGTGCACCTTTGTTTCTCCACGGTGTGCGCGAGCGGCTGCACGAGCCCGCACGCATGGCAGGCGACGACGTTCGAGCGCGACGCCGTGGTGTAGTGCGACTCGCTGGCGCGCTCGTCCATCATCGGATCGATGGGATCGTTCATGATTTCTGCCTCGCTTCAGAGGTGATGCGCTCGGGATCGTTCGCCCGACTCGTCGCGCCGCGCGCATCGAGCCTGCTCGCGATATCCCACAGCGCGCGCGGATCGAAACTCACGACCACCGCGAACATGAGCGTCAGCGCGCCGAACGCGAACAGCGCCGCCTCGGGAATCACGCGCGCGATGCTCACCATCTTCACGAGCGTGACGAGCACGCCGAGCATAAAGACTTCGATCATGCCCCACGGACGCACGAACTGAATGCCGCGCAGAAGCGCGTTGAAGCCGGGCGGCACGTAGCCGGAGCGCAGCGGCAGCAGCACATAGAGCAGCGCGAGCAATTCGCACAACGGAAACAGAATGGTCGAGCAGAACACGAGCACCGCCATGATCTCCATTTGCTCGTTCCACAACGCGACGATCGCACCGATGAGCGTGGTCTCCGACGTGAGCCCGTTCGCGTCCAGCTCGACGATGGGAAAGCCCTGCGCGATCACGAACGTGAAGAGCGCGGCGAGCGTCATCGCGCTGATTTTGTCGAGATTCGACGAGATGCTTCGATACAGCAGCGAGCCGCAGCGCGGGCATTTTGCCGACGTGCGCTGAGGCAGTGCACGTTTGTGGAAGAGCGCGTCGCATTCGTGACACGCGATCAGGTCGTCCGGTTGGTTCGCTTTCATGGTCGAGGCCCGATGCGTGTCGAGCGATTGAGTCGGGCGCCGCGAGGACCGGCTCCGACGGGAGCTTAGCAAACAGCGGGCCAGCGAAAATGTAAGCAGCATGGTATCAAATGGCGAGTCGGCGGCGGATTGAGCCGAAGCTTCTTTACGCACGGAATGAAACCGCCGGTCCGCTCGTTAATACCTTGATGCCGGAATCCGTTGTGGCTCGCGCCGCTTCGTCGCGTGTTCATCGACCGTTGCACGCGTGGAATAGTTCGTTGCATGCACGGCACGCGAACGCCCGGAAAGACGCTTCCGAAGCCCGGAAATCCTTGTCAGGACTGGGGTTGCGTATTTTGCGCAGGCGCTTTTGCGCGCGCTGGCAATTCGTTATCGTTGATGTAGCATGGCGGCCTTGAAGACTTGTCGTCGGCCGGCGACAGGCCGGGCGACATCGAACACATGGGTGAAAGCAATATGGAAAGCACCGCAAACATCGCGGCGACAGCACCGGCGCAACGATACAGCGCCACCGCGATCGGCCTGCACTGGCTGATCGCATTGTTGATCGTGGGCGGCTTCTGGCTCGGCTGGATCATGACCGACATCCCGGGCATCACGCCGACCAAGCTCAAATACTTCTCGTGGCACAAGTGGATCGGCGTGACGGTCTTCGCGCTCGCGCTGCTGCGCCTCGTCTGGCGGGCCACGCATCAGGCGCCGTCGATGCCCGATGGCATGCCGCGCTGGCAACAGGGCGCGGCGCATCTCACGCACTTCCTGCTCTATGTGCTGATGCTCGTGATTCCCGCGTCGGGATATCTCTACAGCTCGGCGGCGGGCATTCAGGTGGTGTATCTCGGCGTGCTGCCGTTGCCGACGCTCATCGGACCGGACAAGGCGCTGAAGGCGACGCTGCGCATCGTGCACGTCGCGCTGAATTACACGTTGCTGTTCTTCGTCGTAATGCACGTGCTCGCTGCGCTGAAGCACCATTTCGTCGATCGCGACGGCTTGCTCGCTCGCATGCTGCCGTTTCTCAAGTGAGCGCGTCGCATTGTTTCCTTGCCGTTGGCAGCACGTTTCCCGACGGCTGATTGTTATCGCGTTCTTATGATTTCCAATACCGGTTTGTTCGATCGAACTGTTTGAATAGGGCACACATGAAAGTGAAACTCAATCGTTGGATGCTGGCTACGGCTGCTTCGCTCGCGCTGATCGCCGGCGCGCACGCGCAGGTGGACATGAGCAAGAGCACGGTGATCGTCACCTCGAAGCAGATGAACGTGCCCACCGACGGCAAGTTCAACAAGTTCAGCGCGCAGATCGCCTTCGATCCGGCGAAGCCGACCGCGGGCACGGCGAGCATCACGATCGACACCGGCAGCTACGACCTTGGCGACGACGACTACAACAAGCAAGTGCGCGGCGCGGAATGGTTCGACGCAACCAAGTATCCGACCGCGACCTTCGTTTCCAGCGCGATCGCGCCGGCGGGCGGCAACAAGTACAACGTGACCGGCAAGATCACGATCAAGGGCAAGTCGCAGACGGTCACGGTTCCAGTGACGGTCACGCAGCAGGGCGCGACCGAAGCCTTCGACGGCACGCTGCCGATCAAGCGCACCCAGTTCGATGTCGGAACGGGTGAATGGAAAGATACGTCGATCGTCGCGGACGACGTCGTCATCAAGTTTCACATCGTTGCCGCGAAGAAGTGAGCGGTGTTTTTGTCACACACGACGCATATTCAGCGTATCTGGTTAGTCAGGAGAAGAACTTGAAAAAGCTTTCGATCATCGCCGCGGGCGCGCTCGCACTGGGTCTGTCGTTCGGCGCGATGGCCGCCGACACGTACAAGCTCGACCCGAACCACACCTATCCGAGCTTCGAGGCCGATCACTTCGGTGGCGTGTCGACGTGGCGCGGCAAGTTCAACAAGAGCAGCGGCGAAGTCACGCTCGATCGCGCGGCGAAAACCGGCACGGTCAACGTGACGATCGACGTGGCGTCGGTCAACACGGGCAACGTGAAGCTGGACGAGCATCTGCAGAAGGCCGAGTTCTTCGACGTCGCGAAGTATCCGACGGCCGAGTACAAGGGCACATCGATCAAGTTCGACGGCGACACGCCTTCGGAAGTGATCGGCACGCTGACGATGCACGGCGTGACGAAGCCGATCAACCTGAAGATCGAGAGCTTCAAGTGCTTCATGAACCCGATGATGAAGAAGGAAGTGTGCGGCGTCGAAGCGACGACGACCTTCGATCGCGGCGACTTCGGGATGGATTACGGCAAGTCGTATGGTTTCAGCCTGAAGACGGTGCTGCATATCCAGGCTGAGGGCGTTAAGCAGTAAAACTGAAGCACGTTGCCAAAAGCAAAGCGGCCGGTCTGTGAAGACCGGCCGCTTTTTTACGTCCCGGGATAACGCGTGGCGCTCAGACCTGTGCACCCGCATTCGGGTCGTTCGGATCGTACTTGTCCTTCTTGTCCTTCACGAGATCCTCGCGCTTTACGCCGAACCACATCGCGAGCGCCGCCGCGACGAACACCGACGAGTAGATGCCGAACAGAATACCCACGGTCAGCGCCAGCGCGAAGTAATGCAGCGTCGGGCCGCCGAAGAAGAACATCGACAGCACCATCATTTCCGTACAGCCGTGGGTGATGATGGTTCGCGACATCGTGCTCGTGATCGCGTGGTCGATCACTTCCTTCACGGTCATCTTGCGCTGCTTGCGGAAGGTTTCGCGAATCCGGTCGAAGATAACCACCGACTCGTTCACCGAATAGCCGAGCACCGCAAGAATCGCCGCCAGCACCGAGAGCGAAAACTCCCACTGGAAGAACGCGAAAAACCCGAGAATGATCACCACGTCGTGCAGGTTGGCGATGATGCCCGCGACCGCGTACTTCCATTCGAAGCGGAACGACAGGTAGATCACGATGCCGATCACCACGCACGCGAGCGCGAGCAGGCCGTTCGTCACGAGTTCCTTGCCGACCTGCGGACCGACGAACTCGACGCGCTGCAGCTTCACGCTGGCGTTGTCGGCCTTGAGCGCCGTCATCACCTGATCGCTCTGCTGCGCAGAGGTCAGGCCCTGCTTGAGCGGCAGACGAATCAGCACGTCCTGCGACGTGCCGAAGTTCTGCACTTGCGCATCGGGATAGCCGAGCCTGGACATCGACGCGCGCACCGGCTCCAGTTGCGCGGCTTGCGGATACTGCACCTCGACGACCGTGCCGCCGGTGAACTCCACCGACAGATGCAGTCCGCGATGCACGAGGAAAAACACGGCCACTAGGAACGTCACGAGCGAAATCACGTTGAAAATCAACGCGCGCTCCATGAACGGCAAGTCGCGGCGGATACGGAAGAATTCCATTTGCTAGTTCTCCGGACTCAGCGGATTCAGCGGGACTCGCCCGGTTTCTGTTGATCGATGCCGGGGCCCGAACGGCGGCGCACCGTCGGCTTGCCCGTGCGCGCTTGCGCTTGAGCTGCCGGGCGCGGCGCGGGCGCGGCGGTCTTGGTCTTGCCCTTCGCGGTCTTCACGATTTCATCGACGGGCGATTCGTCGCCGCGTTGCGCCGCGAGATAGGCGGCCGCGGCAGCTTCGGCATTCGTGCCTTCCGGACGCCACACCTGACCAATCGCGAGCGACTTCAGCTTCTTCTTGCCGCCGTACCACAGGTTCACGAGGCCGCGCGAGAAGAACACCGCCGAGAACATCGACGTCAGAATGCCGATACAGTGCACGACCGCGAAGCCGCGCACCGGGCCCGAGCCGAACGCGAGCAGCGCGAGGCCGGCGATCAGCGTCGTGACGTTCGAGTCGAGAATCGTCGCCCAGGCGTGCTTGAAGCCTTCCTGGATCGCGGTCTGCGGCGGCGCGCCGTTACGCAGCTCTTCGCGGATGCGTTCGTTGATCAGCACGTTCGCGTCGATTGCCATACCGAGCGCGAGCGCGATAGCCGCGATGCCCGGCAAGGTCAGCGTCGCCTGCAACAGGGAGAGCACCGCGACCAGCAGCAGCAGGTTCACCGACAGCGCCAGCATGGAGAACACGCCGAACAGCAGGTAGTACGCGATCATGAAGACGGCGATCGCGGCGAAGCCGTAGGTCACCGAATCGAAACCCTTCTTGATGTTGTCAGCGCCGAGGCTCGGACCGACCGTGCGTTCCTCGATGATGTCCATCGGCGCCGCGAGCGAACCGGCGCGCAACAGCAGCGCGAGATCGGTCGCGGCCTGCGGCGTCGGCTGGCCGGTGATCGAGAAGCGGTCGCCGAGCTCGGACTGGATGGTCGCGACCGTCAGCACTTCGCCCTTGCCCTTTTCGAACAGCACCATCGCCATCGGCTTGCCGATGTTGTCGCGCGACACCGCCGACACCGCGCGGCCGCCGGCCGAATCGAGACGGATGTTGACCGACGGGCGCTGATGCTCGTCGAAGCCCGCCGACGCGTCGATGATGCGATCGCCGGTGAAGATCACCTGCTTGCGCAGGAGCACGATGCGATCGCCCTGCTTGAACGCTTCGTCGCCGGGCGGCACGGCATCGTTCGGGCCGATGTAGGTGTTGACCGGATCGGCGAGGCGCGCTTCGAGCGTCGCCGTGCGGCCGATGATGTCCTTCGCCTTCGCGGTGTCCTGCACGCCCGGCAACTCGACCACGATGCGGTCCGAGCCCTGCTGCTGGATCACCGGCTCCGCGACGCCGAGTTCGTTCACGCGGTTATGCAGCGTCGTGATGTTCTGCTTGAGCGCGCTGTCCTCGACGGTCTTCTGCGTACCCGCCGAGAACGTGCCGACGACCTGGAAGCCGTCGCCGCCCTGGCGCGTCGTCCATTGCAGTTCGGACACGCCGGTCTGGAGCAGCGTGCGCGCGTTGTCCGCGCTCGACTGATCCGAGAAATTCACGACGACCGACTGCCCGACGCGGTTCACACCGCCATCGCGGACATTCCGGTCGCGCAGATATGTGCGCGCGTCGGCGGCGTCGGAGTCGAGCTTCTTGTTGAGCGCGCCGGCCATGTCGACCTGCAGCAGGAAGTGCACGCCGCCGCGCAGGTCGAGACCGAGGTACATCGGCAGCGCGTGCAGGGCCGTCAGCCAGCGCGGCGAGGCGCTCTGCAAGTTCAGCGCGACGATGTACTGCGGATCGCTCGGGTCGGTGTTCAGCGTTTTCGAAAGCAGGTCCTTCACGTGCAATTGCGTGTCGGTGTCCTTCAGACGCACGCGAATGTTCGCGTTCAGCTGCGAGTTGTCGAACGTGACTTCGTCGGCCTTGATGTTGCTCGCGGCGAGCGCGGCTTCGACGTTCGAAAGCGTCGTCGAATCGAGCTTGACCGTGGCCTTGCCGCTCGACACCTGAACTGCGGGCGCTTCGCCGAAGAAGTTGGGGAGCGTGTACACGAGGCCGATGACGAGCGCCACCAGCATCACGACATACTTCCAGAGGGGATAACGATTCATGGGAATGGCCGACCGGAAAGTTGGCTTCGGAGGAGAGGGCGTCCGGCGTTATGCGCGACGAGCCGGTCGGGAAGACTCGGATGGCTCGGTGTGCGAGGCCGCGCCGGACGCGGTGGAACGAGTGGCCTTACAGCGACTTGATCGTGCCCTTCGGGAGAATGGTCGTCACGGCCGCCTTCTGGATGGTGATTTCCGTGCCTTCGGCGATTTCCACGCCCACGTACGCATCCGTCACCTTCGTGATCTTGCCGACGATGCCGCCGTTCGTCACCACTTCATCGCCCTTGGCCATGGCGGCGAGCATGTTGCGATGCTCCTTCTGACGCTTCATCTGCGGACGGATCATGATGAAGTACAGCACCGCGAACATCAGGATCAGCGGCAGGAAGCTCATCAGGCTCGATTCCGCGCCACCGGTTGCGCCTTGTGCAAAGGCATTGGAAATGAACGACACGTTGGTCTCTCCGTTAAAACGTCACAAATACGTTCGAAATACTCGAATAGAAATTAGCCCGCTATTCTACCACTCGCCCATGCCGCGAGACTCCGGGAATGCGCTTTGTCATCAAGCCGTTACGGCGCGGTTTTACCGGATACCGACGGCATTTGCCGCAAGTGACAGAAAGGCGATTGTAATGCTGGATCGCGTGTTCTCGATTGTTCTCGATCGTTCGATGGCGAATTCAATCGACGCCGCGCGCGCGATGCTCCGCAAAGGTCTTGCGGAATGCTTCGAAAGAATGATTTTCGATCGATTCGCGCACTTCGCCGATCAGCTGCAGGTAGTAATGCAGGTTGTGGATCGTGTTCAGTTGCGCGCCGAGAATTTCGCCGACGCGATGCAGATGGTGCAGATAACCGCGCGTGAAGTTCTGGCACGTGTAGCAGGCGCAGGATTCGTCGAGCGGCTTCATCGAGTTCTTGTGCGTCGCGTTCTTGATCTTGAGATCGCCGAACCGCGTGAAGAGCCAGCCGTTGCGCGCGTTGCGCGTGGGCATCACGCAGTCGAACATGTCGACGCCCGCCGCGACGCCCGCGACGAGATCCTCCGGCGTGCCGACGCCCATCAGATAGTGCGGCTTGTCCGCGGGCAGCTTCGGACCGATGTGATTCAGCACGCGCATCATGTCTTCCTTCGGCTCGCCGACCGAAAGCCCGCCGATCGCGAATCCGTGAAAGCCGATGTCCGACAGCCCCGCGAGCGATTCGTCGCGCAGGTCTTCGAACATGCCGCCCTGCACGATGCCGAACAGCGCATTCGGATTGCCGAGCCGGTCGAACTCGTCGATGGAGCGCTTCGCCCAGCGCATCGACATGCGCATGGAATCCGCGGCGTCCTTGTGCGAGGTCGGAATGCCGTTGGTCGCGTAGGGCGTGCATTCGTCGAACTGCATGACGATGTCGGAGTTCAGCACCTTCTGGATCTGCATCGACACTTCGGGGGAGAGGAAGAGCCGGTCGCCGTTGATCGGCGACGCGAACGTGACGCCTTCTTCAGTGATCTTGCGCAGTTCTCCCAGCGAAAACACCTGAAAGCCGCCCGAATCGGTCAGAATCGGCCGGTTCCAGCCCATGAATCTGTGCAGGCCGCCATGCGCGGCAATGACTTCGAGGCCAGGACGCAGCCACAGGTGGAACGTGTTGCCGAGGATGATCTGCGCGCGAATCTCTTCGAGCTCGCGCGGCTGGATCGCCTTGACGGTGCCATAGGTGCCGACCGGCATGAAGATCGGCGTTTCGACGACGCCGTGATTGAGTGTGAGCCGGCCGCGGCGCGCCTGGCCATCGGTCGTCAGCAATTCGAACTTGAGCCCGTTTTCGGGCGGAGTGTGGTGACCTGCGGTCATCTTCGGATGCTCCTGCAACCGGAGAACAGTCCGGCGCAAAGGGGTTGAGAAAGCTTATTTCTGCCGCGTCAGCAGCATGGCATCGCCATAGCTGAAGAAACGGTATTTCTGTTCGATCGCGTGGCGATACGCGTCGCGGATCGTATCCATGCCCGCGAACGCGGAGACGAGCATCAGCAGCGTCGACTTCGGCAGATGGAAGTTCGTCACGAGCCGGTCGACGACGCGAAATTCGTAGCCCGGCGTGATGAAGATGTCGGTTTCGGCCTGGCTGCCGGCGAGCGGGCGTCCAGCAACCGCCGCATCGCGCGCGGCGGCTTCGAGCGCGCGCATCGACGTCGTGCCGACCGCGATCACCTTGTTGCCGCGCGCCTTCACCGCCGAAATGCGATCGACGAGCGCTTGCGGCAGGTCGTACCACTCGCTGTGCATCTTGTGCTCGGCGATATTCTCGACGCGCACCGGCTGGAACGTGCCGGCACCGACGTGCAGCGTCAGGGTCGCGCGCTCCACGCCGCGGTTTTCGAGTTCCGCGAAAAGCGCGTCATCGAAATGCAGACCGGCGGTCGGCGCGGCCACCGCGCCCGGATTCGCCGCATACACGGTCTGATAGCGCGTCTCGTCGTAGGCGTCGGCGTCGTGCTCGATGTACGGCGGCAACGGCAAGCGCCCGAACTGCTCGATGAGCGTCAGGCATTCCGCCGGGAAGTGCAGCGTGTAGAAAGGCTCGACGCGAACGCCCACGGTCACGTCGAAGGCCTCCGCGAGGCGGATCACGCTGCCTTCGGCCGGGCTCTTGCTGGCGCGGATCTGCGCGAGCGCCGTGGTCGCACCGGTCAGCCGCTCCACCAGCACTTCGACGCGTCCGCCGCTGGCCTTCTGGCCGAAGAAGCGCGCCTTCAGGACTTTGGTATCGTTGAACACCAGCAGATCGCCCGGCGCGAGCAGGCCGGGCAGCTCGGAAAAACGCCGGTCGACGAGCGTGGCGGGCGTGGCGCGATTGTCCACCTCGAGCAGACGGCTTGCGCTGCGCTCGGCGAGCGCGCTCTGCGCGATCAGCTCGGGCGGCAGATTAAAATCGAAATCAGAAAGCGTGAACATGGCGTGACCGGGTGATGCAACTCAGGCGCGAACAGGATGCGAAAAAAGCGCAATCGCGCCGAACAAACCTCATATTGTACTTGCGAAGAGAGTCAATGCCCTTGTCCGACCGCCGCGTAGCCGCCTCGACCGATCCGCTGGCCATGGAGGAAAGCGACGCGCCGCGTGCCGCCGCGCCGGCGAAAAAGAAGGCGAAAACGGACGACAAGCCGAAACCGGTCGTCAAGACGGCGGACAAGCTCGCCAGGCTCGGCCTGAAATCCGACATCGATCTCGTCCTTCATCTTCCGATGCGCTACGAGGACGAAACCTCGCTCACGCCTGTAGGCGAGCTGATTCCGGGCGATGTCGCGCAGACCGAAGGCGTCGTGTTCGACAACGAAATCGCCTATCGTCCGCGCCGGCAGTTGCTCGTGAAGATCCACGACGACGCCGGCGACGAACTCACGCTGCGCTTTCTCAATTTCTACGGTTCGCAGGTCAAGCAGATGGCGATCGGCGTGCGCCTGCGCGTGCGCGGGGACGTGCGCGGCGGCTTCTTCGGACTGGAGATGGTGCATCCGGCGGTGCGTCCCGTCGGAGACGACACGCCGCTGCCGCAAGCGCTGACGCCGGTCTATCCGTCCACGGCGGGCATTTCGCAGGCGTATTTGCGCAAGGCGATCGATTCCGCGATCTCGCGCGTGTCGCTGCCGGAACTGCTGCCCGAGCCGATCGCGCGGGCGCATCTCGCGCCGCTGAACGTGCCTGGTCTGCTCGATGCCGTCAAGACGCTCCACCATCCGCGCGCCGATTCCGACGAAACCGCGCTCATCGACGGCACGCATCCGGCGTGGACGCGCATCAAGTTCGAGGAATTGCTCGCGCAGCAACTGTCGCTCAAACGCGCGCACGAAGAGCGGCGCACGCGCGCCGCGCCCGCGATGCCGCGCCGCTTGCCGGACGACGACGCGTCGCTCGTCGTGCGCCTGCTGCGCGCGCTGCCGTTCGCGCTGACCGGCGCGCAGCAGCGCGTGGTCGCGGAAATCGCGGGCGAACTGACGCTCGCGCATCCGATGCAGCGTCTGCTTCAGGGCGATGTCGGCAGCGGCAAGACGATCGTCGCGGCGCTGGCGGCGGCGCAGGCCATCGACGCCGGTTATCAGGCCGCGCTCATGGCGCCGACCGAAATTCTCGCGGAGCAGCATGCGCGCAAGCTGCGCGGCTGGCTGGAGCCGCTGGGCGTCACGGTCGCGTGGCTCGCGGGCAGTCTCAAGGCGAAGGAAAAACGCGCCGCGCTCGAAGCGGCGGCGCTCGGCACGGCGAAGCTTGTCATCGGCACGCACGCGATCATTCAGGACGCGGTGGAGTTTGCGCGCCTCGGGCTCGTGATCGTCGACGAGCAGCATCGCTTCGGCGTCGCGCAGCGGCTCGCGTTGCGCGCGAAGGCGCTCAACGCGGCGGACGGCAGGCAGGACTTCCAGCCGCATCAACTGATGATGTCCGCGACGCCGATCCCGCGCACGCTCGCGATGACCTACTACGCCGATCTCGACGTCTCGACCATCGACGAATTGCCGCCCGGCCGCACGCCGATTCTCACCAAAGTGGTCTCGGACGGCAGGCGCGACGAGATCATCGGACGCGTGCGCGAGGCGGCTTTGACCGGACGGCAGGTGTACTGGGTCTGCCCGCTGATCGAGGAAAGCGAGACGCTGCAGCTTCAGACTGCCGTCGAGACGTACGAAACGCTCGTCGGCGCGCTGCCGGAACTGCGCGTCGGGCTGGTTCACGGCCGGCTCGCGCCCGCCGAGAAAGCCGCGGTGATGGACGCGTTTTCGCGCAATGACGTGCAGTTGCTCGTCGCGACGACGGTGATCGAAGTCGGCGTGGACGTACCCAACGCGTCGCTGATGGTGATCGAGCACGCGGAGCGCTTCGGCCTCGCGCAGTTGCATCAGTTGCGCGGGCGCGTGGGACGGGGCAGCGCCGCGTCCGTCTGCGTGCTGATGTACTCGAATCCGCTGTCGCAGACGGCGCGCGCGCGCCTGCAAACGATGCGCGAAACGACCGATGGCTTCGAGATTGCCCGGCGCGATCTCGAAATTCGCGGTCCCGGCGAGTTTCTCGGCGCGCGCCAGTCGGGCGAAGCGATGCTGCGCTTCGCCAGTCTCGAAAACGACGGCTGGCTGATCGAACCGGCGCGCGCGGCCGCCGATCAGATGCTCGCCCAGTTTCCCGACGCGGTCACGCGTCATCTCGCGCGCTGGCTCGGCGCGCGGGAGCACTATTTGAAGGCGTGAAATGAACTCGCGCGAGCCGTGTCGGTCCCTATTTAACCGGCGCGGATGGCGATTCGGCAAAAGTTGTCGAACGGCGGCTGGCAGGTGTATAACTCAAACCTATTGAATCAATGTATTTCATTGGCCTCCAATGACCCTCACTGAACTGAAGTACATCGTCGCGGTCGCGCGCGAACGGCATTTCGGCCGCGCGGCGGAGGCGTGCTTCGTCAGCCAGCCGACCCTGTCGGTGGCCATCAAGAAGCTCGAAGACGAACTCAACGTGCAGATCTTCGAGCGCGGCACGAGCGAAGTCAGCGTGACGCCCATCGGCGAGCAGATCGTGACGCAGGCGCAGCGCGTGCTCGAGCAGACGCTTGCCATCAAGGAAATCGCCAAGCAGGGCAAGGACCCGCTCGTCGGGCCGCTGCGTCTGGGCGTGATCTACACGATCGGGCCGTACCTTCTCCCGACTCTGGTCAAGCAGATGATCAAGTCGGTCCCGCAGATGCCGCTGATGCTCCAGGAGAACTACACGCTCAAGCTGATCGAACTGCTGAAGCAGGGCGAAATCGATGTCGCGATCATGGCGCTGCCGTTTCCCGAAACGGGTCTGATGGTGCGCGCGCTCTACGACGAGCCGTTCGTCGTCGCGATGCCGTCGGGCCACGCGTGGGAGAACCGGCCGAAGATCGATCCGGACGATCTCAAACAGGAAACGATGCTGCTGCTCGGCAGCGGTCATTGCTTCCGCGATCACGTTCTCGGCGTGTGCCCCGAACTCATGCGTTTTTCGCAAAACGCGGACGGCATCCAGAAGACCTTCGAAGGTTCGTCGCTGGAGACGATTCGCCATATGGTCGCGAGCGGCGTCGGCATCACGGTGCTGCCGCGCATGTCGGTCAGCGAGGTGAAGCCGCACGCCGCGGGCATCGATTCGGGCCTGCTCAGCTACGTGCCGTTCGACGAGCCTGTGCCGGACCGGCGCGTCGTGCTCGCCTGGCGCAAGAGCTTCACGCGCATGCCTGCCATCGACGCCATTTGCGAAGCGATCGCCAATTGCGATCTGCCGGGCGTGAGAAAGCTCGACATGCCTGTCGCCGTGAACTAGGCGATCACGCTTCCCCCAACAACGCCGCGCTCTGGCAACGGAGCGCGGCGTTTTGCTTTCTGCGCCATCGCGCGCGGGCAAAACATTCGTGAGCGTTGACCTATCGCATATATAAATTTAATCGATTTATAGATATCAATAGTATGAGTTAGGATTTCTTCACCGTCGATCTGATCCGACGTCACGAGACAGAGGATTTCATGCACACCACGAATTTTTTCGACCGCTGGGACGGCCTTCGCGATATCGCGGTTTCGATCCTCGCCGATTTCGCCCGCGTCGCGTGAATGCACGCGGCCCTTCATCTAACGCAAACTAAAAAAACAGGAACATCACGATGACGACTCAACGACTCACCACTGCCGCAGGCGCACCTGTCGGCGACAACCAGAACTCGCAGACCGCCGGCCCGCGCGGTCCCGTCACGTTGCAGGACTTCTGGCTCGTCGAGAAGCTCGCGCACTTCGACCGCGAAGTGATTCCCGAGCGCCGCGTGCACGCGAAAGGCTCCGGCGCGTTCGGCGCGTTTCGCGTGACGCACGACATCTCGCGCTACACGAAGGCGAAGCTGTTCGCGGAGATCGGCAAGGAAACGTCCGTCTTCATGCGCTTCTCGACGGTCGCGGGCGAGCGGGGCGCAGCCGACGCCGAGCGCGACGTGCGCGGCTTTTCGATCAAGTTCTACACGGAAGAGGGCAACTGGGACGTCGTCGGCAACAACACGCCGGTGTTCTTTATCCGCGATCCGCTGAAGTTTCCCGACTTCATCCACACGCAAAAGCGCGATCCGTACACGAACCTTCGCAGCAACGTCGCAGCGTGGGATTTCTGGTCGCGTCATCCGGAATCGCTGCATCAGGTGACGATCCTCATGAGCGACCGCGGCATTCCGAAGAACTACCGTCAGATGCACGGCTTCGGCTCGCACACGTTCTCGTTCATCAACAAGGACGGCGAGCGCTTCTACGTGAAGTTCCACTTCAAGTCGCAGCAGCCGCTCGAAAACTACACGGACGCCGAAGCGGCCGCCGTGATCGCGAGCGATCGGGAGAGCGCGCAACGCGATCTCGTCGAGCACATCGACAACGGCAATTTCCCGCGCTGGAATTTTCGCATTCAGGTGATGACGGAGGAAGAAGCCGCGAAGTCGAAGGTGAATCCGTTCGACATCACGAAGGTGTGGTCGCACAAGGACTATCCGCTGATCGATGTCGGCGTGATCGAGTTGAACCGCAATGCGCAGAACTACTTCGCGGACGTGGAGCAGGCCGCGTTCTCGCCGGCGAACGTGGTGCCGGGCATCGGCTTTTCGCCGGACCGGCTGTTGCAGGGGCGTCTGTTCTCGTATGGCGACACGCAGCGCTATCGCCTCGGCATCAACCATCACCAGATTCCGGTGAATGCGCCGCGTGCGCCGATCGCCAATGCGTTCCATCGCGATGGCGCGATGCGCACCGACGGCAATCTCGGCGGCCGCGTGAACTACGAGCCGAACCGTTACGGCGAATTCGCGCAGGACGTGAACGCGAACGAGCCGCCGCTCGTGGGCGGCATGGTGTATCGCTACGACCATCGCGAGGACGGCGATTACTACAGCCAGCCGGCCGCGTTGTTCAGGCTTTTCGATGAGGCCCAGCGCGAACGATTCTTCGGCAATATCGCGCGGCACATTCACGGCGTGCCGAACGAGATCGTCGTGCGGCAGATCGAACATTTCCGCCGTGTCGATCCGGCTTACGCGCAGGGCGTGATCGATGCGCTCGCGAAGCTCGGCCAGATTGTCGACGAGGAAAATGCCGCCGCTGTCTGACAGAGGCGCCTTTAAGCACGGGAGAAACATCATGTCTCAAGCGTTGAACCATATCGCGCAGGCTGTCGATCAGATCGAAGCGACGAGCGTTCGGGCATCGCGCGGCGTGCGCGTCGCGATCGCATTCGGCATCGTCGCGGCGGGCTATGGGCTCGTCGTCGCGAGCGCTGTGGTCGGCGCCTGAGCGTGATCGGCGGCGCGGGTTGCGTCATCGAGGCGCAATGAATCGTTCCCCGTTTCTACGATAAACTGTCGGACGCTCGAAACGCCGCGCGGCAAGAGCTTGGGCGCGGCGTTCGCACCGGTCGAATCACTCTCTCACGGAGTCATCATGGCGAAGAAAGGCACGGCACCTGCCGTCAATATCGGCATCAGCGACAAGGACCGCAAGAAGATCGCCGATGGGCTGTCGCGGCTGCTGGCCGACACGTACACGCTGTATCTGAAGACCCACAACTTTCACTGGAACGTGACGGGTCCGATGTTCAATACGCTGCATCTGATGTTCGAGACGCAATACAACGAACTCGCGCTCGCGGTGGATTCGATCGCCGAACGCATTCGCGCGCTGGGCGTGCATGCGCCGGGCAGCTATAAGGAATTCGCGAAGCTGTCGTCGATTCCGGAAGCGGACGGCGTGCCGGCGGCCGAAGAAATGATCCGCCAACTGGTGGAAGGTCAGGAAGCCGTGGTGCGCACCGCGCGCGAAATCTTTCCGGCGACCGAAGCCGCCAACGACGAGCCGACCGCCGACCTGCTCACGCAACGCATGCAGACGCACGAGAAGACCGCGTGGATGCTGCGCGCGATGCTCGCCTGAGCGTTCGCCGTTTCGAAGCGATGAAACCCCGCCCTGACGCGGGGTTTTTGCTTTTGAGGAGCGTCGGACGCGCTGTTCTAAAATAGGCGCATCGCGTCCTTCTGCATCGACTTTCGCCATGCTCGCCCGTCTCCCGCTCTACATGCGCCTCGTGCGCCTCGACAAGCCCATCGGCAGCTTGCTGCTGCTGTGGCCGACGCTCAATGCGCTGTGGATCGCCTCGGAAGGCCGCCCGTCGCCGATGCTGCTCGTCATCTTCGTCATCGGCACGATCCTGATGCGCTCGGCGGGTTGTGCGATCAACGACTACGCGGATCGCGACTTCGACCGGCACGTGAAGCGCACGGCGGAGCGGCCGATCACGTCGGGCAAGATCAAGGCATGGGAAGCGGTCGCGCTCGCGGCGGCGCTCGCGCTCGTCGCGTTCCTGCTGATCCTGCCGCTCAACACGCTCACGAAGGAACTGTCGGTGTTCGCGCTGTTCGTCGCGGGCTCGTATCCGTTCACCAAGCGCTTCTTCGCGATCCCGCAGGCGTATCTCGGCATCGCGTTCGGCTTCGGCATTCCGATGGCCTTCGCCGCCGTGCAGAACCACGTGCCGATGCTCGCGTGGATCATGCTCGCCGCGAATGTGTTCTGGTCGGTCGCGTACGACACCGAATACGCGATGGTCGATCGCGACGACGACATCAAGATCGGCATTCGCACCTCCGCGCTCACCTTCGGACGCCATGACGTGCTCGCGGTGATGCTCTGCTACGCGGCGATGCTCGCGATCTACGTCGGGATCGGCATTGCGCTCGGCTTCGGCTGGCTCTACTGGATCGGCTGGATCGCGGCGGCGCTCTGCGCGGTGTATCACTACGGGCTGATTCGCAACCGCGAACGAATGGCGTGCTTCGCCGCGTTCAAGCACAACAACTGGCTCGGCGGGATGCTGTTCGCGGGCATCGCGCTGCATTACGCGCTGGCCTGAAAAACAAACGGCAGCCTGTGAGGCTGCCGTTTTTGCGTGAATCCGGTGCGTTTGCTCAAGCGCCGCCCAATTCGTCTCCCATCTCTTTTGCCCGCGCTTGTGCCGCCAGCGCGCCGCGCACGATGGCATCCTTCACGCCTTGCGCATCGAACGATGCGAGCGCCGCCGCCGTCGTGCCGCCCTTCGACGTCACACGCTCGCGCAGCACGCTCGCCGGCTCGCCGGATTGCGCCGCGAGTTGCGCCGCGCCGGTGAAGGTCGCGACCGCGAGCGCGCGGCCTTGTGCCTCGTCCATGCCGAGCTGGCGCGCCGCTTCCTGCATCGCTTCGATGAAATAGAACACGTACGCGGGGCCGCTGCCGGAGATCGCGGTGACGGCGTCGAGCTTTGCTTCGTCGTCGAACCATACGGCCGTGCCAACCGCTTCGAGCACTTGCGACGCCAGCGCTTTCGCCGCATCGGTCACTTCGGGCAACGCGGCGAGGCCGGTCACGCCCATGCCGATCAGCGCCGGCGTGTTCGGCATCGTGCGCACGATCTGCGTGTAGCCGTTCAGCCAGCGCGAGAGATCCGTCGCGCGGATGCCGGCCGCAATGCTGATGACGATCTGCTTCGTCAGATGCGGCGCGAGTGCTTCGGCCACGCTCTTGAGCACCTGCGGCTTCACGGCGAGCACGATCGCGTCGTAACCGGCGAGCTTCGCGTCGACAGCCGCGCCCGTCGCGATGCCGAACTCCTTCGCCGTACGCTCGCGCGCTGCGTCGTTGATGTCGACGGCGTAGATATCCGCCGCCGCCGTGCCGCGCTTGACGAGACCGCCGATGAGCGCCGCGGCCATGTTGCCGCCGCCGATGAATGCAATTTTCATGTTGAGGGTGAGGTCAGGTGGTGTAAGTACGCGCGCCGAAAATCGCGGTGCCGATGCGCACCATCGTCGCGCCTTCGAGCACGGCGGCTTCGAGATCGGCGGACATGCCCATCGAGAGCGTGTCGAGATCGAGGCCGCCGGCGCGCAGCGTGTCCATCAGTTCGCGCAGGCGCGCGTGCGGCCGGCGTTGCGCATCGAGTGTTTCAGCGGGTTCGGGAATCGCCATCAGGCCGCGCAGCGCCAAGCCGGGCAGCGCGGCCACCGCATGAGCGAGCGCGGCGGCGTCGTCCGGTTCGACGCCGCTCTTCGACGCCTCGCCGCTCACGTTTACCTGCACGCACACGTTGAGCGCGGGCGTGCCCGGCGGACGCTGCGCGGAGAGCCGCTCGGCGATCTTCAGCCGGTCGACGGAATGCACCCAGTCGAACTGCTCGGCGACGACCTTCGTCTTGTTCGATTGCAGCGGCCCGATGAAATGCCATTCGATTTCGCCGCGCAGATCGGCCAGCTCCGCGATCTTCGCGATGCCTTCCTGCACGTAGTTCTCGCCGAACGCGCGCTGGCCGGCTTCGAAGGCGGCGCGCACGTCGTTCGCAGGAAAGGTCTTGGACACGGCCAGCAGCCTGACGGAGGCCGCATCGCGCGACGCGTCGTGCGCCGCCTTCGCGATGCGCTGCCGGACTTCTTCGAGATGTTGAGCGATGGACATGCTTGGGCGTGGGGCAATCGAGCCACTCATTATACGAAGCGGCATCAGCCGTACAGCAGATGCTCCAGCAACTGGATCCAGTGCGTGACGGGCGTCGACGTGCCGCTTTGCAAATGCGCGATGCAGCCGACGTTCGCCGACACGATCAACTGCGGCTCCAGTTTTTCCAGTCGGTCGAGCTTCTGGTTGCGCAGCGTGTACGAGAGCTTGGGCTGCAGGACCGAGTAGGTGCCCGCCGATCCGCAGCACAGATGGCTGTCGGCAGGCAGGCGCACTTCGAGTCCCAGCGCGGTCAGCAGATGCTCGACGCGTCCGCGAATCTGCTGCCCGTGCTGCAGCGTGCACGGCGGATGGAATGCGACCGTGTGCACGCCGCGCCGCCGCGCGAGCCCGACGAGCTCTTCTTCGTACATCGGCAGGATTTCGGCGAGATCGCGCGTCAGGTCGACGATCTTCTGCGCTTTTTCCGCGTAAGCCGGATCGTTGCGCAGCAGATGCGCATATTCCTTCACCGTCGCGCCGCATCCCGACGCGTTCATCACGATCGCCTCGACGCCGCTTTCCACGTAAGGCCACCAGGCGTCGATGTTGTTGCGCACGTCGTCGAGCGCGTCGTCGTTGTAGCCCAGATGCAGGCGGATCGCGCCGCAACAGCCCGCGCCGGGCGCCGTGACCGTTTCGATGCCGAGCGCGTCGAACACGCGCGCGGTCGCCGTGTTCACGTTGGGCATCATCGCCGGTTGTACGCATCCGGCGAGCATCAGCATCTTGCGTTCGTGCTTGTTCGTGGGCGCGGCGAGCAGCCGCTCGGGCACCGGAATCTTCGCGCGCAGCTTGCGCGGGAGAATGCCGCGGAACTGCTGGCCGAGCTTCATCGCGGGCGTGAAGAGCGTGCTGTTCGGCAGGAAACTCGCGAGAAAGCGACGCTGCAGGCGATGGCGCATCGGCCGCTCGACCTTTTCTTCGACGACCTTGCGCCCGATCTCGACGAGCCGCCCATACTGCACGCCCGACGGACACGTGCTTTCGCAATTGCGGCAGGTGAGGCAGCGGTCCAGATGCAGTTGCGTGCTGCGCGAGACCGGCGCGCCTTCGAGCATCTGCTTCATCAGATAGATGCGCCCGCGCGGCCCGTCGAGCTCGTCGCCGAGCAACTGATACGTCGGGCAGGTCGCCGTGCAGAAGCCGCAATGCACGCACTTGCGCAGGATGGCGTCGGCTTCGTCGCCATCGGCCGTGCCGCGGATGAATTCGGCGAGATTGGTTTGCATCGAGGCGCCTAGAAGTCGGGATACAAACGCGCGCGGTTGAAGATGCGCGCCGGATCGAATGCGGCTTTCAATCCACGATGAATCTTCATCAGCGGCGCGGGCAGGGGTGTAAAGACGCCCGCGTTGCGGTCGTAGGCGGAGCCGGCGCGGAAGATCGTCGCGTGGCCGCCCGCCTGCTTCGCGCTGATGCGCACGGTTTGCGGATCGGTGTCGGTGATCCACCAGCGTTGCGCGCCGCCCCATTCCATCAGTTGCGCGCCCGGCAGATGCAGCGGCTCGGCGATCGACGGCAACGCGAGCCGCCACAGCGCCGAACGCGGCTCGATCACCGCGAAGAACGGGTCGGTCTGCTCGCGCATGCCGATCCAGAATCGATCCGCCTCGACTGCATCGACGACTTCGCCGCCGAGCGTGTTGCGCGCGGTTTTCACGGCGGCCTCCGCGCCCGCGAGACGCAGCGCGAGCGTGCCGTCGCGCCACGCGCTGCCGCAGATCGGCAGTGGATGGCCGCCCCATTCGTTGAGCTTGCGCACGCCGTCGGTCGCGTGCATGTCGAATTTCAGCGTGGCTTCGGCGACGGGGCGCGGCAGCACCTTGATCGACAGTTCGAGAATCAGCCCGAGCGTGCCGAGCGATCCGGCGAGCAGGCGCGACACGTCATAGCCCGCGACGTTCTTCACCACTTGCCCGCCGAAGTGCAGCACTTGTCCGTGGCCGTTCATGACGACCGCGCCGAGCACGAAATCGCGCGGTGCGCCGGTCCACGCGCGGCGCGGGCCCGCGAGCCCGGCGGCGATGCATCCGCCGAGCGTCGCATTGCGCCCGAAGTGCGGCGGCTCGAACGGCAGCATCTGATTGTGTTCTCTCAGTGCCGCTTCGATTTCGGCGAGCGGCGTGCCGCTCTTCGCGGTGATGACGAGTTCCGCCGGATCGTAGGCGATGATGCCGCGATAGGCGCGCGTGTCGAGGATCTCTCCCTGGAGCGTCTGACCGTACCAGTCCTTGGTGCCGCCGCCGCGAATGCGCAGCAGCGTGCCGGTTTCGGTGGCCCGGGCGATCCGCTCCGACCAGCCGGCGACGATGTCGTCCTGTTCCATGGGTGTTCCGCTTGTTCGTCGATCTCGGTATTCGACTTCTGTGTTCGGCTTTCTGACGCCTGTCCGGTCGATTGTACCGGCCGCTTAACGTCGTCGCACTCGTAGAAACATGGATAGCGGAACGCGCGCCGCGCTTCGTCCGGGTTCAGAAGCGCGGCAATTCGGGATGCGGCAACAGTCCGCCGCGCACATGCATCTTGCCGTACTCGGCGCAGCGCGCGCGCGTCGGGATGCCCTTGTCGGGGTTGAGCAGGCCCGGCGGATCGAACGCGCGCTTCACGGCGAAGAACGCGTCGCGCTCTTCCGGCGAGAACTGCACGCACATCGAATTGATCTTTTCGATGCCCACGCCATGCTCGCCCGTCACGGTGCCGCCCAGCTCGACGCAGCACTCCAGGATGTCGCAGCCGAACGCCTCGGCGCGATGCCATTCGTCGAGATCGTTGCCGTTGAACAGAATCAGCGGGTGCATGTTGCCGTCGCCGGCATGGAACACGTTGATGCAGCGCAGCGCGTACTTCTTCTCCATCTCTTCGATGCGCGCGAGCAGCGGCCCGATCGAGCGGCGCGGCACGGTGCCGTCCATGCAGTAATAGTCCGGCGAGATGCGGCCCGCCGCCGGAAACGCGTTCTTGCGGCCCGACCAGAACTTGAGGCGCTCGGTTTCGGAGCGCGAAATCTGGATGCGCGATGCGCCGTGCTCGCGCAGCACGGCCGTCATGCGCACGATTTCCTCGGCGACTTCGTCATGCGTGCCGTCCGATTCGCACAGCAGGATCGCGGCGGCATCGAGGTCGTAGCCGGCGTTCACGAACTCCTCGACGGCGCGCGTCGCCGGTTTGTCCATCATCTCCAGACCGGCCGGAATGATGCCCGCCGCGATGATCGCCGCGACCGCGTTGCCGCCTTTCACGACATCGTCGAAGCTCGCCATGATGACCTGCGCCGTCTGCGGCTTCGGGATCAGCTTGACGGTGATTTCGGTGACGATCGCGAACATGCCTTCGCTGCCGATCAGCACCGCGAGCAGATCGAGGCCGGGCGCATCGGGGCCGAGCGAGCCGAATTCGACGACATCGCCGTCCATCGTCACCGCGCGCACGCGCAACACGTTGTGGACGGTGAGGCCGTATTTCAGGCAGTGCACGCCGCCGGAGTTTTCGGAGACGTTGCCGCCGATGGTGCATGCGATCTGCGACGACGGATCGGGCGCGTAGTAAAGGCCGAAGGGCGCGGCGGCTTCCGAAATGGCGAGGTTGCGTACGCCGGGCTGCACGGTCGCGGTGCGCGCATACGGGTCGACTTCGATGATCTTGCGAAAGCGCGCGAGCGACAGCACGATGCCGTGGCGAATCGGCATTGCGCCGCCGGAGAGGCCGGTGCCCGCGCCGCGCGGGACGATCGGAATGGCGAGGCGCGCGCAGATCTGCACGACGCGCTGCACCTGCGCTTCGGTTTCCGGCAACGCGACGGCGAGCGGCAGGCGCCGGTACGCGGCGAGGCCGTCGCATTCATACGCGGCGGTGTCTTCTTCCCGAAAGAGCAGACAATGCGTCGGCAGCACGGCCATCAGCGCCTGCACGACTTCACGCTGACGCGCGGCGAGTTGATCTTCGGTCAACTCGGGCGCGTCCTCGTGCGGCAGATTGGGCGACATTTGCTCGGGTTTGAGCTCGTCGGGTGCGTTCACGTCTCCTCCTTTTGATGCCTGCGCGGTCAGCGCCGCCTGTTCCATCCGTGCATCTTGCGCGACTTCGTCAGCCTTCGAAAGTGAAGATTTTCCCCGGGTTCATCAGGTTCTTCGGATCGAGCGCCTGTTTGATGGCGCGCATCGTGTCGACGGCGTCCTCGCCATGTTCCTCGACCAGAAAGCCCATCTTGTGCAGCCCGACGCCGTGTTCGCCGGTGCAGGTGCCGCCCATCTTCAGCGCACGCCGGACGATGAGCCGATTGATGCGCTCGGCTTCTTCCAGTTCTTCGGGTTTGGCGGGATCGAGCAGCATCGCGACGTGGAAGTTGCCGTCGCCGACATGGCCGACGATCGGGCTCGGCAAGTACGAGCCCTGCAAGTCCTTCTCCGTTTCCTCGACGCATTCGGCGAGCCGCGAGATCGGCACGCAGACGTCGGTGGTCACCGCGCGACAGCCGGGCTTCAGTTGCAGCATCGCGAAGTAGGCGGAATGGCGCGCGTTCCAGAGACGGCTGCGGTCTTCGGGGCGCGTCGCCCATTCGAAGTCTTCGCCCTTGTTCTCGGCGGCGATGTCCTGCACGGTCTGCGCCTGTTCCTTGACGCCGGATTCGGTGCCGTGGAATTCGAAGAACAGCATCGGCGATTCGCGCAGCGTCAGGTTCGAATGACGGTTGATCGCGCGCACGGCGAGCTTGTCGACGAATTCGACGCGCGCGATCGGCACGCCCATCTGGATCGTTTCGATGACGGCGCGCACGGCGTCGCCCATCGACGGGAAAGCGCACACGGCCGCCGAGATCGCTTCGGGCTGCGGATAGAGGCGCACGGTGATTTCGGTGATGACGCCGAGCGTGCCTTCCGAGCCGACGAAAAGGCGCGTGAGATCGTAGCCCGCCGACGATTTGCGCGCGCGCGTGCCGGTCTTGATGATGCGGCCATCGGCGAGGACGACGGTGAGCGCGAGGACGTTCTCGCGCATCGAGCCGTAGCGCACGGCGTTGGTGCCGGAGGCGCGCGTCGCGGACATGCCGCCGATGCTGGCGTCCGCGCCGGGATCGATCGGGAAGAAGAGGCCCGTGTCCTTGAGCGCTTCGTTCAGTTGCTTGCGGGAGATGCCGGGCTGCACGGTCACCGTGAGGTCTTCGGCGTTGATCGCGACGATCTGGTTCATCTCCGACAAGTCGATGGAGACGCCGCCTTGCACCGCGAGCAAGTGGCCTTCGAGTGAGGAGCCGTTGCCGTAGGGGATGATCGGAACGTCGTGCTCGGCGCAGAGTTTGACGATGCTCTGGACTTCATCGGTGCTGCGCGCGAACACGACGGCGTCGGGGAGTTGCGGATCGAACGGCGATTCGTCGCGGCCGTGGTGTTCTCGGACGGCTTGCGCGGTCGAGACGCGGTCGGCGAATTGCTGCTTCAGGGCATCGAGAAGCGCGGCGGGGAAGGGGCGTTTCTGGAGCGCCTGATGTTCGGTGGGGTGATTCACGTGCTTGTCTCCGGGCGGTGCGGCTTTGCGTTCTTTGGCTTGCGCGCTTGGTACGGGCGTTGCGCGTTTTCGCGTGATGCTTTCGGTCTGGGCGTTCTTCTGGTTTGCTCGTTTGAGACTCGGCGCGAAAACCGTACGGTGTTCATCTCATTTTACGCCGTCGGGACGAAGGCCGGCGGGGCGGGGTTTCGGGCACGGGCGCGTGCCTATAATGGGTCGGGGTTTTTGTCTGCTTTGTCTGCTTTGTCTGCTTTGTCTGCTTTGTCTGCTTTGTCTGCTTTGTCTGCTTTGTTTGCTTTGTCTGCTTTGTATGCTTTGTCTGC
>NZ_CAJMZL010000032.1:0-88495 GCF_905220305.1 Caballeronia sp. J97 | reverse complement strand
AACAAGAACCTTCATGCCCACCTACTCCTTCGATAAACACTCATTTGATGATCAGCACTTTCGACCTGTCGAACGCCACCGTCACCGCAACGATCAGAATCAGCCCGAACACGATCTGTTGCGCGAACACGCTGATGCCGACGAACGTCATCCCCACACGCGCCACCGACACGAGCAGCGCTCCGACGAGCGTGCGCGCAATGCCGCCCGAGCCGCCCGTCAACGCGGTGCCGCCGACGATCACCGCGGCGATGGCGGGCAGCAGAAACTGATCCGCCAGTGTCGGCGAACCGCTGCCCAGCCGCCCTGCCATCACGACGCCCGCCAGTCCCGCGAAACACGACGATGTGGCGAACACGAGGCACTTCGTCACCGGCACGCGCAATCCCGAAGCGATCGCGGCCGGCTCGCCCGCGCCGATCGCATCGACACGCCGTCCGAAAACCGTCGCGCGATGCAGGAACACGCACAGCGCGAAGACCGCCGCGCCGAGCAGAATCTCGTGCGGAACGCCGAAGGACGCGCCGGTCGTCCAGCCGAGCGATGCATTGCGCATCTCGTCGCTGATGCCGATGGAGCGCGTACCCGACAAGGTCAGCGCGCAAGCCGACGCCATGCCGCCGACCGCGAGCGTCGCGATGAACGACGGAATGCGCAGCACCGTCTGCAACACGCCGCTCAGCAAGCCGATGCCGAACGATGCCGCGAGCGCGACCACCGCGGCCATCGGGCCGAGCCGCGGCAGCAGCATCGCGACGAT
The DNA here is from genome assembly GCF_905220305.1 of Caballeronia sp. J97. NCBI lineage: Bacteria > Pseudomonadati > Pseudomonadota > Betaproteobacteria > Burkholderiales > Burkholderiaceae > Caballeronia > Caballeronia sp. J97. The sequence continues at coordinate 87,735 of NZ_CAJMZL010000032.1, read as the reverse complement.
GACGCTCGCGAGCGACGCCACCGCCTGCAACGACAGATCGATACTGCCGAGCAGCACGACGAAGGTCGTTCCGGCGGCCATGATGAAAAGCGTCGAGCTATCCGCGAGCAAGCCGAACTGCGTGGACAGCGTGAAGAAGCTCGGCTGCGCCAGTTCGATTGCAAGGTATAGCGCGATGAGCGCGGCGAAAGGCGCTTGATCGCCGAGCCGGGCCTTGATTGATGCATTGATGTTCGGCATGTTGACCTCAAACCATATGTTCGACGACATCGACCTGCGAAGGCTTGCTGCCGACTTCGCACGGCAGGATGACTTCGGCGCGGCCGTCGCGCATGACCATCACGCGATGACTCAGCCCGAGAATCTCTTCGAGCGTGTCGCCGGTGAGCACGACCGCGACGCCATCGGCCGTAAGTTCGCGAATGAGCTGATAGACCTCCTCCTTCGCGCCGACATCGAGACCGCGCGTCGGATGATCGAGCACGAGAATCGTGCTGCCCGCGAAGCGCCACTTCGCGAGCACGACCTTCTGCTGATTGCCGCCCGACAGATTCCGGCACGATGCATCGGGACCCGGCGCCTTGATATGCAGACGTCGAATCCACTCGTCGGCGAGCGCGCGTTCCTCCGACTTGCGCACCACGCCCGCGTGACTCACCGCAGAGAGACGCGGCAGCGTGAGGTTCTGCGCGACGCTCATTTGCGTGACGAGCCCTTCGATCTTGCGCTCGCGCGGCACATAGCCGATGCCCAGCGCGACCGCGTGATTCGCCTGTGGCTTCAGCCGCGTGTCGCCGACGAACACCTCGCCCGAATCGAGCTTCTCCAGTCCCGCGATCACGCGACACAACTCCTCGCGTCCCGAGCCGACGACGCCCGCCACGCCGAACACTTCGCCGCGATGCACGTCGAACGAAACGTCCTTCAGCGCGGACCCGAGCGACGCATGACTGACCCTCAACGCGGCATCGGCCGTATAGGGCTTCTGCAGATGCTCGCGGTAGTACTCGCCGTTCATCGACCGTCCGACCATCAGCTCGTGCAGCTTGCTCACCGATGCCGATTCGCTCGCCATCTCGGAGACGACCTTGCCGTCCTTCATCACGTAGACGCGATCGCTCAACGAGAGCAGTTCATCGAGCCGATGCGAAACGAACACGAAGGAAGCGCGCGCCTTCAACTCGCGCACGAGGCGAAACAGAATGTCGATCTCCGCGGCTTCGAGCACGGATGTCGGCTCGTCGAGCAGCACGACCGGCATGCCGTTCGCGCGGCTGGCGAGCGACAGCGCACGCGCCAGCTCGACCATCTGCCGCTGGCCGAACGAAAGCGCTTCGCACGGCATCAGCGGATCGACGTCGAGATGCACGCTCGCAAGCTCCCGCTCCGCAGCGTGTTTGAGTCTGGTCCAGTTGAGGCGGCCGAACGAGACGAAGTCCTCCTCGCGGCCCAGAAACAGGTTCTCGGCCACCGTGAGATTCGGCAGGATCGACTGCTCCTGATACACCATCGCGATGCCTTTCGCGGTGGCGTCGCGCGGGTTGCGAATCGCCATCGGCTTGCCGTCGAGCGCGATCTCGCCCGAATCCTGGCGGTACGCGCCGGTCAGCAGTTTCATCAGCGTCGATTTGCCCGCGCCGTTCTCGCCGATCAGCCCGACGATTTCATTCGGCCTGATCTCGATGCTCACGTCATCCAGCGCGAGCACGCCGGGAAAACGCTTGGTGACGTTCTTGAGTGTCAGCATGTCGTGTCTCCCGTCGATTACTTCACGATGCGCCGGCGCGAGCGGTTCAGCGCGAGCGTCACCGCCGCGATGATCAGCACGCCCTGAATGCCCTGCTGCACATACGGCGGCACACCGAGCAGCACCATGCCGTTGCCGAGCACGACGACAATCAGCGTGCCGATCAGCGTATTGAGCGGACTGCCGTTGCCGCCCGCGAGCGATGTTCCGCCCACGACGATCGCCGTGATCGCAATGAACAACTGGCCGCTCGCGATCATCGCGTGCCCCTGGCCGTACTGCGCGACCGCGAGAACGCCCGCGAGGCCGTAGAACGCGCCGGCCAGCGCGAAGATCGCAATGCGCACCTGACGCACCTTCACGCCGGAGAGCCGCGCGAGGTCCTCGCCGCCGCCGATGGCGAGCGTATGCCGTCCGATCAACGTATGCCGATGCACGCCCCACGCGATTGCAAGCGCGCAGAGCGCGATCCACACCGAAAGCGGCAATCCGGCATAGCGCGCGATCGAGATCGAGCGCAGCGCCGTGTCGCTCACGCGGATCGTATTGCCGGACAGCCACGCCGTGCCGATGCCCGACGCCACGAAGCCGACCGCGAGCGTCGTGATGAACGACGGAATGCGCAGGAACACGTGCAACACGCCGTTGGCGAGACCCAGCGCGACACCCGCCGCGATCGCCACGGCCAGCACCCACAAGCCGAAGTGGTTGTCGTTGTACGAGTTCTCGACCAGCATCGAAATGGCGATGGCCGCCACGGCCACGATGCCTTCCGCCGACAGATCGATGCTGCCGAGCTGGATCACGAAGGTGCCGCCGAGCGCGATGGTGAGCGGGATCGCCGCCGAAATCGCGATACGCGACAGGTTCATCGGATCGAAGAAATCGTGGTTGAGCGCGCCGATGCACAGGCCCAGCGCGACCAGCACGAGAAGCGGGGAAAAGCGCCGCAACGCCGTTCGCGCGGCGGCGCCCCTGAATCCGGAAAGGCCCGGAGCAATGGCCTGACGGGCAGGCGCCACGGAGAGCTTGTTCATCGATACACCACCGGGCCCGACACGCGGGCATAGACGTTGTTCCAGTCAGCCGCGGGTTTGGACGCGCGCGCCATGACCTCCTGCACGTTCGCCTTGGTGACGAAGGTCGCCTTGCAGAACGACTCGCGCTTGTCCTTGGGCAAGCCGGCGACATCGAGCTTCTTCTCTTTCGCCTGCAAACCCATCGACAAGCCGATGCCGCCGAGCCAATAGGGATCCCAGTCCACCGACGCGATCAGTTCGCCGACCTTGATCGCCGCGAGTCCCGGCTGCGTGCCGTCCATGCCGGTGACGGGAATCTGACCGGCCAGTCCCTCCGCGCGCAATGCTTCGAGCGCGCCGAGCGCCATGTCGTCGTTGGCGGCCCATACGCCCTTGATCTTCGAATTGAAGCGCGTCATCCATGCCTGCATGATCGGAAACGCCTTTTGCGAATTCCAGTCCGCCACCTGAAAGTCGAGCAGCTGGATGCCGGGATACTTCTTCAGCGCGGCGTCGAGTCCGGCCTTGCGCTCGATCGCCGGCACGTTGCTGAAGATGCCGCCGAGCGCGACGACGCCGCCCTTGCCGCCCATCGACTCGAAGAGCTTCGTCGCGCATTGCTCGCCATACGCGACGCCGTCGTATGAGAGATGCGCCACGTAATTCGGATTCGCGTCCCAAGGATGCAGGTCCTTCGGCTTGTTCCAGATTGTCGTGACGAAGGCGCCCGCCTTCGAGCAGGCTTCGACGATCACGCGGGCATCGGCGGAATCGTTCGGATCGACATTGAGCACGAGGTTGCCATTGGTCTTTTGCAGCAGCGCGCGTATGTCGGCGATACCTTTCTCCGAGCTGCCCTCGGTCGTGAGCGGCACATACGGCAGGCCGACGCTCTTCGCGAAGTTCTCGGCGCCCTTGTTGAACGCGCTGTAGTACGGATTGGTGAGCGAGCGGAACGAACAGGCGAGCGTGGTCTGCCCCGCGCCGAACGAAAGGCCCGAGAGGCCGCCGCCGGCCACGGCGAATGCCGCGCCGGCGCCGAGCTTCATGAAATCGCGGCGCGAGAAGGTCGAGTGTGAATCGTGTCGTGACATGATGTCTCCTCCGGGAGGACAATAAATATCTGGATATTTACTTACTGATCGCACTGCAATGGCTGGCCGGCGATCACCGGCATGTCGCGCTTCTTTTCGGTCGCCGCCTCCACCTGCGGCGCATGTCCGCGAATCAGGTCGGCGGCCTTCTCCGCGATCATCAGCGTCGGCGCGTTGGTGTTGGAACTGACGATGCGCGGCATGACCGACGAATCGGCGACACGCAGCCCTTCGATGCCGCGCACGCGCAACTGCGGATCGACGACCGACATCTCGTCGACGCCCATCTTGCATGTGCCGACCGGGTGATATCCGGTGCGGCCGTACTGCTGCGCATACGTTTCGTAATCGGATTGAGTGCGCACGCTGTCGCCGGGAAAATGCTCGCGGCGGATGTACTTGCGCAGCGCGTTCTGGTTCATGATCTCGCGGCTCTGCCGGATGCCTTCGACCGCTACCTTGAGATCGTAAGGATCGCGAATATAAGCCGGGTCGATGATCGGCGCGTCGGCGGGATCGGCGCTGTGCAGCGTCACGCTGCCACGGCTTCTCGGGCGCAGGAAATAGGAATTCAGCGTGCATCCCGAACCCGACGGCACCGGCGGCACACCCGCTTCCACGCCCGCGCCCGGCAGGAAATGGAATTGCAGATCGGGCGTCGCGACCGTGCGGTCCGAATACCAGAACGCCCCGCCCTCCGCGATGTTCGACGTGACCGGCCCCTTGTTGAACAACTTGTATTCGAGTCCGGCGAGCAACATCATGTGTTTCTTCGCGTACTTGTCGAGACTGTACGGACCGTTCAGCTCGTAGACGATATCGATATCGAAATGGTCCTGCAGGTTCTCGCCCACGCCCGCGAGCGCATGCAGCGGCTTCACGCCCGCGCGCTCCAGTCCGGCCGGATTGCCGATGCCCGAGAGCATCAGCAGCTTGGGCGAGCCGATCGCCCCGGCGGTGACGATCACTTCGCGTTCCGCCCGCGCGATGATCGCATCGCCGCGCGCGCCCCGATCCGCGTACTCGACGCCCACCGCACGCCCGCGCTCGATCACGATGCGCGCAACGACGCAGTTCGTCTTGATCGTGAGGTTCTTTCTCGCGCGCGCGTCGCGCAGATAGCCGACAGCGGCGCTGCACCGCCTGCCATTGCGTTGCGTCACCTGATAGACGCCGACGCCTTCCTGGCGTTCGCCGTTGAAGTCGCTGTTATACGGCATGCCGGCTTCCTGTCCGGCGCGCACGAACGCCTTCGTCAACTCGTTCACGCTGATCAGGTCCGACACGCCGAGCGGCCCGCCCGTGCCGTGATACTCGTTGGACAGACGCTCGTTGTCCTCCATGCGGCGGAAGTACGGCAGCACGCCGTCGCGATAGCTCCAGCCGGCGCAGCCATCGTTCGCCCAGCCGTCGTAGTCGGCGGCCTGGCCGCGCGTGAAGACCATCGCGTTGATGGAGCCGCCGCCGCCGAGCACGCGGCCTTGCGCGAACGGAATCTGCCGGCCTTGCGTTTCGGTCGCCGCGGCCGTGCGATAACCCCACGTCAGCGGGCCGCCCGTCATCTTGAAGAAGCCGACCGGCATGTGGATGTACGGGTCCGTATCGGGCGGGCCGGCTTCGAGCAGCAGCACCCGGTTGCCCGCGTCTTCGCTCAGGCGCGCGGCCAGCGCGCAACCCGCCGCGCCGCCGCCCACGATCACATAGTCATACATGGTTGTCTCCGATGCTTTTTCGCTGCTTCAGCCGATCCAGCGCGGCCGGTTGCCCAGTTGCACGTGGGCCGATTTCAGTTCCGTGTATTCGTCGACGCCATGGCGCCCCGTCTCGCGCCCGATGCCCGACTGCTTGAATCCGCCGATGGGCAGTTCCGGCCCGCCGGTGATCGTGCAGTTGATCCACACGCGCCCTGCCTGCACTGCGCGCATGCTCTTCATCGCGCCTTGCAGATCGCGCGTCCAGATGCTCGCGGCAAGCCCGTACGGCACGCCGTTGGCGAGTTCGATGGCTTCATCGAAGGTGTCGAACGCGCTGACCGCCAGCACCGGCCCGAAGATTTCCTCCTGCGCGAGCGTGCTGCCCGGATCGACGCCGCGAAACACCGTCGGCTCGATGAAAAAGCGCTCGCCCTCATCGATCGCGCGGCCGCCGCGCACGAGTTGCACGCCGTCGCGCCTGCCTGCTTCGATGAAGCCGCGAATCTTCTCGAACTGCCGTGCCTCGACGATCGCGCCGACATGATTCGACGCATCCAGCGGATCGCCGACGCGCACCTTTTCGAGCACCGCGCACACGCGCTCGACCAGCTCGCCTTCGATCGACCGATGCACGATCAGCCTGCTTCCCGACACGCAGCACTGCCCCGCATTGAAGCTGATGCCGAACGCGATGGCATCGGCGGCGTCGTCGAGGTCCGCATCGGCGAACACGATCTGCGGATTCTTGCCGCCCAGCTCCAGCCCGACCTTCTTCATGTTTCCACCCGCCGCGGTCATCACGGCGCGGCCCACCGGCGTCGAACCGGTGAACGAAATCATGTCGACGTCCATGTGCTCGGCAAGCGCCTGCCCCACGACCGAACCGAGCCCCGTCACCACGTTGACGACGCCATCGGGCAGGCCCGCCTCGGTGAGCAGCGCGGCCAGCTTGAGCGTCGTAGTCGAGGTCAGTTCGGCAGGCTTCACGACGACCGTGCAACCCGCCGCCAGCGCGAACGGCAGGCGCTCCGAGAGAATGAAGAACGGAAAATTCCAAGGCGTGACGATGCCCACCACGCCGACCGGCTGCCGCATCACGAGGCCGAGCATGTCGGGGCCGAGCGTGTCGTGGGTATCGCCGTGCACGACGCGCGCGAGACCCGCCGCGTATTCCCAGATGCCCGCCGCCGCGTTGATCTCGCCGCGCGACTGCGCGATCGGCTTGCCGCTTTCCAGCGTCTCGAACCACGCGAGCGTTTCGCAGTTCGCGCGGATGAGCCGCGCCGCTTCGAGCAGGACCGTCGCGCGCTCTTCGCCCGAGATGCGCGACCAGCGTCCGTCATCGAAGGCGCGGCGCGCGGCCGCGACAGCCATGTCGAGGTCCTTGCGGGTGCCGCGCGCCGTCGCCGTCACCGGCACGCCATGACCCGGGCTCTTGCGTTCGATGAACTCATGCTCCGCGCTCGCGTGATGCCTGCCGTCGACATACATCGCGGTGCGTATCGCCTCGCGTGGAAGATTCAGGGCTGCTTTCGATTCACTCGTCGTCACCATGTCTGCCTCTTTCGAAAACCATGTTGCCGAAGCGCCGTGCGATTCGGCCGTGTATGTACTACCCGGTTACTCTCTTTAGACGACCGTTTTGGTTTATAGTCGTCGCCAGAACGCCGGCATCGGCCGGCTCCCGGACTCTTGCGGATGAGAACCCCATGACCATTGCGACTACTCCAGAAAAAGCGGCCGCCAAATCCGCGAAAACCACCGCTACGCGCCAGCCCAGACAGCGCGACCCCGAAGTGACGCGCGCCCGAATCCTCGATGCCGCGAAGAAGGAGTTCGCGAAGCTCGGTCTCGATGGCGCCCGCGTCGAAGCCATTGCTGCGCGCGCGAAGTCCAACAAGCGGATGATCTATCACTACTTCGGCAGCAAGGAAAACCTGTTCCTCGAAGTGCTGGAGGAGGTCTATGCCGACATCCGTTCCGCCGAACAAAAACTCGATCTCGATCATCTGTCACCCGAGGACGCCATCGCCGCCCTCGTCACGCATACCTGGAACCACTACCTTCGCCATCCGGAATTCCTGAACCTCGTGAGCAACGAAAATCTTCACAAGGCTCGTCACGTGAAGAAGTCCGCGCGTTTCATGGAACTCCATCAGGGCTTCACGTCGATGCTGCAACGCATCCTCGATCGCGGCGTCGCGTCCGGCGCATTCCGCAGCGGCATCGATCCGCGACAACTGCACATCACGATGGCCGGCATCAGCTACTACTATCTGACCAATCGTTTCACGAGCGGGCTGATCTTCGACTTCGACTTCATGGACAAGGCAGCGCTCGATTCCCGCCTCGCCTTCAATATCGACACCGTGCTGCGGACGATCCGCAAGTCCTGAACGGACCCGCGTGGCGAGCGCGCGGCTTACGCGCTTTCGCCTTGCGCCGCCATCGCGCCGTTCGCCGGCGTGAGCAGCCGTTCGTCGACGAGCGGGCGAAACGCCATGCGCGCGAGCACATCGCGCTCGATATCGATGCCCGGCGCAACCTCAATCAGACGCACGCCTTCTTCCTCCAGACGGAACACCGCGCGCTCCGTCACATACAGCACGTCCTGACCCGTGATGCGCGCGCGCTCCGCGCTGAACGTGATGTGCTGCACGCGCTCGACCAGCTTCGGCACGCTGCCCGGCGAACGGATGCACACGCGCCCTTCGTGCTCTTCCACCACCAGCCCCTTTGCCTCGAAGCTGCCGCAAAACACGATCTTCTTCGCGCCCTGCGTGATGTCGATGAATCCGCCCGGACCCACGACCGACGCGCCCAGCTTCGACACGTTGATGTTGCCCGCGCGATCCATCTCGCCCATGCCGAGGAACGTCACGTCGACGCCGCCGCCGCTGTAGAAATCGAACTGATCGACGCTCGACAGAATCGCGTCTGCGTTGCGCGCGGTGCCGAACATCGCGCCGTCAAGCATCGCGCCGTTGTGAATGCCCTGCTCGACCGATCCCCAGAAGCTGCCCATGCGCCCCTGATCCGCGAGCAACGCGGGAATGCCGCCCGGAATGCCGAAGCCGAAATTCGCGGACTGTCCGGCTTCGAGCTCCCGCGCCGCGCGCGTGGCGATGATGCGGCGGATGCCGGTCGGCAGTTCATAGAAGCCGTCGCCGACCGGCGTTTGCACTTCGCCGCTGATGGCGGGGTCGTAGTCCGCGACCGCGCACTGGACCTGCGGCGCATGTTCGACGATCGCATCGACGAGAATGCCGGGAATGCGCACGAGCCGCGCCGGCACATAGTCGCCCTGTGCGCGCGCCTTCACCTGAACAATCACGCGGCCGCCGCTGTTGTGCGCGGCGAGCGCCGCCGCGTAGACATCGAGATCGGCCGGCTCGCGGCGCAACGTCACGTTGCCGGCCGCATCCGACGTGGAGCCGCGAACGATCGCGAAGTCCACCTTGAAGGGCTTGTAGCGAAGGTACTCGCGGCCGTCCAGCTCGACGAGCTCCACGAGATCCTCGGTCGCGCGGGCATTGATCTTGCCGCCGTCGACGCGCGGGTCCACGAAGGTCCGCAATCCCACATGCGTGATGAGCCCGGGCCGCCCCGCGCCGATCTCGCGCAACAACGTGGAAATCGCGCCGGCCGGAAAGCTGTAGGCCTCGATCGACTCGTTCTGCGCCAGCCGTTGCATTGCGGGAGACCAGCTCCAGTGCCCGCCGATCACACGTCTGACCATTCCCTCGTGAGCGAGACGGCCTAATCCGCTGCCTTTGCCGTCGCCTATGCCGAGCGCATGAACGATCGTCAGATCGCGCGGATGCCCGGTCGCAAGGAAACGCTCCTCGAGCTTCGCGAGCACCGCGTCGGCTTCCAGCAGACCGCCGCCGGAACCCGCCAGCGCTATCGTCGCGCCATCGAAAATTTGCTCGACCGCGTCCGCGGCCCGCATCCACTTGCTCAAGTCATCCTCCTTTCTGATCCGCCGCGAAACACGTTGACAGCGGCGATCCGTTGGTCTTAAATAACCCACCAGATGGTTACTTGTTGCGAATACTGGCACACGAAACCACGTAATTCAAGGGCTTTTTGCGAGGCGCTCGGGTTTACCTGAACGGGCGACCGAACGCATATTCCGGGCCCTTCCCTATCGATCGGAGACGACATGAAACTCTCGGAAACACACCAGCAGTTTCGCGACACGACACGGCGCTTCGCGCAGGAAGTCATCCGTCCGCTCGCGGAAGAACTCGACCGCGAAGAGCGCTTTCCAGCGGAGATTTATCGGCAGATGGGCGAGCTCGGACTCTTCGGCATCACCGTGCCGGAAGCGTTCGGCGGCGCCGGTCTCGATGCCGCCGCCTACGCGCTCGTCATGGAAGAGTTGTCGCGCGGCTATGCGTCGGTGGCGGATCAGTGCGGCCTGCTCGAACTCGTCGGCACGTTGCTGAGCGTGCACGGCACCGACGCACAGCGCGCGCAGTACATGGAGCCGTTGTTGCGCGCCGCGCTGCGTCCCGCGTACTGCATCACCGAGTCCGATGCGGGCACCGATGTCTCCGGCATCCGCACGACGGCCACGCGCACCGCCGACGGCTGGGAGCTGAACGGCGCGAAGCTGTGGATTCACAACGCGCCCGTCGCCGATGTCGCGTTCGTGCTCGCGCGCACCAATCCCGCCGCGGGCAAGCGCGGCATGAGCATCTTCATCGTCGACTGCCATCTCGAAGGCGTGTCGAAGGGGCCGAAGGAACACAAGATGGGCCAGCGCGCATCGCAGGTGGGCGAGCTGCATTTCGATCGCGTGAAGCTGCGTCACGATGCGCTGCTCGGCGAGGAAGGGCGCGGCTTTCACATCATGATGAGCGTGCTCGACAAGGGCCGCGTCGGCATTGCGGCGCTGGCGGTCGGCATTGCGCAGGCGGGGCTCGAAGCCGCGCTGGAGTATGCGCAGACGCGCAAGCAGTTCGGCAGTCATCTCGCCGAATTTCAGGGCGTGCAATGGATGCTCGCCGACATGGCGAAAGACATTCAGGCCGCGCGCCTGCTCGTGCATGACGCGGCCGAGCGTCTCGATGCGGGCGATCGCGCGAGCATCGCCTGTTCGATGGCGAAGTGCTTCGCCGGCGACACCGCCGTGAAGCACAGCGCGAACGCCGTGCAGATCTTCGGCGGCAGCGGCTACATTCGCGGCTATGAAGTCGAGCGGCTGTATCGCGACGCGAAGATCACGCAAATCTACGAAGGCACCAACCAGATTCAGCGCACGATCATTGCGCGCGATCTCGTCGTGAACGGAGCCTCGCTGTGAGCGCGCGGCCCATTGCACTCGTCACGGGCAGCCGGCGCGGGATCGGGCGCGCGATCGCCGTCGAGCTCGGGCGCGCGGGCTTCAATATCGCCCTCACCGATATCGCCGCATCCGATGAGCTCGATCAGGCGGCGCGCGAAGTCGAAGCAACCGGCGCGCGCGCCATCGCCGTGGTCAACGATCTCGCCGATCTGAGCAGCCATCGCCCGATGCTGCTCGATATCGAAGCGCGGCTCGGCAGCACGATCGATTGCCTCGTGAACAACGCGGGCGTGTCCGTCATGTCGCGCGGCGATCTGCTCGACGTCACGCCCGAGAGCTTCGACCGCTGCGTGACGGTGAATACGCGCGGCACGTTCTTTCTCATGCAGACGTTCGCGAAGCACATGCTAGAGCGCACGCGCGGCAGCATCGCGGCGCATCCGAGCGTCATCACGATCACGTCGTCGAATGCCGTCGCGGCTTCGCCGTTGCGCGGCGAATACTGCGTGTCGAAGGCGGGGCTTTCGATGGCCAACACCTTGTTCGCGTTGCGGCTCGCGCCGCACGGCATCGGCGTGTACGAGGTTCAGCCGGGGCTCATCGCGACCGAGATGACCGCGCCGTCGAGAGAACGTTACGACGCGCAAATGGAACAAGGTCTCACTGCCATCAAGCGCTGGGGCACGCCGCAGGAAGTGGCCATCGCCGTGCGCACGCTCGCGACCGGCGGTCTGCCCTACAGCGTGGGCCAGGCCATCCGCGTCGATGGCGGTCTGCTCGTCACCAAATACTGATCCGACATGAAATCGACCATCAAGCTTCCGACCGCCTCCGGCACGCTGGAAACGTATCGCGTGCAAGGCGCGCCGCTCGACGTGCGCACGCCTGCCGCGCCCTTCAACCGCATCGCCTATTCGGCCGCGCACGTCGTCGCCGATCCGTTGCGCGCGGGCGAACTGAACGGCGCGCCCGCCATCGACTGGGAACGCACGCTCGAGTATCGGCGCTATCTGTTGCAGCAAGGACTCGGCATTGCCGAAGCGATGGATACCGCGCAACGCGGCATGGGCCTGCCCTGGCCGAGCGCGCTCGAATTGATCGCGCGCACGATCGAGGGCACGCGCGACATTCCCGGCGCGCGCATTGCGTCCGGTTGCGGAACGGATCATGTCGCGCCACGCGATATCTCGACGTGCGATGAAGTCATCCGCGCCTACGCGCAGCAACTCGAAGCCGTGCAACGCGTGGGCGGACGCGTGATCCTGATGGCGAGCCGCGCGCTCGCGAAAGTCGCGCGCACGCCGGATGATTACCGGCGCGTGTATCGCGAGGTGCTGGCGATGTGCGATCAGCCGGTGATCCTGCACTGGCTCGGCGAGATGTTCGATCCCGAACTCGAAGGCTATTGGGGCGCGGGCGAATATCAAGGCGCGGCGCGCGTGTGCCTCGACGTCATCGGCGAGAGCGTGGACAAGGTGAACGGCATCAAGATCTCGCTGCTCGACGACGCGAAGGAAATCGCCTTTCGCCGAAGCCTGCCATCGTCCGTGAAGATGTACACGGGCGACGATTTCAACTATCCCGACCTGATTGCAGGAGACGAGCACGGCTTTTCGCACGCGCTGCTCGGCATTTTCGATGCCATCGCGCCGGCGGCGTCGCAGGCGCTCGCCGCACTCGCAAACGACGATCTCGACACGTTTCATGCACTGCTGTCGCCGACCGTCCCGCTGTCGCGACACATCTTTCGCGCACCGACGCAGTACTACAAGACGGGCGTGGTCTTTCTCGCGTATCTGAACGGCTTTCAGGATCACTTCTTCATGCCGGGCGGCCACCACGGCATGCGCCCGCCTGCGTATCTCGCGGATGTGTTCCGGCTCGCTGACCAGGCGCGTCTGCTGCGCGATCCGGCGCTCGCCGTCGAGCGCATGCGCAAGGTCCTCGCGCCGCTCGGCATCGATGCCTGATCGGAGACTCGACATGCGTGAAACGATCAGATGGGGCGTGCTCGGCGCGGCGAATATCGCTGACAAATTCGTCGTGCCCGCGATTCAACGCTCGCGCAACGGACGCGTGACGCATATCGCCGCACGCGATGGCGCACGCGCGAAAGCGTTCGCCGCAAAGCACGACATCCCCGCGACGTGCGCGGACTACGATGCGCTGCTGCAAAACGATGACGTGGATGCCGTGTACATTCCGCTGCCCACCGCGAGCCACTTCGACTGGTGCAGGAAGGCGCTCGAAGCGGGCAAGCACGTCTTGTGCGAGAAGCCCATTGCGATGACCGCCGCGCAAGTGCGCGAACTCATCGCGCTGCGCGATGCAACGGGCCTGCTGTGCGTCGAGGCGTTCATGGTCGCGCATCATCCGCAATGGCGACATGTTCGCGAGCGCATCGCCGAAGGCGTCATCGGCGAACTCGAACACGTCGAAGGATGCTTCACCTATTTCAACGACGACCCCGGCGCGCTGAAAAACAATCTCGAACTCGGCGGCGGCGGCGTGCGCGACATCGGCGTGTATCCGGTCGTCACGACGCGCATCGCCACCGGCGCGGAGCCGGTCGACGTGCGCGCCGAGGTGACGATCGATCCTCGCTACGGCACGGACAAGCTCGCCGTCTGCGATGTGCGGTTCGCCGATTTCTCGCTGCACTTCTACTGCGGCACGCAGCGCGCGCGCCGGCAATCGATGGTCTTTCATGGAACGCGTGGCTGGATCGCCGTCGATGCGCCGTTCAATCCCGGCGTGTATGACCACGCGCGTGTGCGCACGAGAACGGACAGCGCGGGCGAAGTCGAATCGGTCACGTTCGACGACGCCGATCAATATCGGTCGATGGTGGAGAATTTCTGCTCGAAGCTATTGGGCGCGCAGTCGGAGATCGTGTTTCCGCTCGAAAGCTCGCTCGCCAATCAGATCGTCATCGACCAGATCCTTTCCTTCGCCTGATGGATATCCGGACACTCCGCGCAACGCGCGCGCACGCGGCGGCGCGCGCCAACGCCGAAGACGCTTCGCTCTGGCGATGGTTCTCGGCGCTGCTCGATGCGCGCGACATTCGCTGGTGCCTGTCGGATCAGGGATGGCTCGTCAGCGTGCGGCATCGGCACGTGGCGACCGCTGACAGCTTCGATGAAGCCATCAGGGCAGCGAAGGCGCGAAGCGACGCCTGACCTCGCGCGTCGCAGTGCGAGGCCGCTCAGGCCGGCTCGGGTATGAGCAGGATCTTGCTCGACTTCGCCAGTCCGGCATGCAGATCCGCGAAGGCTTGCGCGCCGTCGGCGAGCGGCCGATGTTCGAGCCAGGTCAACGCGCCGAACGCGCCCTCGTGCAACGCGCCGACCGTTGCCCTGAGGTCGGCCATCGTGTACGTGTAGGTGCCCAGCAACGTGATCTCGGCGAGCGTCAGCTTTCGCATGTCGATCTCGCTCGCCCAGTCCTGCAGCCCGATGTGCATCATGACGCCGCCCGGCTTCACCGCCGCGAGCGCGCTGTTGCGCGTCGCTTTTGCGCCGACGGCGTCGATCACGCAATCGAAGCGATTCGCCTCGGCGTCGTGCTCCAACGGGTTGTACGTCTTGCACTTCGCTTCGCTTTCCGCCGATGCCCGTCGGGCAGCGTTGGTTTCGGCGACGGTCACGTCACGGCATCCGTACGACCGGAGCAGCAGCGCACTAAACAGCCCGATGGCCCCGCCGCCGACGATCAGCGTCCGGCACTCCGGAAGCGGCCTGCTCAACGCGCGCATGATCAGGTTCACGGCGTGCAGCGCGGTGGCCGCCGGCTCGGTGGCCGCGGCGACATGCGCGGGCATGCTCGCGGGAATGGCGACGAGGCTCGCCGCTGGTATCGACATGTATTCGGCGAAAGCGCCCGGACGCGTCATGCCCACCATCGTGCGATTCGCGCACAGGTTGTCGCGGCCCTGCACGCAGTACTCGCAAGTGCCGCACGTGATAAGCGGATTGCCCGTCACGCGCGTGCCTTGCTTCCACTTCGCGTCGCGGCTTTGAACGACGGTGCCGGCGAATTCGTGACCCAGAACCAGACCCGGCTTGCGGCGCGGATCGTGGCCGTGATAGGCGTGCATGTCGGACCCGCAAATGCCGACGGCATCGATCTTCAACACGACTTCGCCTTCCTCTGCGACGGGCGTCGGCCGTTCGAGCAACTGCATCTCGTTGGGCTGCGTATAGACGAGCGCTTTCATCTAAGGTCTCCGGATGGGTTATCGGGCTGCATTCAGTTCGCGAGCGCGAATGCGCTCACACCGCGGCGACTTGCGATGACGCGCGAGCCAGGCACAGCACAGCGCACTCACCACTCCGGCGGCCAATACATAGGCGCACAGATACCAGGGCTTGCCGAACTGCAGGCCGGTGAGATAAGTCGCCGCCACGGGCGTCAGACCGCCCGCGAACACGCCCGCGAACTGATAGACGAAGGAGATGCCGCTGTATCGCACATCGGGCTCGAAGGCCTCGGAGAAAAGCGACGACATGGTGCCGAACACCGCCGCATGAAATATCCCGAACGGGATGACGATGGCGATCCAGACCGGCAATGCAGAACCGTTCGAGCCGTGCATCAGCATGAAGGCGGGATAGGCGGAAAGCCCCGCGAGCAATGCGCCCATGCCATAGACGACAGGCTGCCCGACCTTGTCCGACACCCGTCCCCAGAACGGAATGAAGAAGGTCATCACGGCGGCGCCGAACACGACCCCGAGCAGCGCGGTCGTACGCGGGAAATGCAGCGTCTCGGTGAGATAGTGAATCGAGAAGACGCCGAACACGTTGAAGAACACGCCGTCGATGACGCGCGCGCCCATGCAGGCCATCACCGTGCGCGGATACTTGCGGAACACGTCGATGATGGGCAGCGCATCGTGCTTCGTTTTCTTCGCCTTGCTGAAGTCATCGGTTTCGGCGACGTGCTTGCGCATGTAGAACGTGACGACCACCAGCACGCCGCTCGCGATGAACGCCGAACGCCAGCCCCACGACAGAAACTGCGCGTCGTCGAGCGTGAAGGACAGCACGGCGACCACGCCCGATGCGAGCACGAGTCCGAGCGACATGCCGATCTGAGGAAGGCTCGCATAGAAGCCGCGCTTCGCCACGGGCGCGGATTCATACGTCATCAGCACCGCGCCGCCCCACTCTCCGCCGAGCCCGATGCCCTGCACGATGCGGCAGGCCAGCAGAAGCAGCGGCGCCGCGATGCCGATCGACGAATAGGAGGGAACGAGGCCGATCATGACGGTCGCGCCGCCCATCAGAAGCAGCGTCAGCATGAGCATCTTCTTTCGGCCGAGCCGGTCGCCGAAGTGGCCGAAGATCACGCCGCCCACGGGTCTCGCCACGAAGCCGAGCGCGAAGGTCGAATACGCGAGCATCGTCGAGACGACGGCATCCGCCTGCGGGAAGTACAGCCGATTCAACACGACACCCGCGACGACACCGTAAAGAAAGAAGTCATACCATTCGATCACGGCGCCGAGCACGCTGGAGAGCGTCACGGCTCGCAAGTTCTCCGAGCCCGACATGGCACGGTCATGCATCGCTTCATGCTCCGCGGGCAGCGCTCCGGGAAGGCCGCGCGCCTGACTACGACTGTCCTGTATCAACATGCTTGTCTCCACCATTGTCGATCAACGCGCGGTATAGCCGCCGTCGACCATGATTGTTTGACCGCTGATATAGCCGGATGCATCGCTTGCAAGAAACACGGCGAGGCCGTCGAGGTCCTCCAGTCTGCCGTTGCGGCCGACGCAGGTCTGCTCGGCATGTCTGCCGGCGAGCGCTTCATCGGCGAAGACCGACGCGGTGAGCGCGGTAGGGAAAAATCCCGGGCCGATGGCATTGCACGTAATGCCGTGGCGGCCCCACTCCTGCGCGATCGCGCGCGTGAGCTGAACCACGCCGCCCTTTCCCGCCCCATAGGGCGCGCTGTTCGCAAACGCGCGATAGGATTGAAGCGATGCGATGTTGACGATGCGCCCCCAGCCGCGCGCCTTCATCGCCGGCGCGAGCTTCTGGGTGAGAAAGAATGGCGCGCCCAGATGAAGCGTCAACTGCGTTTGCCAGCTCTCGGGCGTGACGTCGGCGAAAGACTGGCGCAAGTTCACGCCGGCGGCATTCACCAGCACATCGACCCGTCCGTTTTGCGCGAGCGCGTCCTCCGCGCATTGCATCGCGGCCTCGGGCGTGCCCAGGTCGGCGACGATCAAGCTCGCTGCAATGCCTTGCGCCGCGAGCGTGGCGGCAGCGTCGCGCAATGCGCCTTCGCGCCGGGCAGCCAGCACCACGCGCGCGCCGGCGCGTCCCAGCGCGCTCGCGATCGCGAGGCCGATGCCGGCGTTGCCGCCGGTCACGAGCGCGACACGCCCTTCCAGACTGAACATCCTTGCGAGTTCCATCGTTCGCTCCGTCGTGTGTGCGCTTGAAGTCAGACCTGTACAGCGTCGCCCTTTTCGAACTGCTCGTCCGGAAAGTATTTCTTCAGGCGATCGTCGGCCGTTCGCGCGTGCGCTTCCATGCCTTCTAGCCGCGAGATGCGCGCCGTCACTTCGCCGATACGGCGCGCTGCATCGCGTGTCATGCGTTGCCATGTCAGCGTCTTGACGAACTTGTGTACGGACAGGCCGCCCGAGTAGCGCGCCGCTCCCTTGGTCGGCAACACGTGATTGGGGCCGCTCGTCTTGTCGCCGAACGCCACGGTCGTTTCTTCGCCAAGGAAGAGCGATCCGTAGCATGTCAGGTTTTCGAGCCACCATTCGAGATCGGCCGCATGCACTTCGAGATGCTCCGACGCATAGCGGTCCGACACGTCGACCACTTCTTCGCGCGTATCGCAGACGATCACTTCGCCGTAATCGCGCCACGCGGCGGCGGCGGCGTCGCGCGCGGTCGGCGGCAGGTCGTCGATCAGGCGCGGCACGAGCGCCATCACTTCGGCGGCGAGCGCCTTCGATGTGGTGAAGAGCCACGCCGGCGATTCATGGCCGTGCTCGGCCTGACCCACGAGATCGCTTGCGACGATGGCAGGATCGGCGGTGTCGTCGGCGATGACCGCGACTTCCGACGGACCCGCGAACACGTCGATGCCGACCTTGCCGAACAGCGTGCGCTTCGCCTCCGCGACGAACTTGTTGCCCGGCCCGACGACGACATCGGCGGGCTTGCCCGTGAACAGGCCGAATGCCATCGATGCGATCGCCTGCACGCCGCCCAGCGTCATCACGACATCGGCGCCGGCGGCCTTGAAGCCGTACAGCACATACGGATGGATGCCGCCGCCGCGAAACGGGCTCGAGCACGCGATCACGGTCTTGACGCCCGCGGCTTTCGCGGTCGCGACGCCCATGTAAGCCGAAGCGATATGCGCATATCGGCCCGCCGGCGCGTAGCAGCCGACCACGTTGACCGGAATGACGCGCTGCCCCGCCGTCACGCCCGGGTGCAGCTCCACGGAGAAATCTTCGATCGAGCGGCGCTGCGCGACGGCGAAGTCGTGAACCTGCTTCACGGCGAAGTCGATGTCATCGCGAATATGTTGCGGCACTTCGCGCGCACGGCGCTCGATTTCCTCGCGCGCAACGATGATGTCGCCGTCCCAGTGATCCAGCTTCTTCGCGTACGCCCGCACCGCCGTTTCTCCGTTCGCTTCGATTTCGGCGAGCATTTCCGTGACGACGCGCTGCGCGGTCGCCGTTTCGGTTTCCGGGGTTTTGGCGGCTTTCTTCAGATAAAACATCGACATGATTGTTCTCCTGGGATTGACGGTCGTCTGTCTGGGGTCGGAATGCAAGCGCTTGCATTTCGATGTAAAAAATAAGCCGGTACGGTTCCGGCATCATGTGACAAATTCCGCTCCGAAATGCAAGCGCTTGCATTTATAATAGAGAAACTGGGTTGGCAATGAATCGGTATTGACACCTAGAGGCTTTCTCGACGCGCCGGTGTGATGCTGGCGCATGACCCGCAGATGCACGGCATCCCGAATGAATGACGCAACCGACGTAACCCACATCGACCGGCCGCGACTGTCCGACGTCGCCGCGCTCGCGGGCGTTTCGACCGCAACCGTCTCGCGAGCGCTGTCGAATCCGGAAAAGGTCAAAGGCAAGACGCGTGACCGGATCTTGCAGGCGATCGCGCAGCTCGGCTATGTGCCGGACGGCGCGGCGCGCGCGCTCGCCTCCGGTCGCGCCCGCATGATCGGCGCCATCGTGCCGACGCTCGACAACGCCATCTTCGCGCGTGCGGTCCAGGGACTGCAGAGCACGCTGTCCGGCGCGGGCTATCAGTTGCTGATCGCCGCGCACGAATATAGCCTCGCGTCCGAGACGGAAGCGACGCGCGCGCTGCTCGAACGCGCCGTGGACGCGCTCGTGCTCGTCGGGGCCGAACACGCGCACGAAACATGGGAGATGATCCGCGCGAGCCGGATTCCCGTGCTCATCACCTGGACCAACGCCGCTGCCGCGAGCGAGATCCTGACGACGACGGCGCCGCTCATCGGCTTCGACAATCGCCTGATCGGCAAGCTCGCGGCGGAGCATCTGCTCTCGCTGGGCCATCGGACCTTCGGCATGATTTCCGGGGTGACGCGTCACAACGACCGCGCGCGTCACCGGCTGAACGGTTTTCGCACCGCGCTCGCGGAGGCCGGCGTGCGTCTGCCCGACGCGAACGTGATCGAACAGCCGTTCGGCTTCGACGGCGGGCGCGCCGGACTCAAGCATCTGATGCAACTGCGTCCCCGGCCCACCGCGGTGTTTTGCGGCAACGACGTGCTCGCGCTCGGGGCGCTGTTCGAAGCGCAGTCGCTCGGCATCGACATTCCGGGCGCGCTTTCCATCGTCGGTTGCGACAACCTGCCTATCTCGTCGCAGATCGCACCCGGGCTGTCCACCGTGTTGCTGCCCACCTATGAGCTGGGACAGCGCGCCGCGCTCACGCTGCTCGACTGGCTGACGACGGAGCGTCCTCCCGCCGACGTCTGCCTGCCGATCGAACTCGTCGTGCGCGGCACTAGCGGCCCCGCGCCGGATTAGGCGTCCGTTCATCGCGTCACGGCTTTCGGCGGCATGCCGAGCGTTTCGCGCATGCAGACGTCGTCGCGCTGACGTTCCCAATGCGCGACGGCCACCGTCGCGACCGCGTTGCCGATCATGTTCGTCGTCGCGCGAATTTCCGCGATGAAGCGATCGACGCCCAGCACGATCGCCGCGCCCTCGATCGGAATATGCTTGAACGCGGCGAGCGTCGCGAGCAGGCAGATGAAGCTCGCGCCGGCCACGCCCGCCATGCCGCGCGATGTCAGCATCGAGATGCCGACGAGCACGGCTTGCTCCGCCACCGACAGTTGAATGCCGAACGCCTGTGCGATGAACACCGCGCATATCACCTGCGCGACGCACGTTCCCGCGAGATTGAACGTATAGCCCATCGGCATCACGATGCCGACAACGCCGCTCGGACAGCCGAGCGCTTCGAGCTTCCGCACGAGCTGCGGAAACGCGGCTTCCGACGAAACCGTCGCGATCACCAGCAGGATCTCGCCGCGAATGTACTTGAGCAGACGCCACAGGCTCACGTCGCACATGAGACAGATGCCGCCGAGTATCAGCACGATATACGCGAGCGTGGCCGCATACACCGTGACGAGCAGCATCAGCAGCGAGTTCATCGTGCCGAAGCCGAACTTGCCCACCGCGTACGCCATCGCGCCGAATGCGCCGATGGGCGCGAGCCGCATCACGATGCGCACGACGCCGAAGAGCGCGCTGCCCACGCCTTCGAAGAACTTGTAGGCGGTCTCGCCCGTCTTGCCCGCATGCGACAGGCCGATCGCGAAGAGCGTCGAGAACAGCACGACCTGAAGCATGTCCGCGTTCGCGAAGGCCGACACCGCGCTATCCGGAATGATGCCGAGCAGAAAGCCCATGATGCCGCCCGATGCATGCATCGAGCGCTCATAGCCGCTCAGCACGCTCGCGTCGATGGAACTGGGCGTCAGGTTCATACCCGCGCCCGGCTGAATGGTGTTGACCGCCCACAGTCCGAACAGCAGCGCGATGGTCGTCGTCAACTCGAACAGGATGATCGACTTCCCGCCGATGCGCCCGAGCGCACCCGCCCCGCCCATCTCCTTCGCGCCGAGCACGATCGTCACGAAGATCAGCGGGGCGGTCACCATCTTCACCAGCTTGATGAACGCCGTGCTCAGTGGCGCGACGCTTTGCCCGGCCTGCGGAAAGTAATGGCCGAGCAACGCGCCGGCTACGATTGCGATGAGAACCTGCACGTAAATCTGACGAAAGATCTTTCGCATGCTTGTCTCCGGGCGTCATGAAGGCGCCTGCTTTTATATCGCTGGGGAAGAAGCTGAATGTATTCGGGTGTTTCCTGTTCGTGCCGTGGTAATGGATGCGCGCGCCGATTCGAGTCAGAGCGCGTCGGCGCTGTCGTTCGCGAGCGTGCGCAGTTGCTCGAATAGCTTGCGATTGACCGCGATGCCGTTGCTAGCGCTCGCCGCCGCGATCTCGTGCCGGCGATAACCGGGCAGGCGGACGTCGTCATCCGCGAGCATCAGTTCGATGAGGGTTTCGATGCGCTCCTGATAAACGCGCGATCCCGCGAGCGCATCCGGATCGAGCAGCCAGAACAAATGTCCGACGCGCGAGCGCGGTCCCTCTTCGGTCAGAAACGAACCCGCTTCCGAACCGAATTGCGCGCCCGAGAGCGCCGCCGCGAGCAGTTCGACCATCAACGCGAGCACCGCGCCCTTCGCGCCGCCGAACGGCAGCATCATGCCGCCGAGCGCGGCGCGGGCATCGGTGGTCGGCGCGCCGTCGATGGTCGTCGCCCAGCCTTCGGGAATCGGCTTGCCGTCGCGCGCCGCGACCATGATCTTGCCGCGCGCCACCTGCGACAAGGACAGGTCGATCATCAACGGCTCGGCCTTCGCGCGCGGAAACACGGCGGCGATCGGATTGGTGCCGAGCAAGGGATGCTTGCCGCCCCACACCGGCATGGACCCCGGCGCGTTGCTGAACGCGAGACCGACCAGCCCCGCGCGGCCGACCGCTTCGAGGTGATACGCGCCCGCACCGAAGTGATGACTGCGTGTCACGCTCGCCGCCGCCGTGCCGAACGTGCGCGCGCGTTCGATGCCGGTCGAGATCGCGAGCGCGCATGCGCCGAACGCGAGGCCATCGGCGGCATCGACGAGAAACGCCGCGCCCTTGTCGCGCACGATGGCGGGCACTGCCGCCGCGTCGATGCGGCCGTTGCGCAACTGCGCGAGATACATCGGCAGGCGCGCGACGCCGTGCGACGAAAGTCCCCGTGCATCCGCGTAGACCAGCGCTTTCGCGGTGGCGTCGGCGGCGGACTCGGTCGCTCCCGCTTCGAGCAGCGCGCGGCGCGCCAGTGAATGCAGCGTGGCCGGAGAGAGCGTGATTTCGTCGGATGCGGTCATTTCTGCATATCCTGAGCGGGTTCGATCAACATGCGCGTCTCCTCTTCGAGGGCCGCGCGCGGGTCCGCGAGTATGACACGCGCCGTTTCCACATCGAACACGCCTTCCCAGCGCGCGACCACCAGCGTCGCCACCGCGTTGCCGATCATGTTGACGAGCGCGCGGATCTCGTTGAGCACGCGGTCGATGCCGATGATCAGCGTGATGCCCGCCACCGGAATGATGTCGTGCGACGACAGCGTGGCGGTGAGCGCGACCAGCGCCGCGCCCGCGACGCCCGCGCCGCCCTTCGACGTGAGCAGCAGGATCGCGAGCAGGCCGAGTTGCTGCATCAGCGACAGATGCGTGTTGGTCGCCTGCGCGATGAAGAGCGAGGTCATCGTCAGATAGATGGCCGCGCCGTCGAGATTGAAGGAATAGCCGGTCGGCAGCACGAGGCCGACGACCGACTTCGGGCAACCGAGCCGTTCGAGCTTTTCCATCAGGCGCGGCAGCACGGACTCCGTCGTCGACGTGCCGAGCACGATCAGCAATTCCTCGCGCAGATAGCGCAGCAGCGACCACAGGCTCACGCCCGCCCATCGGCATGCGGTGCCGAGCACGAGCACGACGAACAGAATGCTCGTCACGTAGAAGCACAGAATCAGCAGGCCGAGCTGCTGTAACGTGCCGATGCCGTACTTGCCGACCGTGAACGCGATCGCCCCGAACGCGCCGAGCGGCGCGAGACGCATGATCATCTCGACGATGCGCATCAGCGCGTCGCCCAGTTGCTCGATGCCAAGCGCGAGGAACTTGCTGCGCTCGGACATCAGCGACAACGCGACGCCAAACAGCACGGAGAACAGCAGCACCTGAAGCAGATCGCCGCGCGCGAACGCGCCCACGACGGAATTCGGCACGAGCTCTTCGAGCAGGCTCTTGTGTTCCGCGCTATGCACCTCGGTGACGAAATGCGAGACCGCGCCGGGATCGAGCGTCTTAGGATCGATGTCGAGGCCCGCGCCCGGATGCACGACATTCGCGACGACCATGCCGATGACGAGCGCGATCGTCGTCACGATCTCGAAGTACAGGATCGTCTTGAAGCCGACGCGTCCGACCTGCTTGAGGCTCTCCATGCGCGCGATGCCGACGGAAACCGTGCAGAAGATCAGGAGCGTGATGAGCATCTTGATCAGACGGATGAAGGTATCGCCGAGAGGCTTGAATTGCACGCCGAGTTTCGGCGCGAAGTAGCCGACGACAATGCCGGCCGCCAGGCCGATCAGGACCTGGACGTAGAGATGCTTGAGCACGCGCAAGATGGTGTCTCCTCCACTCGCTGCTGCAAGATGACGACGGGCGCGCGAGCCCGGTTCGCGCCGTTTCTGCGACGGCTGTCGAACCGGCGCGCGCACCGGACGGGGACTGCTGCTTGTCTGCTTCTACGTGACGATGAGATCGAGGCTTCGCGTGCCTATGCGCTTTCGAACAGGCGCGTGAGAACGAACTCGCGATGGCCCAGCGTTTCGGCGGCGGTCCAGCGACCGTTGGCCGTCGCGAGCATGCATTCGAGCAGCTTGTCGCCGGTCTGATCGAGGTTCTGCTCGCGTTGCAGGATTCCCGAGACGTCCACGTCGATATGCTCGCCCATCGTGCGCACGGTGCGCGGATTCGCGCAGATCTTGATGACGGGCACGATTGCATTGCCGATCACGTTGCCCTGCCCCGTCGGGAAGAAATGCACCGCGAAGCCCGATGCCGCGCACAGCGTCACCATCTCGGCCGCGGCCGACGACGAGTCCATGAACCACAGGCCCGAATGCGTGGGCTCTTCCGCCTTGTCGAGCACGCCATCGACCATGCACTTCTTGCCGATCTTCTGGATGTTGCCGAGCGCCTTTTCCTCGATGGTCGTGAGGCCGCCCGCGATATTGCCTTTGGTCGGCTGCGATTCGGAGAGATCGTCCGTCTTCCAGCGATTGATCATGTCCTGATAACGGTCGAACATGAACTGGAAGCGCTCGCGCACGCTGTCGTTCGCGCAGCGGGCCGCGACGATCTGTTCGCCGCCCGTGAGCTCCGACGTTTCGCCGAACACGAGCGTATTGCCGAGACCGTAGAGCTTGTCGAACGCATTGCCGACGGTCGGATTCGCGCCGCAGCCCGACGTCGTGTCCGATTCGCCGCACTTGGTGGAGACCCACAGTTCGCTGATCGGGCATTCCTCGCGCTCGAGCGCCGTTGCGTATTGAACCATCTCCTTCGCGGCCTTCGATGCGCGCATGATGGTGTCGTGATCGCCGTGCAGTTCGATGCCGAAGCCCATGACCGGCTTGCCCGACTTCGCGATGCCGTCCACCACGCGCTTGGTCCAGCCTTCCTCGATGCCGATCACCACGACCGCCGCGACGTTCGGATTGGAGCCCGCGCCGATCAGCGTGCGGAAGTGCAGGTCGAGGTCCGCGCCGAACTGCAGGCGGCCATAGGGATGCGGAATCGCCATCGTGCCTTTGATCGCGCTCTCGACGGCCATCGCGGCGGCGTTGGACAGATCGTCCACGGGAAGAATGATGACGTGGTTGCGCACGCCGACGCGGCCGTTTTCACGGCGATAACCGCGGAAAGTGGTGTCCAGTTGAATCACGCTCATGATGTCTCTCTCGATGTGGGGTGAAGGGGGGGCCGAATTCGCGTGCGACGCTTTACCAGCGCTTCGTCTTGATGTTGTGCACGTGCGCGTGCTCGCCCGCCGTGATGGGCGCGACCACCTTGCCGATATCCACGCCGTACTTGAACACCGTGTCGCCCACCTTCATGTCCTTGAGCGCGACCTTGTGACCGATCGGAATGTCCTGCTTCGCGGGCACCGTGACGATTTCGTCCTCGTCCATGATCCACGCGTTCAGTTGCGAACCCGCCTTGATGCCCTCGACGACCGCGACGCCCACCGTGTCCTTGGCTTCGTGCAGCACGATATGGATCGTCCTGCGCTCACCCGCTTCCGCCTTCGTTGCACCGCTCGTTCCCGCTGCTGCGTGACTCATGTGCTCCTCCTGTTGGTGATGTGCCGAAGGGCCCGTCGAACCGACCCGGCGCCGTTCGTTGAGATGCATAGTAGGCGCCGATATCATCCATGTCAACTAGGTCATCTATATGTGTTACATCTTTTCGGCGCGCGGGTACAATGAGCCCACATTGAGAATGAAGTCGAGGGAGGCGCGATGAGCACAGTCATGGCCATGCCGATCGGTCCGGGCGGCACGCGGTACAAGGAAGTGAAGGAGGCGATGCTGGCCGCGCTGACCGCGCAGGAATGGAAAGGGGGCGAGGTGATTCCGTCGGAGAAGAAGCTCGCGGAGCGCTTCGGCGTGTCGATCGGCACCCTGCGCAAGGCGATCGACGAGCTATGCGCGGAGAACATCCTCATTCGGCATCAGGGCCTCGGCACGTTCGTCGCGCAGCATCGGCGCGACCGGCATTTCTTCCGCTTCTTTCGCGTGGCGCGTCGCGACGGCGATCGCACCTATCCGGTCGTCACGCTCGTCAATTTTAAACGCGCGAAGTCGACGCCGGCGGTCGCGGCGCGGCTCGGCATCGACGAGGGCACGCGGCTGTTCGTCTTCACCAACGCGCTCGCGCTGCACGACAAGGTCGTGCTGGTCGACACGATCATGCTTCCGGAAACGAAATTCCCCGGCCTCACCGAAAGCATGCTGAAGAGCCGTCCGAACACGCTCTACAACTTCTACCAGGACGCCTTCGGCATCAACGTGACGGGCACCGATGAACGCTTGCGCGTCGGGCGGACGAGCGAACTCGAAAGCACGCTGCTCGAACTCGACGTGGGTGCGCCCGTGCTGGAAGTGGAACGGGTTGCGTATTCGATCAATCAGAAGCCGGTCGAATATCGGATCACGCACATCAACACGGACGAGTACGAATACCTGGCCGGTACGTCGAAGAGCGGTGAGATTTGACGGATGCGTCGACAGCGCAGGAGCATCGGATTGGAGACATGCTGACTTCCGTCTTCGCGAGCGGCGACGCCATGCGCAGTCGAAGCGTGAGCGACATCGTCCTCTCGGACGTGCTCGACGTGCCCGCGCCCTCCGCGCGCGTGCTCGCGGACTGGCAACGGGAGACGTCGACGAGGCTCCTTCTCGAACCGGGAGATGTCGAAGCGATGCCTTTGGCGCGAACGCAGATGCGCTGGCCGGACTACAAGCGCTGCGTGCAGGCGATGTCCGACTGGACGCGTGCGCGTGGGCTGTCCGACGTGCTCGCTTCGAGTGACGTGGCGCTCATGGCCTGCCGCGGAGCGCGGTATCACCACGACGGCGCGCACTATGGCGGCGCCGCCTTCTGCAATCTCTTCCTCAGCGAGGACAGAGGTCTGGACCTGCATTTTCCTTCTACGGGCCGTCGCATTCCCCTTGTCCGCGGAACGGCCGTGATCTTCGATACGGGCCAGCCTCATGGCGTCATCCGGCGAAGCGGCGACCGCTTCAGCGTGGCTGACTTCCCGCCGGATCAGGATCTCATCCAGATATTCCTGACATGGGAGCTTCCGATCGAAGACGCCCACGTCGGACGAGCGCTCGAAGTGGTCTTCGACATCGACGGTTCCACGCCGCTGCAACCCGATGAAGAGCAAGTGCTGTTGAACGGCGCACCGGCTCGCGTGTGCCCGGAATCGGGGCGCTGGTACGAAGGCGACTAAAGTTCACGAGCGGCGCCGGCGTCGTCATCTGCCTTCAGTTCTGCAAGATCTTCGATCCCTTCATCACGATATCGCTGTCGGCCTTCGCGTTGATCTTGCCGCTGCCGGTGATCGTGATGTCCTTGCCCTTGATCTGGATCGTCCCGTCCTTCTTCATCGTGATGCTCGCGTCGCCCGTGACGAGCGAGATCGAATCGGCCGCGCTGACCTTCAGGTTTTTTCCGACCGTCAACGTATCGTCTTCCGTGATCGATGTCGTGCGCGCCTTCTTCACCGTGCTCGACTGCGCGCCGTCGATGGTCTCGCCCATATCCTTGCCGACCGTCACGGTCTGACCGCCGGTAACGCCGAGCGTCTGATCGCCGCCGACCGTGGTCTTCTGATTGCCGGTGACGTCGACGGTCTGATCGGCGCCCACGCTCACCTTCTGATACGCGACGATCTTCACCAGCTGATACGCGCCGATCGCGATTTCCTGCGCGAGTCCCACCGTGATCGTCTCGTTCAGGCCGACGATATGCGTCCGCTGCAACAGCACGCTAGCGGTTTCCATCATCTTGACGAGGATCGTGCGCGTCTTGTCGATCGTGATGTTCTCGTGGCCGCCGACCGTTTCCGTCCGGTTCGCGACGATCGCGATCGTCTCGTTGTTGCCCACCTTCTCGTTGCGATCGACCACCACTTCGATTTTCTCGTTGTTGCCGACCGTTTCCGTGCGGTTGTGCTTGACGACGGTCGTCTCATCGTGATCGATATTCTTTTTGCGATCGTGCCCGACCCAGTGCGTCTCGTCGTTCTCCACTTCGATGCTCTGATCCTTCTCCGCGTGAAGCACAACCTGCTCCGCGCCCTTCTTGTCCTCGAAGCGCAGCTCGTTGCAGTTCGCGGCGCTGCCGCCCTTGCTCGAACGGCTCTTGATGCCAGACTGCGTCATGTTCGCCGGCAAGTCGTAAGGCGGCATCTGCTCGGCGTTGTACACGCGGCCCGTGATGATCGGCCGGTCGGGATCACCCTCCAGAAAATCGACGATCACTTCCTGACCCATGCGCGGAATCGCGACCGCGCCGAAGCCTTTGCCCGCCCACGGCTGCGACACGCGAATCCAGCACGAACTGTTCTCGTCGCGCTTGCCTTGCCGGTCCCAGAAGAACTGCACCTTCACGCGGCCGTACTGATCCGTGTAGATCTCGTCGCCGCCCGGACCCACGACGACGGCCGTCTGCGGTCCCTGCACGAACGGCTTGCGCGCGCTGCGTGCGGGCGCGTAGGCCTGCTTCGCGTCGATCGCGGAAAACCAGCATTCGCAGCGATTCGCCTGCGCGCCGTCGAAGGCTTCGTAATCGGCAAGGTCGATTTCATAGCGCGTGCGCGTGACGAGATACTGCGCGTTCTGATCCGCGCGCGGATGCCGCGTCAGCTTGAGCAGCGCGCCCGCGCGCACGCTGCGGCTGTTGGTGCGCGCTTCGACCTGATGCCAGTTGATGTCGGGATCGTCGGGCACGCTGGCTTCCACGCGCCACTCTTCGGCACGCGCTTTCGCGCGGCTCTCGCCGTGATCCGCCTCGACGTAGCCGCCGGGATAATCGAAACATTCGAGCCCGGAAAACGCATCGAAGCCCTGCATGTGCTTCACGGCCTGCTTTTGCAGCGGCCGCGACGGATGCTTGAAGTCGTAATCGGTGAGCAGCCAGTTGCGGGTTTCGATCGCGTGATGCGTGCGCCATTCGCTGATGTATTCGACGTCGGGCGCGGCGGCCATCACCGCGCCGTACGGCAGCGACTCGCAGCCCGCGACGCTCTCGTGCGCGGCGAGCGTGTCGGTCAGAATCAGCGATTCCTTGCCGTCCTTGTCCAGAAACCAGTAGTAGATGCCTTCGTCTTCGAGCAGCCGGCTGACGAAGTTGAAATCCGATTCGCGATACTGCACGCAATATTCACGCGGCGGATGCGCGCGCGTGCTCGCCTTCCATTTGATCTCGCCGAATTCGAGACCTTTGTAAACGGGATCGGCGAAGACGGCTTTCACGATCTCTTCGACCGTCTTGTTCTGAAAAATGCGGCAGTTGCTGCGCCGCGCGAGCAGCCACAGCCACGGCCGCACCGCCGCTTCGTAGACATGCAGCCGGCCGCGCATGCCGGTTTGCCGAAAGCCCACCACATAGCCGCCGAACACGCGCGGCTTCGCTTTCGGCACGCTGAGCGACACTTTTACGTGCTTGCCCAGGATGCGGCCGAAATCGAGGTCCGCGCGCTTCGATACGAGCGTCAGCTCGATGCGCGGCATGCGTCCGAGCTCCGCGCTCGCGCGCACGCCCAGGATGCGCAGGTCGTCGCCGAGCGGCGTATCGACGCTGACGAGCGGGCTTTGCGCTGCGGCATCGTTGGCCATCGGCGCACCGGCTTATCGGTTGGTCGATTCGGAGTCAGCGGACTTCGGTGCTGCGCACGTCCCAGCCGAACTTCACGGCGCCGCCGAGCGCGCCCTTGTCGTCCTGCGGCTTGTACTCGAACTCGATGTCCGCATAGCTCAGATCGACGGTCTGCTCCGGATGACCGTTCGGCACGCACTTCAGCGCGACCTGCGTGACAGTGACCTGCTTCATCGTGACGGTGAGGAATTCCTTCTGCCCTTCGCCCGCCTTGCTGACGGTGAGCTTCGCGCTCGCCATGTGCTTGCCGCTCGCGCAGTTCTTCTTGAGCGTGGGCGCGGACTTGTCGTACTGATGCACGAACTGGAAGACGCCCGGGCACGCCTTGCCGATGCCGCTGCCGCTGCCCGTCATCGGATTGCTCGCGTTGGTCACGCCCCAGGTGAAGCTGAGCACCTCGATCTGTCCTTCCGCCCCTTTGTGCTTCGACTCGCCGTCGATTCCATCGATCTTCAGATAGCAGTCGGTCGTAGCCATGTGATCCTCCGTCGTGATCGGCATTGGTTGCATTCGGCGCGCACGCCCCGCGCATGCAATCCACTGGTTAAACGAATCGCGCCCGCGGTTTTTGAACTTCAAAATCGCACGGCGCGCGCCGTCTTATTTCCGATACGCCGAAGAACGGATCATCACGATGCCAACCCACGACCCGCGCGAGCCGCACCCGGAAAGCATGCTCACGATCGACGCGCTGCGCCAGTTCGATCTGCTCGCGCTCACGGAATCCGACGACATGTTCCTGCACGTCGTGCCGAAGCGCAGCAACACGCCGGTCAAGGGCGAAGCGAAAAAGCGCGGCGACTGGGACACGCCGATGCAGATTCACGGCTGGCGCTGGGCGCAAGGCTACGACGCCGCGCCGCTCGCCGCCGCGCTCAACGCCAACGACATGCGCGTGACGGCGCTCGGCGTCATCAAATCGGTGGATTCCGCGTCGCCCGTGCTCGCGCGGCTGTGCGCGCAGGCGGAACTGCTCGCGCTCGCGCATATCCGCTGCTTCAAGTCGGCGGGCACGGACCACGGCGTGCAGATCGAATATCTGTCGATGAAGCTGGAGCAGGCGTATATCCGCAACTATCACATCTACACGAGCGCGCGCCTCGCGCGGCCGTGCGAGGTGTTCGAGCTGTCGGCGCAGCAAATCACGATGATCTGCGCGCCGCAAACCGAAACCGGCAGCCGCGGCGCGGACGTGACCTTCGCGCTCGACGTTTCCGCGCGCCGCGTGACCTAGACGGAGCGACGAGCCGATGAACGAGCCCAGCGCCGCCGACCGCCTTCAGCCCACGCTGCTCGACCGCCTGATCGACGACGATCCCGCCGCGCGCACCGATCCCGCGGGCGAGCGCTTCATGACGCATCGGAGTTTGCGCGCGGCCGTGCTGCGCGATGTGTCATGGCTCTTCAACACGACCAATCTGGGCGCCGCGATTCCCGAGGACCACTTCGCGCACGCGTTCGCGTCGGTGCTCAATTACGGGCTGCCGTGCCTGTCGGGACGCTTTGCATCGACGATCGATACGGTACTGCTCGAACAGGCAATCCGCCAGGCGATCGAGCGCTTCGAGCCGCGCATCGATCCGTCGACGCTGGAAATCGAGCCCGTGCTCGACCGCTCCGTGCTCGACATGCACAACCAGATCGCGCTCGTGATTCGCGGCCTCCTGTGGGCACAGCCGGTGCCGCTCGAATTCGCGCTGCGCACGGAGATCGATCTGGAGGAAGGCGGCATCACGGTGATGGAACTGCCGCGCTGACGGCCACGACAACGCCCATGGACCCGCGCCTTCTGCGTCACTACAACACCGAGCTCGCGCATCTGCGGGAGATGGGCGCGGAATTCGCGCAGCAGTTCCCGAAGATCGCCGCGCGGCTCGGCATGAACGGCATCGATGTCGCCGATCCGTATGTCGAGCGGCTGCTCGAAGGCACGGCGTTTCTCGCCGCGCGCGTGCAGCTGAAAATCGAAGAGGAGTTTCCGCGCTTCACGCAGCAGCTCACGCACGTCGTGTTGCCGCAGGCCGCGTGTCCGACGCCGTCGATGCTGATCGCCCGCCTCGCCCCCGATCTCGCGAGCCCGAATCTCGCCGAAGGCTTCACGGTGCCGCGCGGCACCGCGCTGATCGGCCGGCAAGCGGCGAGCGCGCACACGACGCCGTGCGAATTCCGCACCGCCGCCGATCTCACGCTCTGGCCGATCGAGCTCGCCGACGCGCGCTATTACGCGCAGATGCAGGATCTGCCGCTGGCCGCGCTGCCCGCGACGCAGGCGCTCGCGCAACGCGTGAAGGGTGCGCTGCGCGTCCGGCTTACGACGCCCGAGGGTTTGTCGTTCGACGCATTGCGTCTCGACGCGCTCGATCTGCATTTCGCGGGCGCCGACGAAACCGCCTATCGGCTGTACGAACTCGTGATGGCGGGCACGCTCGCTGTCGTCGTCTCGACGCCGGAGCGCCCGAGCCGCGCGCTCGCCGCGTTGCCCGGCGACGCCGTCGCGCCCGTCGGCTTCGGCGATCGCGAAGCGCTCCTGCCCGTCACGCCGAACGCGTTTCAGGGTTACCGGCTGCTGCACGAGTATTTCGCCTTGCCGGAGCGCTTTCGCTTCGCGCGCGTGGCCGGGCTTGCCGATGCGCTGCCGTCGTTCGCGTCGCGCGAAATCGAGCTGACGTTTCTGCTCGCTTCGGGCGATGCGGCGCTCGAACGCATCGTCACGAAGGACAATGTGCTGCTCGACTGCGTGCCCGCGATCAACCTCTTTCCGAAGCGGGCCGACCGCGCGCTCGTGACGGAAGCCGGCGCGCGCTTTCATGTGGTGCCGGACCGCACGCATCCGCTCGACTTCGAAGTGCATTCCGTGACCGCCGTGTCGGGCTACGGCGCGAGCGACGACACCGAGCAGATTTTCCATCCGTTCTACGCGGATTTTCTGTCGGACCGTCCCGGTGACGCGGCGTATTTCACGACCGAGCGCGAACCGCGCATCGTGCCCGCCGGACGGCGCAAGAGCGGCGCGCGCACCGAGTACGTCGGCAGCGAGACGTATGTATCGATCGTCGATCCGAACGCGGCGCCGTATCGCGGCTCGCTGCGGCAGCTCACGTTCGCGACGCTCTGCACGAATCGCGATCTGCCGCTGATGATGCCGCCGAGCGTCGCGGGCAACGATTTCTCGCTCGATATCGCCGCGCCCGTGTGCGGCGTTCGCTGCGTGAGCGGCCCGTCGCGGCCCGCGCCCGCGAACCTCGACGCAGCGCGGAGCTGGCGGCTGATCGATCAGCTTTCGCTGCACTATCTGTCGATGTGCAACGGTCCGCGCGAGGCCGCCGCCGCGTTGCGCGCGCTCCTGATGCTGCACGTTCCGGACGCCGATCAGGCGGGCAAGGCGCAGGTCGCGGGCGTCGTGTCGGTGGATGCGCAGGGCGTGGTGCGCCGCCTGCCGATGCCCGGCCCGATCGCGTTCGGGCGCGGCCTCATGATCGACGTGCTGGTCGACGATCTGGCCTTTCAGGGCGGAAGCGCCTGGCTGTTCGGCAGCGTGCTCGACCGCTTCTTCGCGCGCTACGTGTCGATCAACGCGTTCGTGCAAACCGCGTTGCGCACGAGCGCGCGCGGCGAAATTCTGCGGCTGTCACCGCGATGCGGCACGAGAGCGATCTTCTGAGCGCGGCGGCGCCACAGCCGCTCCCCGACGCGCCGACGGAACCGCCGCGCGCGCTGCTCGATCTGTTCGACGCCGTCGCTGCCGAGCCGCATCGGCATGATTTTTATCGCGTGATGCGGCACGTCGAGGCGCTGACGTCGCATCTGCCGCGCCTCGGTTGCGGCGCGCGCCCCGTCGACGAGCCCGTGCGGCTCGCGCAGGACGTCTCGCTCGCTTTCGCGCCCGCGCCGCTCGCCGCGCTCGAACGCGACGCCGATCTCCGCGCGCCGCGGCTCGTGCAGCGCTTCTTCGGCTATTTCGGCCCGAACGGCCCGCTGCCGCTGCATCTGACGGATTTCGCCCGCGAGCGCGCGCTGCATCACGGCGATACGGCATTCGCGCGCCTGCTCGATGCGCTGCTGCATCGGTTCCTGCTGCTGTTCTATCGCGCGTGGGCGCAAGGGCGGCCGGTCACCGGGCTGGATCGTCCGGGAAACGATCGCTTCGCGTTTTACGCGGGCGCGCTGATCGGCATCGCGGACGAAGCGAGCCGGCAGCGCGACGCGGTGTCCGATCACGCGAAGCTGCATTTCGCCGGCCTTCTGAACATGCAGACGCGCCCCGCCGATGCGCTCGAAGCGATCGCGGGCGCGCTCTTGCGCGTGCCGGTGCGCGTCGAGCCGTATCGCGGGCACTGGATGACGCTGCAACGCGACGAACGCACGGCGCTGCGGCATCGCTCGATGCGCTGGCCGGGCGACGCCGCGGGCTTCGCGCCGCTCGGGCACGGCGCCGTGCTCGGCCGCGCCGTGTGGGACCGGCAGCATGCGTTCCGGCTCGCGATCGGGCCGCTGTCGCTTGCGCAATTCGAATCGCTGCTGCCGGGCGGCGACGCGCTGCCGACGCTCGTCGCCGTGGTTCGGCAGCATCTGAACGGCGAGTTCGCGTGGGACGCGCAACTCGTCCTGGCCGCCGACGACGTGCCGACCGCGCAGATCGGCCGCTACGGACGCCTCGGGCTTTCGGCGTGGCTCGGCCTCGCCGCGCGCCGCGCCGATTGCGCCGATCTCGCGCTCGACGCCGACGCGCATCTCGCGTGACGGGCGCATCGAAAGCACCTTGCAAAATGCCCGCCGTTGCGCCGTCTTATCGGATGGAGGCAGGTGCGTCGGCAAAGGAGATCGCGATGGCGGAAATCAGTCGTGTCGCGCTGTTCGGCAAGCTGGACAGGCTCGGCTACAAGACCGTCGAAAGCGCGACGGTCTACTGCAAGATGCGCGGCAATCCGTACGTCGAGCTCGCGCACTGGATCATGCAGATTCTGGAGACGCCGAACTCGGACTGGCAGCGCATCGTCGCGCATTACGGCGTCGACGCCGCCGCGCTCGCGCGCGAGCTGACCGCGTCGCTCGATCGCCTGCCGCGCGGCGCGACATCGATCTCCGACATCTCCGAGCACATCAGCGACGCCATCGAGCGCGGCTGGGTCTACGGCACGCTGCTGTTCGGCGCGACGAAGGTGCGCACCGGGCATCTGCTCGTCGGCATGCTGAAGACGCAGCGGCTGCGCCACGTGCTGACCGGCATATCGAAGCAGTTCGAGCGCATCAAGCCGGAAGATCTCTCCGACAACTTCGCGCGCATCGTCGCGGGCTCGGTCGAGGAAGCGGAGGCCGAGACGCCGCACAGCGCGATCGATGCCAAAGCCGCGCCCGCGATGGGCAGTCAGGACGCGCTGCGCCAATACGCGACCGATCTCACCGACAAGGCGCGCCGCGGCGAGCTCGATCCCGTCACCGGCCGCGACGATGAAATCCGCCAGCTCGTCGACATTCTGATGCGGCGTCGGCAAAACAATCCGCTGCTCACGGGCGAGGCGGGCGTCGGCAAGACAGCGGTCGTCGAAGGCTTCGCGCAGCGTCTCGTGCGCGGCGACGTGCCGCCGCCGTTGCGCGAAGTCGCGCTGCTGTCGCTCGATCTCGGGCTGTTGCAGGCGGGCGCGAGCATGAAAGGCGAGTTCGAGCAGCGGCTGCGACAGGTCGTCGACGAAGTGCAGGCGAGCCCGAAGCCGGTGATTCTGTTCATCGACGAAGTGCATACGCTCGTCGGCGCGGGCGGCGCGGCGGGCACCGGCGACGCGGCCAATCTGCTCAAACCCGCGCTCGCGCGCGGCGACTTGCGCACGATCGGCGCGACGACGTGGGCCGAGTACAAGCGGCATATCGAGAAAGACCCGGCGCTCACGCGGCGCTTTCAGGTCGTGCAGGTGGCCGAGCCTGCCGAGGACAAGGCCGTGCGCATGCTGCGCGGCGTCGCGGCGGTGCTCGAAGGACATCATCGCGTGCAGTTGCTCGACGAGGCGATCGACGCGGCCGTGCGGCTGTCGCATCGCTATATTCCGGCGCGCCAATTGCCGGACAAGGCCGTGTCGCTGCTCGACACCGCGTGCGCGCGCGTCGCCGTCAGCCAGCACGCGACACCCGCGCAGGTCGACGACTGCCGCCGCCGCATCGAAGCGCTCGAGGTCGAGGCGCAGATCGTCGCGCGGGAAGCGAATGCGGGCTTCGATGTCGGCACCCGCGCCGACGATGTCGCCGCGCGCCTCGCGCGCGAACGCGATGCGCTCGGCGGCCTCGAAGCGCGCTGGAACGAAGAGAAAGGCGTCGTCGACGAGTTGCTGGCGTTGCGTGCATTGCTGCGCGAAGCCGCCGATGCATCGTCGCGCGATGAACAGCTTGCGCGCCTCGCGGAACTCAAGGGGCGTCTTCTCGACATGCAAGGCGACGCGCCGCTGATCCTGCCGAGCGTCGATGCGGGCGTGATCGCGGGCGTCGTCGCGGACTGGACCGGCATTCCGGTCGGCCGGATGCTGAAGAACGAGCTCGACGCCGTGCTCCATCTCGCCGATGCGCTCGATCGCCGCGTGATCGGCCAGCGCCATGCGCTCGAGATGATCGCGAAGCGCATCCAGACATCGCGCGCGCGGCTCGACAATCCCGACAAGCCGATCGGCGTGTTTCTGCTCGCGGGCACATCGGGCGTCGGCAAGACGGAAACCGCGCTCGCGCTCGCCGAAACGCTCTACGGCGGCGAGCAGAACGTCATCACCATCAACATGAGCGAGTTTCAGGAAGCGCACACCGTCTCGACGCTCAAGGGCGCGCCGCCCGGCTACGTCGGTTACGGCGAGGGCGGCATCCTCACCGAAGCCGTGCGCCGCCGCCCGTACAGCGTCGTGCTGCTCGATGAAGTCGAGAAGGCGCATCCGGACGTGCACGAAATCTTCTTTCAGGTCTTCGACAAGGGCTGGATGGAAGACGGCGAAGGGCGCTACATCGACTTCAAGAACACGATCATCCTGCTGACCTCGAATGTCGGCTCGGAGATCATCATGTCGATGTGCCGCGATGCCGCGAACGCGCCCCCTCCGGAAGAACTCGCGCGCGCGTTGCGCCGGCCGCTGCTCGACGTATTCCCCGCCGCGCTGCTCGGGCGGCTGGTCACGGTGCCCTACTACCCGCTCTCCGACGCGATGATGGCCGATATCGTGCGCCTGCAGCTCGAGCGCATCCGGCGGCGCGTCGCGGACAACCACGGCATTCCCTTCGAGTACGACGACGACGCCGTGCGGCTCATCGTCTCGCGCTGCACGGAAAGCGAATCGGGCGGACGCGTGATCGACGCGCTGCTCACGAACACCGTCCTGCCGCGCATCTCGACGGAATATCTGACGCGCCTCACCGAAGGCGGCGCGCTCGCGCGCATCCGGCTTTCGGCGAGCGCGGGCGATTTCGTCTACGCGTTCGACTAAACCATGCTCACGCTCACGGTGACGCTTCACAACGGACAACCGCCGCGCGTGCCGCTCTCGGCGGCTTTCGATGCCGATGGCGGCACGATCGGCCGCGCCGTCACGAACCGGCTGGTGCTCGACGACGCCGAGCGCACCGTGTCGCGGCTGCACGTGCAGATCGTGTGGCGCGACGGGCACTATCTGCTGATCGATCGCGGCAGCAATCCGGCGCTCGTCAACGGCGGGCCGCTCGATCCGGGTCAGGAGGTGACGCTCGCGCACGGCGACGAAGTGCAGATCGGCGGCTATCAGTTGCGCGCCGATATCGACACGGAAGACGATACGGTGAGCGCGGACGCGCCATCCGACGACGATCCGTTCGCCGGCTTGTTCGACGCACCGCCGGCTGCGGCCGCCCCGTCGAAGACGCCCGATCGTTTCGACGACGACATGCTCGCCGCGCCGAAGCCTGCGCCCGGGCGCGCGGAAGACTTCGACTTCGGTTTCGACGATCCGGCGTCGAAACGCTCGATCGACGAGTTGTTCGATCTCGCGCCGGGCGCGTCGCCGCAAGGCGGTTCGCTGACCGATCCGCTCGTTGCCCCGCTCACACAGCCGAACACCGCCCACGACGCCGATCCGTTCGCGAGCCTCACCGGCGCGGCGCGGTCCGTCGAGCCGCCCGCGACGCGCCCCGACGCCGGATCGGAACTGCACAGCGCATTTACGCCGCCGAGGCCGCAAACGGCGCCATCGCCGGCTCCGTCGCCGGCAAGACCGGCCGATGACCGCGCGCTCGCCGATGCGTTCCTGCGCGGCCTGAACACGCACGGCGTGCGCATCGAGGCGCTCACGCCCGCGCTGATGCAGCTCATCGGCGAGTTGCTGCGCGAAGCGGCGCGCGGCACGCTCGAACTGCTCGCGGCGCGCGCCGCGCTCAAGCGCGAAATGCGCACCGGCTCGACGATGATCGAGGCATCGGACAACAATCCGCTCAAGTTCTCGCCGAACGTGGAAGCGGCGCTCATGCATCTGCTCAATCCGCAGATGCGCGGCTTCATGGCGCCCGCCGCCGCGTTCGACGACGCCTACGCCGATCTGCGCGCGCATCAGGTCGGCATGGTCGCCGGCATGCGCGCCGCGCTCGACGGCGTGTTCGAGCGCTTCGAGCCGCAGCGCATCGAGGCGCGCCTGTCCGGACGCTCGATGCTCGACGGTTTTCTGCCGGGCCTCTCCCGCCGCGCGCGCTGCTGGGATTTGTTCATCGAGATGTACGGGCAGCTTTCGAGCGAAGCGACCGAGGATTTCCATACGCTGTTCGGCCGCGCATTCGTCGCCGCCTACGAAGCGCAGATCGACGAACTAAAACACCACGGCCGCCAGTAACGAGAGACACGACATGCAACTGCAAACCGCGAGCGTGAGCGAAGTGGGCGGCCGGTCGCGCAACGAGGACGCGTACGGGCAATGGCGGCACGCCGCGCTGTTCGCGAGCGTCGTCGCC
Organism: Caballeronia sp. J97; assembly: GCF_905220305.1. NCBI lineage: Bacteria > Pseudomonadati > Pseudomonadota > Betaproteobacteria > Burkholderiales > Burkholderiaceae > Caballeronia > Caballeronia sp. J97. The sequence continues at coordinate 49,318 of NZ_CAJMZL010000032.1, read as the reverse complement.
GATGGCGCGGGCGGTCACGGCGGCGGCGATGCCGCGTCGCGCATCGCCGTCGATACCGTGCTCGCGGAGTTGACGCGCGTGACGTCGGCGGGCGTCGCGCTGACCGGGCCGAACCTGCTGCGCGTACTCTTGCGCGCCAACGACGCCATCATCGATGCGCAGGAGCACGATCGCGATCTCGCGCAGATGCGCTCGACGGCGGTGCTGCTCGGCATCGACGAGACGGCGGGCATCGCGGCGTGGGCGCATTGCGGCGACACGCGGCTCTATTGTTTCCGGCGCGGCGCGACGATCGTGCAGACGCAGGATCACAGCCTCGTGCAGAGCATGATCGATGCGAACCTGCTCGACTCCCGCGACGCGCGCAATCATCCGCGCCGCAACGTGCTGTTCTCGGCGCTCGGCACGGCGGACGATCTGGCGATCGCGGCATCGGACGAGCCGTTTCTTATCGCGGACGGCGACGCCTTCCTGCTGTGCACCGATGGCTTCTGGGAATACCTCGACGAGTCCGTGATGATCGACGCGATCGGACGCGCGCGAACGCCCGGCGAATGGCTCGATGTGATGGTGTCGCATCTGCGCGAGGCCGCGCGGCCGAATCACGACAACTTCACCGCCAGCGCGATCTGGGTGGGCGATGCTTCGCAGACGACGGTGATGATGATGCCCGGCACGTGAGGTGTCCCGGGCATCGTCGATGAAAGATCAGGCCGCCTGCTTCGCCGACGGCAGCCGCGACACGAGCCGCAACGACACCGTCAGCCCTTCGAGCTGATAGTGCGGGCGCAGAAAGAATTGCGACGTGTAATAGCCCGGCGCGCCCGGCACTTCCTGCACTTTGACTTCGGCGGCGGCGAGCGGCTTTTGCGCCTTGGTGTGCTCGGACGAGTTGGCCGGATCGCCGTCCACGTACTGCGTGATCCATTTGTTCAGCCAGATCTCCATGTCGGAGCGTTCCTTGAACGTGCCGATCTTGTCACGCACGATGCACTTCAGATAATGCGCGAAGCGGTTGCACGCGAACAGATACGGCAGGCGCGCGGCGAGCGCGGCGTTGGCGGTGGCGTCGGGGTCTTCGTACTCGAACGGCTTTTGCAGCGACTGCGCGCCGATGAACGCCGCGAAATCCGAGTTCTTGCGATGAATCAGCGGCATGAAGCCATTCTTCGCAAGCTCCGCTTCGCGCCGGTCCGAGATGGCGATTTCCGTCGGGCATTTCATGTCGACGCCGCCGTCGTCGGTCGGAAAGCTGTGCACCGGCAGCCCCTCGACCGCGCCGCCCGATTCCACGCCGCGAATCCGCGAGCACCAGCTATACAGCTTGAACGAGCGATTGATGTTCACGGCCATCGCGTACGCGGAGTTGGCCCACGTGTACTTGGTGTGATCGGCGGAACCGGTGTCTTCCTCGAAGTCGAATTCATCGACGGGCTCGGTCTTCGCGCCGTACGGCACGCGCGCCAGGAAGCGCGGCATCGCGAGTCCGACATAGCGCGAATCTTCCGACGCGCGCAGCGAACGCCAGCTCGCGTATTCCGGCGTGCCGAAGATTTTCGTGAGATCGCGCGGATTGGCGAGTTCCTGCCACGAGTCCATCTGCAGGAGGCTCGGATCGGCGGCGGCGATGAACGGCGCGTGCGCCGCCGCGGATATCTTCGACATCTCGCCGAGCAGTTCGACATCGGGCGGCGTCTGGTTGAAGTAGTAGTCGCCGACGAACGCGCCGAACGGCTCGCCGCCCAGTTGCCCGTACTCGTGCTCGTAGATCTGCTTGAAGAGCGGGCTCTGGTCCCACGCGACGCCCTTGAATCGCTTCAGCGTCTTGCCGAGATCCTTCTTCGAGATGTTCATCACGCGGATCTTGAGCATCTCGTCGGTTTCGGTGTTGTTGATGAGATAGTGCAGCCCGCGCCACGAACCTTCGAGCTTCTGGAAGTCGGAATGATGCATGACCTCGTTGACCTGATCGGTGAGCTTCGCGTCGATCTCGGCGATCATCGCCTGAATGGAGCGGATCGCGTCGCCGGAAATGATCTTGGTCTGCGCGAGCGCCTGCTGCGCGAGCGTCTGCACGGCTGTTTGCACGGCGCTTCGGGCTTCGTCGCTTTTCGGGCGGAACTCGCGGTTCAGGAGCGATGCGAGCTCGTCGCCTTCGAGCATCGCGCCCTGCAATGCGGACTGCGAGTCGGGCGACGCGGATTGCGGAATGTCGGACATGGTCGTTTCCTTTTCGGCACTCATTCGGCGGCGCCAGCGGGCGCGGCGGCGTCGGCGGCGGGCGGCGTGACCGTGGCGAGCGTCTTGAGCAGCGCGGGGTCGTCGAGCACGCGCGCGATGAGTTCTTCCGCGCCGTTCTTGCCGTCCATGAAGATGACGAGATTCGCGAGCTGCGTGCGCGCCTCGAGCAGCTTCGAGAGCGCATCGACCTTGCGCGCGACGGCCGCGGGCGAGAAATCGTCCATCGTCTCGAACGTGATGTCGACGCTCAGATTGCCTTCGCCCGTCAGCTTGTTGGGCACCTGAAACGCGACGCGCGGATGCATCGCCTTCATGCGGCTGTCGAAGTTGTCGATGTCGATTTCCTGAAACTTGCGCTGATCGACGGGCGGCAGCGCCTCGGCCGGCTTGCCGGACAGATCGGCCATCACGCCCATCACGAACGGAAGCTGGATCTTCTTCTCGCTGCCGTAGGTTTCGACGTCGTATTCGATCTGCACGCGCGGTGCGCGATTGCGGCCGATGAATTTCTGACTGCTGGTTGCCATGAGGCCTCCTTCGCGTGAGCATGAGCCACGCTATGAAGACGATTCAGACGGGCGCGGATTTAAAGCGTGACGAACTCGAAAGATGATCGGCGCAACCGCATCGAAGCAATCACTCCGGCCGCGTGCCCGCGATCAGATGGATCTGCGCGAGGCTGTCGGGCGCGAGATCCTGCATCACCGCGAGAAAGTCCTTGCCCATCAGCCCGCGCGCGCGCCGGATCAGCAGCGGCGCGGGATTGGTCGGCTCCGTGCGCTCGAGAAACGCGCACACGGCATCGAGCGCGGCGAGCGCATCGTCGCGCGATGCGATTTCGCCCGGCCGCGTCGCCGCGCGAGACAGCGCCGGCGCTTGCGCCGGTTTCATGGCTTCGGCCGCTCCTTCTTCGCTCGCCGACGCTGGCGCGATGGCGCGAAACTGCGCTGCGACGTAGCGCGCCGTGGTCGTCAGCGCGCTCATCGACGGCGCGCGCTCGGCACCGAGCTTGTCCGACATGCAGGCCGCGAGCGCGTCGACGGCTTGCCGCAAGTCGATGCCATCGGCGAGCAGCCCGGGATCCTGCGCGACGGCATCGGCGAGCATGCCTTCGACGCGCGGCAACGTCGCCGCCGCCGCGCCTTCCTGCGCCGCGAACCGGCCTTGCGCGACGAGCATGTCGCGCACCGTCAGCCGCTCGCCGTGCACGCGGCACACTTCGCATTCGCGCAGGTCGTGCAGCAGCGTTTCGGCTTCCGCGAACGGCGTGTACGCATCGGCGAGCGGCGCGAGCGCGTTGATGCGCAGCGCGGCGTCGTTGTCGTCGTCGGGATCGAGCGGCGGAAAAAGCCCATCCCAATAGCGCTCGATGAGACCGTGCAAGAGCCGCACGCCCGCGAGAAATCCCGCGAGGCCGTACACATGCGCCGCCGCGCGCGTCCACGCGATCGCGACGCGCACATCCTTCGAGCGCGCGAGCAGCGCCTGTCCGCGCTCCAGCAACTCGTTCCACGGCGGCGGCTCGGCGGGCGCGTCGAACTGGCGCTGCGGGTTGCCGCGCGCGAGCGCTTCGAATTCGAGATATGCGTCGTCGTATTCCAGATCGATGCCCGCTGGTGGCATCGATTCGGCGGGCGCGAGAAGCGGTTCGACGTCGATCATCGCGGCTCCAGTCAGAATTCGCCGCAGCCGTGCTGCCCGTTCACGACGAGGCAGTTGTTCAGATTCGGCCGCGAGCGCACGCGCTTCCATTCCGCCGCGAGCGTGTCCGCCTCGCTTTCGGCCTGCTGCAGCGCGAGGACCGGCTCGTTCGTGCCGACGCAAATGTTGATCGCGCCCAGATTGCTCTCGTAGACGAACGTCTCTTCCTGCGCGGTGAAGAGCGGCTGCAGGCCGCTGCGATTGAACACGGCGCCCTGAAGCTGCAACGGCGTGACGGTCAGCGTGCCCGGCACGACGACGACGTTGTAGCCGACCGGCGACGAGAACGCGCCGTCGATCGAATACGCGCCCGCAAGCGACGTCGGTGTCGCGGACGAACCGGGCGGACGCCTGACGACGATGGCCGAGCCCGGCTGGTCGCCGCCGAGCAGCCCGCTGATATCGAAGCCGAACGGGCCGTTCGGCGAACCTTCGCCGCGCGTCTGACTGCCGATGGTGATGGTCGCCGTCGGCCGGTCCGCGTAGACGAAGTGATTGCCGTTCGCCGGCACGACGTCCCGCGAGAGCTGCCCGTTCCAGCTACAGATGCCGCCATAGAGGCAGCCGTAGAAGTTCGGCAGCGCCCCGCCCGGATCGATGCCGTTGCGGTTCTCGCCGTTGCGCGTCGATGCCCACACGCGCCACGCGTTGCCCGCCGCGAGCGTGCCACCGGACGTGTTGTCGAAGACGGCCTTCTGCATCACGAGGTCGATGCTGCCGCCCGCGCTCAGGTTCGCCGGCGCGGCCGGCGTGCCGAGCGCGATCGCGCCGTTTTCGGAAATCGCGGTCAGGTCGCCGGTCACGTTCGGCTGCGTCCCGCCGATGGTCGTGAGCGCGCCCGTCGCACCGTCGATGCCGCCGGCGCTCGCCGTGCCGATCGTGAAGCTGCCCGTCGTCGAAAACGTCACGTTGTGCGCGCCCGACAGCGCGAGCGTCTTGACATCGTTGCCCGCGTCGGCGAGATCGAAGTCGCCGCCGCCCGCGAGCAAAAGCGTCTGCGCCTGAATGCCGCCCGGATCGGTCACGTGTCCGGACGAAGCGAGCGCGAGTGTCTTGCCGGGCAGCGCGAGTCCTGAAGTCAGATCGATGCCCGCGCTGCCCGCGCCGGTGTTCTGGAGCGTGAGGCTCGTCGCGACGGCGGGCCGTTGTGCGCAGCTCGTGCCGCCCGTGCATGGACCGTCGACGGTGATGCGCCCGGTATGCGTCGACGAACCGAGCGCAAGCGTCTGAATGCCGGTCGAAAAGGTTCGATACGTGGCGGCATCGATGGACAGGCCGCGCGTCGCGGCTGTGCCGAACAGTGTGATCGGAACGGCGTTGGCTTGCGCGACGCCGAATGTCACCGGATCGACGGTCGCCGGCGACACCAACACCGAGCCGCCAGGCGTCGAAATCGATCCCGGCCCGCTGCGTCCGACGAGACTCGTGGCCGTTCCGTCGTTCGACGCGCGCAGCGTGATCGTGCCTTGCGGGCCGGTCGTGATCGAAAACGGTCCGGTGACACGCCCCGCATTGACCGGCAGCGGCACCGCGCCATACGCGATGCCCGCGTCGGCCGTGGTAGTCGAACCCGCGATCGATACCGCGCCGCCTGGCGCGCTTGCGTCGATCGAGCCGTTCAGCAGCGCCACGCCGAAAGCAGGCGAGGTCGGCACTGCGCCCGCGCCCACGTTCGCGCCGCGAATGTCGATGGCGCCGCCCGCGCTCGTGATCGTCGATCCATCGAGTATCGCGACGCCTGCCGAGCCCGGCCCGCTGCCCGCGCCGTACACGTCGATGCCGCCCGCGCCGCTCGCGAGCCGCGACGCGTTGCGCAGCACGACGCCATCGCCGGGATTGACTGTCGGGCTCAGGCTTCGCCCCATCAGTTCGATGCGCCCGCTGCCGCTCGCAATCGACGCGCCGTCCAGTTCGACGCCGAACGGTGCGATCGAGAGCGGTCCGGCTCCGTCCCCGTTGCCGGGAATCGGCGGCTGCGCGACGCCGTGGATCGTCACGACGCCGCCCGTGGCGGCGGGCCCACCGGCCGGCGCGCCGATGCGCGTGTCGATGTCGGCGAGGCGCAGCGTCACCGACGCGCCGTCGAAGCCCGTCGCGCCGCCGCCCTGCGTGCCGAGCGTCACGTTGCCGCCGTTGGTCCGGATCGCGATACGCGACCCGCCCGCACCGCCCACGATCACTTGCCTCACCGCGTCCGCGACGATATCCAGCGGCGCCGATCCCGATGCGATGCCGTAGCCGATCGACACCGTATCGGCGGCGCGCATCGTGAGCGTGGTCCCGCGCGTGGCGGCGCTTTGCATCGGCATGGCGGTCGTGATCGTGCCGGCGCCCGCGTTTCCGTTCGCGCGTGCCGTCAGCGTGAGATCGCCCGCCAGCGTCGACGCTCCGCCTTGTGTCGAGACCGGCGCGAGCGCGCTGCCGCGCGCGTCGAATACGTTGCCGGCGAGCGGCGCGACGACGAGCTGCCCGAGACCTGTCACGGATGTGTCGCCCGTGCCGGCGAACGAGACCTGCCCGAGCGCGTTCGCCGCGCTCGTCAGCGCGAAGCGGCCCGGTCCGGCGAGCAGCAACTGGTTTGTCTGGATGCCGGCCGCGCCTTCGCTGGACGCGCCGGCGGAATCGAGCGTCAGCCGGTTCATGCCCGACGCGCCCGACAACGCGATGCCCTGGCTGCCTGCGCCTGCGTTCGCAATCGACAGTTCGCCGCTGATGCCGGGCAGCACGCTCGCGCATCCCGCACGGGCGCACACGGTGCCGAGCGCGATGCGCCCAGTGTGGCTCGCCGAGCCGATGTACGTATTGGCGACGCCCGCAGCGAAGCGCCCGCCGAAAGCGGCATCGAGCGTATATCCCGGCCCCGACACGCCGGGAACGCCGATGTTGATCGGCGCGGCGTCGTCGGCGGCGATGGTGAACGACGCCCCCGGCGTCACCACGCCCGGCGCGAGCACGAGCGTGCCGGCGGGGACGCCCAGCGCCGAATCGCCGCCGACCTGAATCGACGACGTGGTCGGACTGATGTTCGATGCGCGCAAGCTGAGCGTGCGCGTCGCGGTCACGCTCGAATTCTCGATATCGAGCCCGTGCGCCGCCGACGTGCCGGACACCGAGCCGGCGAGCGTCACGTCCGACCCGTTGACGAGTGCATTGGCGATGCTGACGCCCGCCGCGCCCGTTCCGCCGGGCACGGGCGCGCCGTTGGTCACGCCGAGAATGGTCAGCGGCGGCGTGAACGTGGGGCCGACGTCCGCGTTGAAGAACACCGTCCGCGTGGTTCCGGCGGGACCGTCGTTGCCGATCGCCACGCCCGAATAGCCATTGCCGCTGCCTTCGATCCGGATGCCCGGCGTGCCGGAACTCAGCCTCAACGTGCCTTCCGCCGCCGACAGAATCGTCACGCCCGCGCCGAGCGGCCCTTGCAGCGCGGCGACGCCGCGTATCGTGATGGCTCCGGACGCGTCGATCGGCGTCTGGCTGATCGCGACGCCGTCGGCGCGCGCGCCCCCGCCCGAAGCGAGCGACGTGCCGTCGATGGTCACGCCGCCCTCGTCCGACGAGAAGCTGCCGAATCGCGTCTGCACGCCGCCCGCGCCGCCGCTGCCGCGAACGGTCACCGAGCCGGTGTTCGATTCGGCGTCCGTGTTCACCAGCGCAACGCCCACGCCCGCCGCCGACGTCCCGGTGATCGTCAGGTCGCCGAGCGAGGACAGGCTCATCGTGTCCATCGACACGCCGCCCGCCGTGCCGGTGCCGCTGATCGCGAGCGGCCCGGACGACACGTTCACGATGTTCGATTCCCCGCCTGCGGTCATGCTGACGCCCACGCCCGCCGACGCGGTGCCACTGACCGATACGCCGCTGAAGGCCGTGACATCGGTCGCGTTCAGGACCACGCCGCCGCTCGTGCCGCGGCCGGTGAGCGTGACCGCGCCGTTGGTCGATTCGAGCGCGGCGCCGGCGGCCGCGCCGATATCGACGCCCCGCCCCGCCGACGCCGTCCCGTCGATCAGGATGTTTCCCGCCGTCGAGACAGTCACTGCGCCGAGCGACACGCCGCCCGTCGCGCCGGTGCCCGTCAGCGTGACTGCTCCCGTGGTCGCCGCGATCTCGGAGCCGCTGCCGATCGCGACACCGACGCCGGCGCGGCCCGCGGTCGGGTTCGTCGCCGGTCCGTTGCCTTCGAGGGTGATTGCGCCGCTCTGGGCGACGGCATCCGGCACGACCGTCTGCAACGCGCCGCTTAGCGGCACAACCACCGTGCGCGGGCTCGAATCCAGCAGCGCCGCGCGAATTCCGATGACGGGCGGCGGGGGCGTAAAGGCCATTGCGCGCGAATCGATGATTGCGTTGCCGAGCACGACGGCCGGCGCGATGCCGTTCGCCTGCTGCGGCACGCCGATCGTAATGAATCCGCCGTTGCTGAAAATGTTCATCGGCAAAGCCGACGTGCCGACGAGGGAAATGATCGCGGTGCCGTCCGTCGATCCGGCCGTATTTGCGTTGAGCACGACATTGAGCGGACCTGTCGGCGCGTCCGCACTCGTGTTCGAGAACGCGACGATCTCCGCATTGGTGGTGGCGCCCGGGGCGCGCTGCGCGGTGATCGAACCTGCGGCGTTCAGCGTGAGCGTCGCCCCGTTGACGCCGGATGTCTTCGCGATCGGCCCTTCAATCGTGATATTGCCCGTCTGCGTGCCCGAGGTGCCCGTGCTGACGGTCACGTTGACGCCGCCGTTCAACTGGTTGTTGATCGCCTGCGACCAGATGCGCGTATCGGGGGCGGCCGCGGTGAAGTCGACGGTGGGATTTCCGTCGGCCCTGTCGTTGGTGATGATCACGTTGAACGGGTCCAGCAGCCACGTTCCGCCCGCGCCGTGGGGCGCGCTCGGGTCGATGTTGTCGCCCGGCACGTCGAGATGAAGCGCCGATGTCTCGATCAGCCCGCCATTGCCGCCGTTCGCGCCGCCTCGCGCCGTCACTTTCCCGTAGACGCGCGCTGACTGCGTGCCGAAGAACACGACGTTGCCGCCATCGCCGCTCACGAGCGCATCGGCTCGCGCCTGGGCGTCCGGTCCCATCCAGACGGCATCCGCATCGACGATGTCGCTCTCCTTGCCCGCCGCGCCGCCGCCCACGCGCACGCGTCCGCCGCCCTGCGCGCCGCTCGCGTCGATCCGCGCGCCGTCGTTCACCGCGACGTGATAGCCCGTCGCGTCGATCTGCCCGCCCTTGCCCGCATCGGGCGCCGTGGCGTCGAGCGTGCCGCCGATCTCGGTGACGCCCGTCGCGCCGCCATCGAGCACGATGCGCCCGTTGCGCGTCTCCACGCTGCGCGCGCGCACCGTGCCGGTCTGGTTGAGCACGCTCGCCGTGGCCGCATCGGCGGCGCGCACCGACATCACGATCTGGCCGCCGTCCGCTTCGAGCGTGCCCGCGTTGCTGATGAGCGCGTTCGCGACCTTGTCGTTGACCTTGAGCATCGTGAGGCCGTCGCCGGCGAAATCGAGCGTGATGTCGCTGCCCGCGCCGATCGCGATCTTGCCGAGCGTCGCGCTCACATAGCCGCTGTTGTCGACCTGCGCGCCCAGCAGCGCGACCGCGCCGCCCGGCGACGCCGCGATGTTCGCGCCCGATTCGATCGACACTTTCGCGCCCGGCGCCGCGCCCTGATTGAAGTGATACTTCCCGGCGAGGAATTCGGCGTTGGTGATCCCCAGCGTCGACGCGACGAGCGAACCCACGTTCACCGACGCGCCGCGCGCGAACAGCACGCCCGCCGGATTCACGAGAAACACCTGGCCGTTCGCGTTGAGCTGCCCGGCGATGCGGCTCGCCTCGCTGCCGACCACGCGATTGAGCAGCACCGCCTGCGCCGAAGGCTGCGAAATATCGACGCGCTCGCCGTTCAGAATCGAGAAGCCGTTCCAGTTGACGATGCCCTTTTGCGAGCCCTGGTTGATCGTCATCGAATTCGTGTTCGGGCGGCTGATCGTGACGCTGCCGCTCTGAACCTGTTCGCCGACCGGCAGCGCGAACGCGCCCGGCGCGGCGACAACGACGAAGAGCGGCAAGAGCGCGCTCGCCTTGAAATCGGCGCCCGCCTGACGCGCGGCGCGTCTGACGAAGCGGCGGATCGCGCGATCCCATTCCCGGCGATGCTTGCGGGTCCGAAGGCAGGTGATGTCGCTCATGGCGAGCTCCTTTGAGTGCAGATCCGCTTGCGCTAGAACGATTTGGATACCTGAACGTAGACGCGCGGCACCTTGTCGTCGCCGGTCGTGTCGGGGCGGGTCGTGCGCCACGCGACGCTCGCATCGACGGTGATGCCGTACGGTCCCGTCCAGAACGCGCCGATGCCCGCGCCGCTGCGCGTGACGGTGTTCGCGCCTTGCCCCGGAATCGAGCGCGCGTTGTAGCGTCCGACGCCGATATCGAAGAACGCCGACAGCGTGAGCGACGGAATCACCGCGTAACGGAGCTGGGCGGTCGCGATCAGCCCTTCGTCGACGACCGATTCGGACGGCGAATACGCACGCACCGCGCGCGGACCGCCGAGCGTGATGCGCGACGAGCTGTCGAGGTTCTCGTTCGCCCATTGCCCCGACACGCCCACGAAAAAGCTGGTGTTGCGCGTGATCGCGTTCAGGCGGTTCGCCTGCATCGTCAGGCGCACGCTGTTGCCTTGCGTGTGGCGCCCGAACGGCCCCTGATCGATCGCTTCGGCGAGCGCCGAGTCGATATTCAGATGCGCGAACGCCAGTTGCACGTCGGCGCTGTTGAAGCCGCCGCCGAGAAAGCTGTCGCGGCTCTCGTACGACAGCCCGACGCTCGCCACATACAGCTTCTGCGGATTGTCGAAGCTCACGGCGTCGATCTTGTCGGTGAGCGAGCGATACTCCAGCGCGCCGCGCAGCAGCAGATTCTGGCTGCGCGAGCGGATCAGCGGATGCGACACCGAAGCGGTGACGACGTCCGCCTCGCCGTGCGCGTCGAGCGACGAAAACTGCTCGCCGAGGTAGTAATACAGATGCGAATACGCGATGCCGACGCGCGTGCCGCTCGCGTCCACCGGCGCGTCGTAGCCGATGCGCCCGTACACCGTGTCGGCGCGCTCGGCGGCGAGCAGGTTCACGTCGAGGTTGTCGCCGATGCCGAACGGCGACGCGAGCCGTCCCACCGCGCCGAGACGCCAGCGTCCGGCGGGCGCGGAGCCGTAGTCGTCGGCGGAGACGGCGAAGTTCCAGCGGCGCACCGGCTCGACGGTCACGCTCAGGTCGACGGTGCCGGGCGTGCTGCCCGTTTCCAGCGCCGAGCTCACGCGGATGCCCGGCAGATCCGACAGCAGCAGCATCGTGCGTTCGAGCTCGCTCTGCCTGAGCGGCTTGCCGGGCTCGATCGCGGCGAGCCGCGCGCGCACCATCGATTCCTTGATGGGCGCGCCGGGCGCCATCGTCAGGCGCACGTGCCCGATCTTGCCTTCGAGCACGGTGAACGTGACATCGCCGTTGGTGACGTCCTGCGGCGGAATCACGACCTGCGCGAGCGGATAGCCGCGCTCGCGATACATCTGCGCGATGCGCGCGCTCATCGCGTTCAGATCGTTGATCGACACTTCCTGGCCGATCTTGTCGGAGACGAGCGGCAGCAGCATGTCGGCCGGCAGCGTTTCGTTGCCCGCGAAGCGGATGCTTCGCAAAACGAACTTCTTGCCTTCGGGCACCTCCGCCGGCGGGGCCGGCGGCGCGGGCAGCGCGTTCGCACCGCCGGGCGGCGGCGCGGCGGTCGACGGACGCGGCTGCTCGTTGAGCAGCGTTCCGGCGCTCGGCACCTGCGCCGTGCCCGGCATCGGCACTTGCTGCGCCCACGCGTTGAGCGCGCCCGCGCACGCGATGCTCACGCCCGCCGCGCCCGCCAGCCGGCGCGGCCGCACTTTCCAGCGTGAGGAAAAGGATCGGGCTTCGATGGCTTCGTTCACAGCGGCATCCTCATCGGGCGAACCCGGTTGCATCGGCTCTGACGCAAGGCGTGGCGCTTCAGCGCGCGACCGAGAGCCGCCAGTTGCCCATCAGATCGAACGGCGCCCAGTAGAACGGATGGGCGAACCGGCTGTTGGCGAGCACGGCGAGCTGCGCGTCGCGCATTGCGTCGATGGCCTCCTCGCCCTTCGTGAGCGAGCCGTAGAACGTGCGCATCGTGAGCGCGGTCGATTCATCGGCGACGGGCCACATCGACACGAGCAGCGCAGACGCGCCCGCATAGAAGAACGCGCGCGTGAAGCCCATGATTTCGTCTCCGCGCTCGATGCGCCCGAGCGCCGTCTCGCACGCCGACAAGGTGACGAGCGCGACCGAATCGAACTTGAGGTTGTAGATGTCCTGCGCGAGCATCGGGTCGGGACCGTCGGCGGGCTGCTTCGCGGGCGCGAGCAGCACGCGCGAATGCAGCGGGTCGATGGTGTCGGCCTGCGCGTGCGTCGCCACATGCACGATGCGGCCCGCCGGCGCGTTGTCGCTGAAGGTCTTGCGCGTGACATCGCCTTGCACGAAGGTTTCGCGCTCGGCGAACAGCGGCCCGATCGCGCGGACTTCGGCTTCGGCGCCGGGCAGATCGAATTCCGGTGCGATGCGCGGATTGCCGAACGCGACGAGATTGCTCGCGATGCGCTGCTGCCGCCGCACGAGCTGCACCGCGACGCTCGCCGACGGCGCGAGCGCGAGCGCATGCCGTTGAATCAGAAATCCCTGCGCATTCCTGAGCGCCTGAAACGGCATGTAGTGCAGCGAACCGTTCGGCACGACGACGAGCCGTTCGTTCGGGCGCAGTCCGAGCGGCGCGATGAGCAGCGCGTCGAGCTTCGCGCCGTAAGTGAGCGCCTGCGGACGGCCGCGGATGATCGCCGTGCGGAAATCGCTGACGGCGAGCGTCATGTCGTGGCGCGGGAGCGGCAATGTGAAGCCCTGAATGCCGTCGCGGCGCACGACCCACGCGATCATCCTGTCGGGCAGTCCGTGATATTCGACGATCGCCTCGCCGGGATTCAACGCGGCGCGCACTTCGTCGAGCGAGAGCGCGCGGCCGTTCAACTGCGTTTCGTCGACGCTCGTCGCGAGCCGGTTGCGCACGACATCGAGCAGCGCGCGGCTGCGGCTTTTTTCGGAGAGCGTCCAGGCGAGCGGATAGTCGCCGTCCTCAACGACGAGCGCGATCGTTTCCTCGAAGACCGTCTGCGTGTCGGAGAAGAGACCGGTCTTGAACTCGTCGCTGCGAAAGCGCGCGCGAATGTTTTCGGAATCGTCGAGCGCGACGAGCCACGCTTCGCGCGCACGGCGGCGATCGCCGAGCGCGAGGTACGCGCGGCCCATGCCTTCGTGCGCCCACAGGTTGTCGTAGCTGGCGTCGGTGCCGCCTTTGGTCGCGCTCGCGGTGAACGCTTCGAGCGCCTCACGCGGCTTGTTTTCGGCGAGCAGCAGATTGCCTTCGATGCGCTTGTACAACGGCGCGAGCAAGGTTTCCTGCACGTTGCTCGTCTGCTCGAAGGTGGCGCGCGCGCCCGCGGCGTCGCCGGTCGCGATCTGCGCGTTGGTGATCGAGAGCAGCACCATCGGCTTATAGCGCTCCGAGGCCGTGGCGAGCGCCGCGCGATATTCCGTGAGCGCGCCGGCCGGATCGCCGCGCCGCGCCGCGATGTCGCCGAGCACCTTGTGCGCGGGCGCGAGCACCTGTTGAGGATTGTTCGCGCCCGCGGCGATGGCTTCCTTCGCATAGCGCTCGGCGTCGTCGAGATCGCCGGCGTAGCTGTAGGCGATCGCCAGGTCGCGGCGCGACAACGCGGCGAGATTCGCGTTGTCCGTCTGCCGCGCGACGACGAGCGCCCGCGAGGCCGCCTCGATGCTCTGGCGGAAATCGCCCCGCTCGGCCGCCGCCACCGACATGCTGCAATACGCGTAGCCGTCGAGCTTGACCTGATCGCGCGCGAGCAGAAGCCGTCCTTCCTGCGACAAGGTCGCGATGGTCTCGGCATCGCGCACGCGGGCTTCGGCCTGGCGCGCGGCGGGCGTGGGGGCTTCGTCGGGAGCGGGTGGCGGAGTCTGCGCCTTCTGCGCGTTCGGCGCAGTTCTCACAGCGGGCGCGCCTTGCGCCGTCTGCCCGCGCGCGCCCGGCGCGGCCACCGCCAGCGCACCGAGCGCCGCGAGCAGCGCGAGCGCGATGCAAAGCCGCCTTGCCGCGGCGCCGTCTGGCGCGCGAGCACCGGCCGTGACACGGGCCGGCGCGTTTCGCTCGATCGGTTTCACGAATGCGCTCCTCGAAGACCGTCGCCTCGCACCGGCGCAACCGGAAAGCGTCCGGCGCGGTGCCCTCACTAGACGAAACACCTCGACGGTTTTGAAAAGCGCGGCGGCTTCGTTCGTCTGTTGCTGTGTCCGAAATCACCCGCGAATCGATGATGGACACCTCACGTCCACGCTCGCTCTCTCTGCGCCTGTGCGCGCCGCTGCTCTGCGCGCTCGCTATCGGCGCGTGCAAGTCGCCGCCGCCGCCCGCGCCGACCATCGTGCGCATCAGCGTGAATGCGCTCGCCGGCGTCAATCCCGATCACGCGGGGCGGCCGTCGCCGGTCGTCGTGCGCGTGTACGAGCTGAAGACGACCGCGGCCTTCGACAGCGCCGACTTCTTCACGCTCTACGGCAAGGAGCAGGCGACGCTCGGCGGCGATCTCAACGCGAAGAGCGAATACATGCTGAAGCCCGGCGACAGCCGCAGCGTCGAGCAGACGGTGCAGCCGGGCACGAAGTTCGTCGCGGTGGTGGCGGCGTACCGCGATATCGAACGCTCACGCTGGCGCGCGAGCGCGCCGGTGCCGCCGAATCAGACGACGCTGATGAACGTGCGCATCGATGCCGCCGATGTATCGATCGCCGCGCAGGCCGCGCCGCCGTCGTCGGGAAAGAAGCAGGCCGCGAAGTGAACGCGCACGCCGGTTTGCAAATCGGCCGCGCTGGATCGTTCTAAAAAGCGAAAGCGCCCGGATCCGCCGGGCGCGGCGCGATGCATCCGCTACAGCGGCCGCGCGAGCCCACGCGGACACGAGGCACCATGACCTGGCACCAACGCATGATCTGGTCCGAGGGGCTGTTCCTCGAACCCCAGCATTTTCAGCAGCACGACCGCTTCATCGAGCATCTCGTGCGCTCGCACGCGCGCGCGACCGAAGCATGGTCGTGGGGCTGGGCTGCCGTGATGCTCGACGAGATCGCGCTCGGGCTCGGCAAGATCGCGCTCGCTTCCGCGTTCGGCGTGCTGCCGGACGGCACCGCGTTCTCCTTTCCCGACGACGCCCCCGCGCCGCCGCCGCTCGACATCCCCGCCGGCGCGCGCGATGAAATCGTGCTGCTGACGCTGCCGCTCGCGCGCGCGGGCGCCAAGGAGTTCGATGCCGATGCAGGCGCCGACGGCCGCATCGACGGCCTGCGCTTTCGCACGACCGACACCTCCGTCGCCGATGTGACGACGAGCACGGACCGCGTCGCCCAGATTCGCGTCGGCGCGCCGAATCTGCGGCTCATGCTCGCGCGCGACGCCACCGACGCCTTCGCGACCATCGGCGTGGCGCGCGTGCTGGAGCGGCGCGCGGACAATCGCGTGCTGCTCGATCCGGGCTACATTCCGCCGATGCTCCACGCGCACGCCGACCCGCGCCTTTTCGGCTACGCGCAGGAGCTCGCCGGACTCGTGCATCAGCATGCGGACCGGCTCGCGAGCCGGCTCGCGAATCCGGGGCGCGGCGGCGTCGCCGAAATCGCCGATTTTCTGCTGCTTCAGACGCTCAACCGTTTCGAGCCGCAGTACGCCCATCTGCTGCAGGTGCCGCTGCTGCATCCCGAACGCCTGTATCAGACGACGCTCGCGCTCGCCGGCGATCTCGCCGCGTTCGACGAGCGCCGGCGCGTGCTCGCCTACCCGCCCTATCGCCACGACGATCTCGCCACGTCGTTCGAGCCGCTCATGCGCGACGTCCGGCAACTGATGGGCATCGTGCGCGAGCCCGATGCCGTCGCCATCGAATTGCAGAGCCGCAAGCCCGGCGTGCGCGTCGCGCTCATCAACGATCTGGAGCTCGTGAGGAGCGCGGGCTTCGTGCTCGCCGCGAACGCGCAGATGCCCGGCGAGGCGCTGCGCACGCGCTTTCCGACCCAGGTGAAAGTCGCGCCCGCCGAGAAGCTGCGCGATCTCGTCAATCTCGCGCTGCCGGGCATCGGGCTGCGGGCGCTGCCGGTCGCGCCGCGCCAGATTCCGTTTCACGCGGGCTTTTCGTACTTCGAACTGGATCGCGGTGGCGAGCTGTGGAAGGAACTGGAGCAGACCGGCAATCTGGCGATGTATATCGCCGGCGACTTTCCCGCGCTCGAACTCGAATTCTGGGCGATCCGTCATTGAAGAGCGAGGCCATCGATAAACATGACGCACGACGACGATCCCTTCGCGGGCTTCGAATCCGACCAGACGATGATCAAGCCCAATCCCGGCGCGCGGCGTCGCGGCGCGGGCAGCGGCAACACGGAAGGCACGTTTGCCGCCGCCGCGACGGGTTCGGCGGCCGGCTCGGATCAGCGCGCGTTCGATGCGGCCTTCGCGGGCGGCGGCGCCGTCAATCCGCTTGTCGCGGCCTGCGCGCCGCTGTTGCAGCTCGCGCCGCGCATCCGCGCGATGAGCGCCTGCGCCGATCCCGCCGCGTTGCGCGATTCGCTCGCGGCGGGCGTGCGCCGTTTCGAGGACGAGGCGCGCGCGAAGGGCATCGCGGCGGAACAGGTGACGGCGGCGCGCTACATCGTCTGCACGATGCTCGACGAAGCCGCGTCCGGCACGCCGTGGGGCGCGGGCGTCTGGGCCCGGCAAAGCCTGCTCGTCACGTTTCACAACGAGGCGTGGGGCGGCGAAAAAGTCTTCCAGTTGCTCGCGCGGCTCGCGCAGAAGCCCGCGCAGCATCTGCATCTGCTGGAACTCGCGAACATGGTGCTCGCGCTCGGCTTCGAGGGACGCTACCGCGTCGCGGCGCAAGGCAAGCAGACGCTCGATGCGATCCGCGCGCGGCTCTATCAACTGATCCGCAAGGAGCGCGGCGAGCCCGAGCGTGCGCTGTCGCCGCACTGGCAAGGCGTGCCGACGGCGCGGCGCCGCACGACCGACGTGCTGCCGGTGTGGGTCGTCGGCGCATTCGCGCTGTCGCTGCTCGCCGCCGCGTGGCTCGCGATGAGCTTCCAGCTCGGCCGCCTCTCCGATCCGGCGTTCGACACGCTCGCGTCGATCCGCGCGGGCGCGCAACGGCCGCTCGTCGTCACGCAGACGGCGCGGCCGCGTCTCGCCGAATTCCTCGCGCAGGAGATTCGCGACGGCCTCGTCGCCGTCGATGACCGCGTCGACCGCTCCGTCGTCACGCTGCACGGCGACAACGTCTTTCGCCCGGGCAGCGCCGAAGTCGCCCCGCAGACGCGGCCGCTGATCGAGCGCATCGCGGCGGCGCTGAAGGCCGTGCCGGGCAAGGTGCTCGTGACGGGCCACACCGACGACCGGCCGATCCGCTCGGCGCGTTTTCCGTCGAACTGGGAGCTTTCGCAGGAACGCGCGGCGAACGTGCGCGATCTGCTCGCCGCGACCGTCGGGCCGGAGCGCCTGAAGGCCGAAGGCAAAGGCGACGCCGATCCCGTCGCGCCGAACGATTCGCCCGCGGGCCGCGCGCGCAACCGGCGCGTCGAGGTGACGCTGTTCGCCAAGCCCGGGTCCTGACATGAAAAAGCTCTTCTCGATCCTGTTCCATCCGGTGCTGCTGCTGATCGTCGGCCTGTTGCTGATTTCGGGCGCGATCTGGATCGCCGGGCCGCTCGTGTCGTTCGCGCACACGTATCCGCTCGAATCGACGACGGCGCGCTTCATCGCGATCGGCTGCGTCGCGCTGCTGCTCGTGCTGCGGCGCATCTGGGCGGCGTGGCGCGCGCGGCGCACGCAGGCGGCGTTGTCGGCGGGACTGTGCGCGGCGGTCGAATCGCCGCGTCGCGAGGGCGCGCCGCAAAACGCGGGCGAAGCGGAAGTCGCGACGCTCGGCAAGCGTTTCGACGAAGCGCTCGCCGTGCTCCGCGACGCGCGCATCACCGCGTCGGGCAGAAAGCCCGGCTGGCGCGACTGGGTCACGCTGTCGGGACGGCAATATCTGTATCAGTTGCCGTGGTACATGTTCATCGGCGCGCCGGGCGCGGGCAAGACCACCGCGCTCGTGCATTCGGGCTTGCGCTTTCCGCTCGCCGAGCGCTTCGGCACCGACCGGATTCGCGGCGTCGGCGGCACGCGCAATTGCGACTGGTGGTTCACCGACGACGCCGTGCTCATCGACACGGCCGGCCGCTACACGACGCACGAAAGCGATCGCGACACCGATCAGACCGCCTGGCAAGGCTTCCTCGCGCTCCTGAAGAAGACCCGGCCGCGCCAGCCGATCAACGGCGTGCTGCTGACGCTCGCCGTCCCCGATCTGCTCGCCGCGACGCCCGCGAGCACGGACGAGACGGCATCGACCTTGCGCGCCCGCATGCGCGAGCTGACGAAGGCGTTCGGCACGCGCTTTCCGGTCTATGTGCTCGTCACCAAGACGGATCTGCTCTCGGGCTTCACGGAGTTCTTCGCGGACATGCCGAAGGAAGAGCGCGCGCAGATTTTCGGTTTCACGTTTCCGTTCGATCCGGCCCGCCCGCTCACCGATGCGGAGTTCCGCGCGCGCATCGACGACGAGCTCGATGCGCTCGAAGCGCGGCTGGTCGCGCGTCTGCCGGATCGCCTGAACGCCGAAAGCGGGCTGGCGCAGCGCGCCGCGCTCATGGGCTTTCCGCAGCAGTTCGCGGCGCTCAAGCCCTTGCTCGCCGAAGCGTTGCGCGCCACGTTCGTACACTCGAAGCACGAGGACATGCCGCTTCTGCGCGGCGTCTACTTCACGAGCGGCACGCAGGAAGGCACGCCGATCGATCGCGTGCTGGGTTCGCTCGCGCGCGCGTTCGGCATCGAGCGCGGCGTGCAGCCGCCGCGTCCTTCGAGCGGGCGCAGCTTTTTTCTGGAGCGGCTCCTGACGCAGGTCGTGTTCGCGGAGCAGGGTCTCGCCGGATCGAATCTGCAATGGGCGAGGCGGCGCCATCTGTGGCGGCTCGGCGCGTACGCGGTGATCGCCGCCGTGACGGCCGGCGTGCTCGCGCTCTGGGGCACGAGCTATCTGCGCAACCGGACATATGTGGCGAACGTCGAACAGACCGCGCGCGCGGCGAAGGAAGCCGTCGCGGGAACGTCGGCGGCGGGCACGCAGCTCGTCGCGTTGTTGCCGCTCCTGTCGGCGGTGCGCCATCTCGCATCGACGCCGCAGGTCGATGCCGCGCATCCCCCCATCGCGATGCAATGGGGCCTGTGGCAAGGCGCGAAGCTCGACGCCGGCGCGACCGGCGCTTACGAGCGCCTCCTGACCGATCTGTTCCTGCCCAAGCTCGCGGCGCGCATCGAGGAACAGGCGCGCAGCGCGACGCCCGCGAATCCCGGCTACGCGTATGAGGCGCTCAAGGCGTATCTGATGCTGAACCAGCCCGATCATCAGGACGCCGATGCGCTCAAGGCCTGGATTCTCACCGACTGGGACCAGTCGCTGCCGCGCGAAGTCGGCAACGAGGAACGCGCCGCGCTCGCCGGACATCTCGATGCGCTGTTCGCGCGCGGCGTCGTGCATCCGAACCTGCCGTTCGACGAGCGCCTGGTCGCGCATCTGCGCGGCATGCTCGTCGCCAGCACGCTCGCGCAGCGCGTGTACGGGCGCGTGAAGCAGCAAGGCGTCGGCGCGGACTATCCGGAGTTCACGGTCGCGCGCGCGGGCGGGCCGAACGCGTCGCTCGTCTTCACGCGTTCGAGCGGCGCGCCGCTCACGCGCGGCGTGCCGGGGCTCTATTCGTTCGACGGCTATCACAAGGCGTTTCTGAAAGCCGTCGATGAAACCGCCGCGCAACTCGCCGCCGAAGAGCCGTGGGTGCTCGGCATCCGCGATCAGAGCGGCCTGCCGCGCGGCGATCCCGCGTCGATGCAGCGCCTCACCGAAGACGTGCGGCTGCTCTATTTGCAGGACTACGCGCGCATCTGGACCGAGTTCCTGAACGATATCCGCATCGTGCACGCGGACTCGCTGTCGCAATCGGCGCAGATCGCGCGCATCCTGTCCGCGCCCGATTCGCCGCTCGCCGCGCTCTCGAAGGCGGCGTCGCGCGAAACGACGCTCGGCGCGAAGCCCGAAGGCGAAACGACCGTCGTCGATCGCGCCAACGACAAGATCGGCGCGGCGCGCGAAAAGCTGCTGAAGGTGATTCGCGGTCCCGATCCGACGCAGATCGCCACCGTCGCGCCGGGCGCGCAGCTCGAAAGCATCGTCGATGACCGTTTCACCGGCCTGCGCGCGCTCGTCACGAGTCCGGGAGCCGGGCAGCCTGCGCCGATCACGCAGACGCTCGCCGTCATCAACGACGTCTACACGTATCTGAGCGCCACCGACGAAGCGTTGCAGCAGAAAGCCGCGCCGCCGCCGTCGGACGCGCCCGCGAAGCTGCGCGCGCTCGCGCCGCGCATGCCCGAGCCGATCCGCACCGCGCTGCTCGATCTCGGCAGCCAGGGCGCGGGTCAGGCGCAGCAGGCGCGGCGCGTGAATCTGTCGGCGGATCTGAAGGAATCGATTTCGTCGTTCTGCGATCGCGCGGTGAGCGGGCGTTATCCGTTCAACCCGAATTCCGGGCGCGACGTGCTGCCCGAAGACTTCGGCACGCTGTTCGCGCCGGGCGGCAAGTTCGACGATTTCTTCCAGAAGAACCTCGCGCCCGACGTCGATGTGTCCGCGAAACCGTGGGCGTTCAAGAAGTCGGATTCGTCGGCGTCGCAGATCAGCCCGGCGGGGCTCGCGCAGTTCGAGCGCGCCGCGACGATCCGCGGCGTGTTCTTTCGCGGCGGCGGCAAGACGCCCGCGCTCACGTTGCAGTTCAAGCCGCTCGACATGGACCCGACGATCCTGTCCTTCACGCTCGATGTCGACGGGCAGGTGCTCACCTACGCGCACGGTCCGCAGATCGCCACCGCGATCCAGTGGCCCGGGACGCGCGGCTCGCAACGCGTGAGCCTGCAACTGACGCCGCCGCCCACGAGCGGCGCGCGCAATCTGGTGTTCGAGGGACCGTGGGCGCTCTTTCGCATGTTCGACCGGCTCGACGTGGAGCCGACCGAGCAGCCGGAGCGCTTCATCGTCACGTTCGATGTCGAAGGGCGCAAGACGCGCTTCGAAGTGACGGCGAACAGCGTCGAGAATCCGTTCCGGCTCGCCGATCTGCGCGCGTTCTCCTGTCCGGAGCGGCTATGAACGATGCGCAAGGCGGTGCACTGGCGGACGACGGCGCGACGATCGCGGGCTGGTACGGCAAGCTGCCCTCGCTCGGCGATTTCGCGGCGCGCCGGCTGTCGGACGCGTTCGTTGCGCCGTGGGACGCGTGGCTCGCGCAGCGGGTCGCCGAAACGCAGCTCGCGCTCGGCGACGAATGGCTCGCGCTTTATCTCACCTGCCCGGTGTGGCGCTTTTTCGCGATGCCGGGGGCCATCGCGCCGACGCTCGGGGCATGCTGGACGGGCGTCGTGATGGCTTCGGTGGATCGCGTCGGGCGACATTTTCCGTTGACGATCGCCGGTTCGATGCCGGTGGCGCCATCGACGGGCGGCGAAGTCGCCGCGCTCTGGCAATGGCTTTCGGCGATCGAAGGCGTGGCGCTCGCCGCGCTCGATTTCGATCACAGCATCGAACGGCTCGACGCGCAGCTCGCGACGCTGCCCGTGCCGCAGCCGGTCACGCAGCCCGCGCATGCCGGCACGCGCGCCGCTGTGCTGCAGGAGCCGTGGATCGTGCAATCGGCCGCGACGCTGCCTGACGCGCTCGCGCGCACATTCGCGCCGGTCTGGCAGACGGAGATCTACGGCATGAGCATGTGGACATCGGCGCAGAACGCGCCCGTGCCCGACGATTCCGACGAGGAGCCAGATCCGGCGCCGCGCCCGTTCACGATCTGGCCCGTGTACGGCCTGCCCGACACGGCGCTCTTCACCACCCTGCTGCGGGACTGCGGATCATGAATGCGACGGGCAGGCGACCGGGCGAGGACGAAGGCACGACCGGCAGCGGCGGCAAGACCGAAACCAATCCGGGCGATGCCGCCGACGACAAGACCGTGATCGTCAGCGGCGCGCGCGTGCCTGCGTCGGCCGTGCCGGGGACACCAGGCGGGCCGCAAGCGAGCGCGCCCGACGCGCCGCCGATGCACAGCGTCCTGCCGCCCGGCACCCGCCTCGGCGAGTTCGAGATCGTGCGGCTCATCGGCGAAGGCGGCTTCGGCATTGTCTATCTGGCGTTCGATACGTCGCTCGACCGCTACGTCGCGGTGAAGGAATACATGCCGGCGGCGCTCGCGTCGCGCGTCGGCATGACGCAGGTGCAGGTCAAGTCCGGGCGCTACGAGCCGATGTTCCGCGCGGGCCTCAAAAGCTTCATCAACGACGAGGCGCGGCTGCTCGCGCGCTTCGATCATCAGTCGCTCGTGAAGGTGTACCGCTTCTGGGAAGCCAACGGCACCGCCTACATGGCGATGCCCTACTACAAGGGCGTGACGCTCAAGGACACGCTCAAGGCGATGAAAAAGCCGCCCGACGAAGCCTGGCTGCGCGCGCTGCTCACGCCCCTCATCGACGCGCTCGCGGTGCTGCACGCGTCCGACTGTTTTCATCGCGATATCGCGCCGGACAACATCATCCTGCTGGAAGGAAGTCATCGGCCGGTGCTGCTCGACTTCGGCGCGGCGCGGCGCGTGATCGGCGACATGACGCAGGCGCTCACCGTGATCCTCAAGCCGGGCTATGCGCCGATCGAGCAATACGCCGACGTGCCGTCGATGCGCCAGGGGCCGTGGACGGATCACTACGCGCTCGCCGCGCTCGTCTATTTCGCGGTCACCGGGAAGACGCCGCCGCCGTCGGTCGGGCGCGCGGTGAAAGACAGCTATCAGCCGCTCGCGAAGCTCGCGGCGGGACGCTATTCGGATCGCTTCCTGAAGGCGATCGATCATGCGCTCGCCGTGTCGCCCGCGCATCGGCCGCAGACGGACCGGCAGTTCGCCGCGGAGCTCGGCATCCCGCTCGAGGACGCCCCGGAATCGCGCGTCAGGGCGCGCACGGTCATGCCGGCGGCGGCGCGGCGGCGCATAGCCTGGGCGCTCGGGGCGACGGGCGTGCTCGCGGCGGCCGCCACGCTCGGCTGGTTCGTGCCGAGATACACGTCGCATGCGCCTTCGGGCGATCGCGCCGCGAGCGCGCCGGTCGTGGCGTCCGCGCCGGTCGTCGTGGCGTCGGCGGTCGTGCCTCAGCCGGCCGCATCGACCGTCGCCGCGCCCGCGCCGCCCGCGCTGCCGCCGTTTTCGCCCGACAGCGAATTCGCGCGCATCGTTTCGCTCGCCGATCCGTCGTTCGAAGTCAAGGTCGATGTGCCGGTCGCGCGCGCCGTCGTGGACAAGGACTTGCTGCGCTTCGCGCTCACCAGCAATCGCGACGGCTACGTGTATGTGTTCGTCGTCGATCCGGCGAATCAGTACTTGCAACTGTTCCCCAACGCGCTCGACCCGGACAACCGCATCGGCAAGAAAAAGCGTCTCGTGCTGCCGCGTCCGAGCTGGCCGATGCAGGCGGGCGAGCCGGTGGGCGAGAACCACTTCATCGCGATCGTATCGGCAGCGCCGCGCGACTTCTCCGCGCTCGATTTCGCCCACGACGCCGTGTTCGCCAGTCTCCCGCCCGAAGCGCAGCACGCGGCGGCCGCGCAGCGCACGCTGACGGCGTCGCCGTTCGCGGGCGTGCCGTCGTGCGGCGCGAGGGCGCCTTCGTGTCCCGTCGCATACGGCGCGGCGGCGTTCAAAATCGACGTCGTCCGTTCGTCTAGATAGCGAAATGAAACCCGAAGTCCGCGCTGCCGGCTTCGGTGGCGAGACGAGGGCACCATGGCGACACCAACGAGGACTCCCGGCGACGAATACGCGATGACGCGTTCGAGCGCCGCGCTCACGCTGAGCGCCCTCTGTGCATCCGTGGCGCTGGCGGTCGCCGCGCTCGCCGGATGCGCCGGCGCGCCGCCCTCGCCCGTCGCGCGAGAAGACGCATCCGCTTCGACGCGATCGGCATCGAACGACGACACCGCCCGCATGGTCAGCGCGAGCGGGCCCGAGCCGGGCATCTCGAATCCATTGCCGGCGAGCCCGTCGGCTGCGATGGCCGGCAGCGCGACGGCGTTCGCGACCAGAAACGCGCTCTATACGCCCGTGCCCTTTTCCAGTCTGCCGGGCTGGGGCGCGGACAACGTCGCCGAATCCTGGGACGCGTTCCGGCGCAGTTGCGGCGTGCTGGGGGGCAAGCCTGGCTGGGCCGCACCGTGCGCCGCCTCGCGCAATATCGACGCGACCAGCAGCGCCGCCATCCGCCGTTTCTTTGAGGACAACTTCACGGTCTATCAGATACGCAACGTCGACAAATCGGCGCGCGGCGTGCTGACCGGCTATTACGAGCCGATTCTGAAGGGCAGCCGCGAGCGGCGTCCGCCGTTCGTCTATCCCGTCTACGGCGCGCCGACCGACATGCTGTTCCTCGACGCGCGGCGTCTGCCGCCCGGCGCGCGCGGCACGCCCGTCGCGGCGCGCATCGAAGGCCGCAACGTGGTGCCGCTTTCGACTGTTTCGATGAGCGGCAAGACCTACACGCTGCGCATCGGCGATTCGCTGCCGGACATCCGCGACAAGAAGCTGCGATTGCGCCGCGAAGGCGCGGAAATCGTGCCCTACTACTCGCGCGCGGAGATCGAGCGCGGGATGAGCAAGGCGCCCGTGCTCGCCTATGTGGAAGATCCCGCGATGCTCTATGCTATGCAGTTACAGGGCGCCGGAAAGGTCGTGTTACCGGACGGCAAGACCGTCATCCGGCTCGCCTATGCGGAGCAGAACGGTTTCGCGTTCAACCCGCCCGTCGCCAGCGCCGCAACGAAGGGTCGCAAGATTCTGGTGCGGGGCGTCGAGATCGACCTGGAAGAAGGCAACGTGAGCACTCAGAACGCCCAGAACAATGCCAACGCCGCTTCCGACGATGCGCCCCAGTCCGCACTGTTGCGCGGCGCGCAGGATCCGGCTTCCGACGTCATGAACGGCGACGCTCGAAGCACGCCCGACTCGCCGCTGCTGCGCGGCTTCAATCTCGCGAAGGGCGCCGCCCCGCATCCCGCGCGCGTGAGCGCGCCATCGACGGCGCCCGGAAGCGCCCCGCTGCCCAAAACCGCCGCATCGGCGCCGGCGCCATCGCTCGCGGCCGCCGCGCCGATCGGCTATGGCTTCGCGGCATCGGACCCGAGCTACGTGTTCTTCCGCACGATTCCCGATTCGCCCGCGGGGCCCATCGGCGCGCTCGGCGTGCCGCTGTCCGCCGGACGCTCGGCGGCCATCGATCCGCGCACCACGCCGCTCGGCGCGCCGGTTTTCATCAACGCGAGCGAGGGCGCGGGCGCGTCCGTCACGCGGCTCCTGATGGCGCAGGACGCCGGCGGCGCGATACGCGGCGCGGTGCGCGCCGATTACTTCTTCGGCACCGGACCGCAAGCGCAGCAACAGGCGAGCCGGATGAAGCAGCCCGCGCAGATGTGGGTGCTGCTGCCCAAAGGACTCCGGATTTCCGCGAAAGAGAGCGGCGTGCGCGTGCGCGGCGGCCCGATGATGCCGAGCGCCGATTGCGTCGTGAGCGATCCGGATCTATGCGTCGACGACACACAATGAGATCGCGCGCGCAGCGGGAGAGAACATGAGGTTCCTCGTCGCCGATGACCACGAACTGATCCGCCAGGCCGTCAAGTCACTGCTGCGCGGGATCGATCCCGACGCGCAGTTCGACGAAGCCGACAACTGGGAAACGCTCGCCGCCGCCGCGCGCCCGGAAGCGAATCACGATCTCGCGATCGTCGATCTGCACATGTCCGGCATGGCGAGCGCGTCGTCGTTGACGGCGCTGTTGAAGGCGAATCCGGCGCTGCCGCTTGTGGTGCTGTCGGCGGAAGAATCCGTCGACGAGATGCGCGCCGTGCTCGCCGCCGGCGCGCTCGGTTTCGTGCCCAAGCGCGAGCCCGCCAACGTGATGGTCAAGGCGATCGAGCTCGTGCTGTCCGGCGGCGCCTACGTGCCGATCGAAGCGCTGAGTCTCATTGATCCGACGCCCGCGCGGCTCGCGCGCCAGAGCGCCGCCGAGCGCCCGCGCCCGGTCACGAACAGGCCGGCGGCGCTCGCGCCGCATCATCTCCATCTGATGGAAAACCTGTCGCCGCGGCAGCGCGAAATCATGCGGCTCGTGCATCGCGGCTGTACCAACAAGATGATCGCGCGCGAGCTGCAAGTGGCCGAAGGCACGGTGAAGGTGCATCTTTCCGTGATCTTCCGGGCGCTCGGCGTGCACAACCGCTCGTCGGCGATCGCGCTCATCAACGGCTGGCTGCAAAGCGGACGCACGCTCTGAGCGACGCCCCGACCCTCATGCCGCCTCGTCCTGTCCGTGCGGCTGCAGCAGCATGTCGAGCGTGCGGCGCAGGCGCGTCGGCGTCACGGGCTTGTGGAGGATCGGCAAGCCTCCGGCCGCGAGCGCCGCGAGTCCGGGCGACGCCATGTCGCCGGTGATCACGATGTTCGCCGGCTCCCCATGCCCGCGCCGCCGCAACGCTTCGCGCACCGCCTGAATCACGTCGGCGCCGGTCTCGTGGCGATCGATCTGGTAATCGCACAGGAGCGCGTCGGGCACGAAGCCGTCGGAAATCGCCCGCACGGCAGCCAGTTCGTCGCGGCAGCCGCGCACGATGCAGCCCCAGCGCGCAAGCAGCGCACCGAGCGCATCGAGATTCGCGGGATCGTCGTCGACGCACAGCACGCGGCGTCCTTCGATGCATCCGCCCGCCGATAGCGGCGCGCACAGGCCCGCGGTGACGAGACTCGCATCGCCAAACCGGACCGGCACGCGCATGGTCGTGCCGCGGCCCGGCTCGGAACGGAGAATCGGTTCCTCGCCGAGCAGGCGCGTGAGCCGCCGCACCGTCGCGAGTCCGAGTCCGTGACCCTGACGCGCGGCATGCTGCGGCAGCGCCGCCTGATAGAAGTCCTCGAAGACGAGCGCGTGTTCGTGAGGCTCGATGCCGATGCCCGAATCGCGCACCTCGACATGACAGCGCTCGGGGTCGCAGCCGTGCCGCACGCCGATCCAGATCGAGCCTCGTTCGGTGTAGCGCACGGCGTTCGACACCAGATTGCCGATCACGCGTTCGAGCAGCACCGGGTCCGTGAATGCGACGCATTGTGTCGGCGCGATACGCAGCGCCAGCCCTTTCGCGGCGGCGGCGGGCCGGAACTGCCGGTCGATGCGCGCGAGCAGTTCGGACAGCCGGAAATGCTGCGGAATGACCTGCGTGACGCCGCTTTCGATGCGCGCGAGATCGAGCACCTGATTGAAGAGCTGATTCAACGCTTCGACATTGGCGATGATGTGCTGCGCGGCTTCATCGCGTTCCTGCGCGCTTGCGCCGTTGTCGCTCAACGCCTGCGCGAGCAGTCCTATCGCGTGCAGCGGTTGACGCAGATCATGACTCGCCGCGGCGAAGAAGCGTGTCTTCGCGAGACTCGCTTCCTCGATCACGCTTTTCTGGACTGCGATGGTTTGCGCCTGCCGCTCCTGATGCACGCGCGCCTCGACGATGCCGCGAAAGAGCCGCCGATACTGCGACCCGAACACGTGAACGGCGCAGACGAACACCGCGAGCACGACGCCCAGCTCGAAGCGGCCGTCGGCGGGCCACAACAGGCTCATCGCCGTGGCGGGCAGAAGCAGCGTGAGCACCGCGCCCGACAGGTTGAGCAGATTCAGCCCGTTCGACACGTAAGCGAGCGCGGCCAATGTCACGAGCAGCACCGCCTGCGCGGCGACGAACGCGTCGAATTCGCTTCGGAACGCCAGCCAGATGGCGATGCCCGGCCCCGCGTGCAGCAGCACGTTTCTCAGCGCATGCAGACGGATCCAGCAGCGGGCGTCCAGCCGAAGCGGATCGTGCCGCCGCCACGCCCACAGGCAGATCGCGAAACAGTTCGCAATCCCATAGAAGACCAGGCACCAGAACAAGGGCTGACCCGGAGTCGCATCGGGCAGGCAGGATGCGCTCAGAAGCGCAATGGCACACGCGTGCGCGATGAAGGATACGGGGTCCGCCGCGTAGAGCGCTATCGCGAGATCCTCGTCGATCTCGCCATGCTCACGATCGCCATGCATCTGTCATCCCCTTATTGCGTTAATTGCTTCGGGTGACGTCAGGCATCGGGCGGATGTGGTGATCTTGCGACGGCGTGCGCGCCGCGATTCCACTGGTCGCCTGCTTGACCGGTTTACCCAAAAGTTTAGTCAACGGATATGACTAATTCCATATTGGTCCTTCCAGGGGAGAAAACCATACTCATGACGTTGCCACCTATTCGAGGGGATTGACAACGTGGAGACCTTAACGATGAATCCCGTCTGCGAGACGGGCGCGCCTTCGATGCTCACCGAGCTTTGGCGCAGGCGCACGCAACTG
Organism: Caballeronia sp. J97; assembly: GCF_905220305.1. Classification (NCBI taxonomy): domain Bacteria; kingdom Pseudomonadati; phylum Pseudomonadota; class Betaproteobacteria; order Burkholderiales; family Burkholderiaceae; genus Caballeronia; species Caballeronia sp. J97. The sequence continues at coordinate 20,655 of NZ_CAJMZL010000032.1, read as the reverse complement.
ACGCAGGACGAAATGGCGTCCATCTACAAGCTCGTGAAAGGCGCGTTGCGCAGCTATCACCCGCCCGAGCTGCAATCGCTCAGGGAAGACAAGGAGGAACTCGTCGCGCAGTTCATCTATTCGAAGGTGCTGCGGCTCGAACCGGGACATGGCGAATCGCATGCGAGCGAGCAGAGCGCGCCATCGAGCGGCTACGCCGTATGCACGTATTTCAGGCGCTTTCTGATCGATTGCCTGCGCAGTGCGAGCTATCAGCGCGATGTGTCGATGGAGCTCGACGGCATCGTCCAGCAAGTCGACGAGCACGCGCATGCGATCGACGATCCGGTTGAATCCGTGCTGATGCAATACGGCCTCGACGAAGCGCGGGTGCGGGCGCTCGCGCGCGCTTTCATCGACGATCTCGACGAGTACGAGCAACTCGTGCTCGCGGGCACGCTCGGCTGGTGCTCGGGCGGCAAGGGCGGTCTCTTCGGGCTCGCGACGCGGCATCACATCCCTTCGTACCACTATCGGGCTGTGAGGCTGGGCGTCACGTTGAAGAAGTCGGCGCAGAGCGCGGATTTCGCCGCGACGAAGATCGGCCGATGGATCGGCGGCGTGCTCGGCATCACGATCAGCGCGGAGAATCAGGCCGCCATTCTGCTCGTGCTGAATCTGCTCGCGGTGGAGTCGAGTCAGACGGTGGCGGCATGAACGACGCGCAGGTCTCGATCGACTTGCCGAAGCGCGATCAATCCAGTTCCTCGAAGAGCCAGTCTTGAAAGCTCTTCACCTTCGGCAAGTCCACCGATGACTTGAGCAGGTTCAGCGTATAGCCGTTCACGCTCAGGCCATCGAAGCCGAACGGCGCGACGAGCTTTCCCGTATCGAGCTCGCGCTTCACGAGCAGCAGGCTTTCGAGACACACGCCGACGCCGTCGGCGGCCGCGCTGATCGCCATGAACGAGCGATCGAAGCGCGGCCCGCGCGAAATATCGAGCGGCGTCTTGCGATGCATGCGCATCCAGTCGCGCCATCCGACGAGACAGTTCTCGCTGTGAATCAACGTGTGATGCCGCAGGTCCGCGACCGTGCGAATCGGATGCTCGCCTTCCATCAGCTTCGGCGAGCAGAGCGGCACGATCGTCTCGGACGGCAGATCGAGCACCAGCGTGCCCGCCGGTTGCAACCTGCGCGCGCCATAGCGCAGGTCGATATCGACCGCTTCCCTTGTCAGGTCCACCGGGTCGTTCGATGCATGCAGCCGCAGATCGATATCCGGATGCCGGGCCGAAAAGCGCGCGAGGCGGGGCATCAGCCATTGCGTCGCGAAGCTCGGCGTCGAGTGCACGGTGAGGATGTCGCTCTTCGCCACACGGCCGATGTCGCGCGTCGCCTTTTCGATGCGCGCGAACGCCGCCCCGATTTCCTCCGCATAGGTGCGGCCGCTGTCCGTGAGCAGCACGGCGCGATGCACGCGATGAAAGAGCCGCACGCTCAGTTGCTCTTCGAGCAGCTTGATCTGATGGCTGATCGCTGAAGGCGTCACGAACAGTTCCTCTGCTGCGAGCGCGAAAGATTCCAGCCTGGCCGCCGCCTCGAACGCCTGTATCGACTTGAGCGTCACGCGATTGTGCATTGCAGTGATCACCTGAATTCAATTCAACGATCAGCCACTTTAATTCGTTTGAGCGCAGCTCTACAAGCGAATACGCTTGTTTCATGCACCGAGCGCCCGATCAAAGGGAAAACCCTGAAGCGCTCGCGGACTTCAAAACAAAGGAGACACGCGTGAACAAGAGCATCGCGCAACTCGCGCAGCACGCTCATCGCATTCGCCGCAACGCGCTGCTCATGGGCGAAGTGCAGGGCCAGGGTTATATCGGTCAGGCGCTCGACATCGCCGATGTGCTGGCGGTCGCCTATTTCGGCGCGATGAACCTGCGCCCCGGCGATCCCGAATGGGAGGACCGCGACCGCTTCCTCCTCTCCAACGGTCACTACGCGATCGCGCTCTATGCAGCGCTGTTCGAAGCGGGCGTGCTGCCGCAAGACGAACTCGAAACCTATGGCAGCGACGACAGCCGTCTGCCGATGTCCGGCATGGCGAGCTATACGCCGGGCATGGAAATGTCGGGCGGCTCGCTGGGGCAAGGTCTCACGATCGCGGTCGGCCGTTGCCTCGGCCTCAAGCGCAAAGGCTCGCGGTCCTTCGTCTACACGCTGTTTTCCGATGGCGAGCTCGACGAAGGCGCGATCTGGGAAGGGCTCATGTCGGCGGCGCACTGGAAGCTCGACAACCTCATCGCGATCGTCGACGTGAACAATCAGCAAGCCGACGGCCCGTCGACGCAGATCATGGCCTTCGAGCCGCTCGTGCCGAAACTCGAGGCATTCGGCTGGCATGTGCAGCGCATCGACGGCAATGACATCGCCGCCGTGAAGGAAGCGTTCGACATCGCCCGGAATCTGAAGGAAGAGAAGCCGCGCATCATCGTGTGCGATACGAAGATGGGCTGCGGCGTGCCGTTCCTCGAAGAGCGCGAGAAGAACCACTTCATCCGGGTGGATGCGCATGAATGGAAGCTCGCGCTCGACGCGCTGGATGCAGGGAGACAGGCATGAACACCGTCGCAAGGAAGCCGCGTCTGAAGACCTCGGCGATGATCGCGTCGATTGCGGGCGAAGGACAGGTCACCCGCTCCGCGCCCTTCGGCCACGCACTCGCCGAACTCGCCCGCACGAACGCGAACGTCGTCGGCATGACGGCCGACCTCGGCAAGTACACGGACCTGCATATCTTCGCGAAGGAATTCCCCGAACGCTATTACCAGATGGGCATGGCCGAGCAACTGCTGATGGGCGCGGCCGCCGGCCTCGCGCACGAAGGCGCGCAACCGTTCGTCACGACCTATGCGGTGTTCGCGACGCGCCGCGCCTACGACTTCATCCATCAGACCATCGCCGAAGACAATCTCGACGTGAAGATCGTCGCCGCGCTGCCGGGTCTCACGACGGGCTACGGCCCGAGCCATCAGGCCGCCGAAGACCTCGCGCTGATGCGCGCGATGCCGAACATGACCGTCATCGATCCGTGCGATGCGCTCGATATCGAGCAGATGGTGCCCGCCATCGCTGCGCACAAAGGCCCGGTCTATGCGCGTCTGCTGCGCGGCAACGTGCCCGCCGTGCTCGACGAATACGGCTATCAGTTCGAACTGGGCAAGGCGAAGCTCGTGCGCGACGGCGCCGATGTGCTGCTCGTCTCCACCGGCATCATGACGATGCGTTCGCTCGAAGCCGCGAAGGCCCTGCAGGCGGACAACGTCGATGTCGCGGTGCTGCACGTGCCGACCATCAAGCCGCTCGACACCGCGACCATCCTGCGCGAAGCGAAGCGCACGGGCCGCATGGTCGTCGTCGCGGAGAACCATACGGTGATCGGCGGCCTCGGCGAAGCGGTCGCGCGCACGCTGCTCGGCGCAGGCGTCACGCCCGCCTTCCGTCAGATCGCCCTGCCCGACGCCTTTCTCGACGCGGGCGCATTACCCACGCTGCACGATCGCTACGGCATTTCCACCGAAGCGATGTGCAACACCATCAAAGGCTGGCTCGGCTAAGCCTTCATCGACACTCACCATCTGGAGAATCACATCATGTCAGAGTCGCGTCTTCTCGAAGGCAAGGTCGCCGTCATTTCCGGAGCGGCGTCGCCGCGCGGGATCGGCATGGCGACGGCGCGCATGTTCGCGAAGCACGGCGCGAAGGTCGCCATTCTCGATCTCGACGAAGCCGCTGCGTGCGAAGCGGCGAGCAGCATCGGCCCGGAGCATCGCGGCTATGTGTGCAACGTGACCGACCGCGCCGCCTGCGATAGAGCGGTCCAGCAAGTGGTCGCCGACTTCGGCGCGATCGACGTGCTCATCAACAACGCGGGCATCACGCAGGCCGTGAAGCTGCTCGATATCGACGAGGCAAGCTGGGACCGCGTTCTCGATGTCAACCTGCGCGGCGTGCTGTATCTGTCGCAAGCCGTGGTGCCGCAGATGAAGCGGCAAGGCGGCGGCTCGATCGGCTGCATGTCTTCGGTATCGGCGCAGCGCGGCGGCGGCATTCTCGGCGGCCCGCACTACTCGGCGGCAAAGGCGGGCGTGCTCGGTCTCGCCAAGGCGATGGCGCGCGAGCTCGGCAACGACGGCATCCGCGTGAACTGCGTGACGCCGGGCCTGATTCAGACCGACATCAACGCGGGCAAGATCAGCGACGACAAGCGCACCGAGATTCTCGCCGGCATTCCGCTGAACCGTCTGGGCGTACCCGATGACGTCGCGGGCGCGTTCCTGTTTCTCTCGTCGCCGATCTCTTCGTACATCACCGGCGCGGTCATCGACGTGAACGGAGGCATGCTGATCCACGGTTGAAGCGCAAGCGCATTCGAATAACAAGATCTATCGACCATCATCAGGTTTGGAGGAGCACACCATGACCCATCGCACGAAACAAGGCGGCATCGACCGCCGGACGTTCCTGAAGACGGGCGCGACGCTCGCCGCGGCCGCCCCGCTCTGGGGGCTCACGACACGGCACGCGAGCGCCGCCGACTTCTCGTACAAGCTCGCGACCGGACAGGACCCGACGCATCCGGTGAACGTCCGCGCGCAGCAGGCCTGCGACAAGATTCGCGAGGCGACCGGCGGCAAGCTCGACATCAAGGTGTTTCCCGCGAATCAGCTCGGCTCCGACACCGACCTGCTTTCGCAGGTGCGCAGCGGCGGCGTGGAGTTCTTCAATCAGGCATCGTCGATTCTCGCGACCCTGACGCCCGCCGCGGGCATCGTCAACACGGGCTTCGCGTTTCCCGACTACGACACCGTCTGGAAAGCGATGGACGGCGATCTCGGCGCCTATATCCGCGCCCAGGTCGAGAAGTCCGGCATCATCGCCGTGTCGAAGCCGTGGGACAATGGCTTCCGTCAGATCAGCTCGTCGACGCGCGTCGTGAAGACGCCTGCCGATCTGAAGGGCTTCAAGATTCGCGTGCCGCAGGCGCCGATGCTCACGTCGCTGTTCAAGTCGCTCGATGCCGGCCCCGCGCCGATCAACTTCAACGAGCTCTACTCCGCGCTGCAAACGGGCGTGGTCGAGGGCCAGGAGAATCCGCTGCCGATCATCGCGACAGCGAAGCTCTACGAAGTGCAGAAGTCGATCAGCCTCACTTCGCACGTCTGGGATGCGTACTGGATTCTCGGCAATCGCCGCGCATGGCAGGCGCTGCCGGCGGACATGCGCGCGATCGTCACGCGCGAGTTCGAAGCGGCCGCGATGCTGCAACGCGCGGATATCGCGAAACTCAATTCGAGCCTGCGCACCGACCTGAAGGCGAAGGGCATCACGATGGTCGACGTGGATCGGGAAGCCTTCCGCGCGGCGCTGAAGAAAACGAGCTTCTACGCCGACTGGAAGGCGAAGTACGGTGAGCAAGCCTGGGGCACGCTCGAAAAGTACACCGGAAAACTGGTATGAAAGCCATGCAGACGATCATGCTTCCGCATCCGGCGCCGCGGCGTGTCGCCGAATTACTCGATACCTGGCTCGGCCACCTCGTGGAGATTCCCGCCGCGCTGCTGGTCGTCGCCGAGATCGTCGTGCTGCTCACGGGCGTGACGAGCCGCTATCTGCTGCACAATCCGCTCGTGTGGAGCGACGAGCTCGCGTCGATGCTGTTCCTGTGGCTCGCGATGCTCGGCGCGGTAGTGGCCTTGCGGCGCGGCGAGCACATGCGCATGACGGCGCTGGTCGGCATGGCGTCGCCCGGCATGCGCGCGTTTCTCGATGTCGTCGCGATCGCCGCGCCGCTCGCGTTCCTCGCGATGGTCATCGGCCCGGCGTTCGATTTCGCGCAGGACGAGTCGTTCATCACCACGCCCGCGCTCGAGATTTCCAACTCGTGGCGCGCGGCGGCGTTGCCGATCGGCTCGGGCCTGATGCTGCTCGTCGCGTGCCTGCGCCTGGTTCGCGTCGCCGACTGGAAGCACACGCTCGGCGCGCTCGTGCTCGTCGCGGCGATCGCGGGGGCCTTCTACGCGGCGAGTCCGCTCTTGAAGGGGCTCGGCAACTTCAACCTGCTGATCTTCTTCGTCGGCCTGGTCGCGGTCTGCGTGCTCGCGGGCGTGCCGATCGCGTTCTCGTTCGGCCTCGCGACCTTCGGCTATCTCGCGCTGACGACGAGCACGCCGCTCGTCGTCGTGGTCGGACGCATGGACGAAGGCATGTCGCATCTGATTCTGCTGTCCGTGCCGCTCTTCGTGTTCCTCGGGCAACTGATCGAGATGACCGGCATGGCCGCCGCGATGATCGCGTTTCTCGCAAGCCTGCTCGGTCACGTGCGCGGCGGCTTGTCGTACGTGCTCGTCGGCGCGATGTATCTGGTCTCGGGCATCTCGGGTTCCAAAGCCGCGGACATGGCGGCCGTCGCACCGGTGCTGTTCCCCGAGATGAAGGCGCGCGGCGCGAAACCCGGCGATCTCGTCGCGCTGCTCGCCGCGACCGGCGCGCAGACCGAGACCATTCCGCCGAGCCTCGTGCTCATCACGCTCGGCTCGGTGACGGGCGTGTCGATCTCCGCGCTGTTCACGGGCGGCATGCTGCCGGGCATCGTGCTCGCCGTGACCTTGTGCGCGGTCGTCTGGTGGCGCTATCGCGTAGACGATCTTTCCGGCGTGAAGCGCGCGAGCCGCGGCGAGATCCTGCGCAAGTTCGCCATTGCGTTGCCCGCGCTCGCCCTGCCCTTCGTGATTCGCGCGGCCGTGGTCGAAGGCATCGCCACTGCAACGGAAGTGTCGACCATCGGCATCGCGTATGCGGTGCTCGCGGGCCTGCTCATCTATCGCCGCTTCGAATGGGCGCGGCTCAAACCGATGCTGATCGACACCGCCGCCCTTTCCGGCGCAATCCTGCTCATCATCGGCGCGGCGACGAGCATGGCCTGGGCGCTCACGCAGTCCGGCTTCTCCGGTCAGCTCGCCCGCACGATGGCCGCGCTGCCCGGCGGCGGGTGGATGTTCATGGCGGCGTCGATCCTCGTGTTCATCGTGCTCGGCAGCGTGCTCGAAGGCATTCCCGCGATCGTGCTGTTCGGCCCGCTGATGTTTCCGATCGCGCGGCAGATGGGCATCCACGACGTGCACTACGCGATGGTCGTGATCCTGTCGATGGGCGTCGGCCTGTTCGCGCCGCCGTTCGGCGTCGGCTACTACTCGGCGTGCGCGGTGAGCCGCATCCATCCCGACGAAGGCATGAAGCCGATCATCGGCTATATCGCGGCGCTGATCGTCGGGCTGATCCTGGTCGCCGCCGTGCCCTGGTTCTCGACCGGCTTCCTGCACTAACCCCAACTCGTCCCGCACGTTCATTCAGGCCGCTCCCGCAAGGAGCGGCAAGGAGAAGTCATGCCTTCCATCGACACGCACAAGCTGTCGAACGCTATCCGCTTTCTCGCCATCGACGCCATCGTGCGCGCGGGCGAAGGCCATCAGGGCGTGCCGCTCGGCATGGCCGAAATCGCCACGGCGCTGTTCACGCGGCACATGAAGTTCAATCCCGCCGATCCGCAATGGCCCGACCGCGACCGCTTCGTTCTCTCGAACGGCCACGGCTCGATGCTGCTCTATGCGGTGCTTCATCTGACGGGCTACGCGAACTTCGGCATCGACCAGATCAGGACCTTCCGCGAAATGGGCTCGCATTGCGAAGGCCATCCCGAGTTCGATACCGCCTCCGGCATCGAGGTGACGACCGGACCGCTCGGACAAGGCGTCGCGAATGCGTTCGGCATGGCGGTCGCGGAAGCGTATCTGAATGCGAAGTTCGGCGGCGATATCGTCGATCACCACACGTATGCGTTCGTCGGCGACGGCTGCCTGCAGGAAGGCGTCGCGCAGGAAATGATTTCGCTCGCGGGCCATCTGAAGCTCGGCAAGCTGATCCTGTGCTGGGACGACAACCGCATCACGGATGACGGCAGCACGTCGCTTTCGATCAGCGAGGACGTGAGCGAGCGATTCCGCGTCGCGGGCTGGCACGTGATCGAAGTCGACGGGCACGATCTCGAAGCGGTGTCGAACGCGCTCGCCGAAGCGAAAGCCGATCCGCGTCCGTCGATGCTCGCGTGCCGCACGACGATCGCACGCGGCATCGCGCGTCTGCAAGGTCAGCGCGGCGGGCACAGCGGGCGTCTCTTCGAGAAGGACGCCGACGCCGCGCGCAACGAACTGAACTGGCCGCACGCGCCGTTCGAGGTTCCCGGCGACGTGCTGCATGCGTGGCGCGATGCCGGCCGCCGCAGCGATAGCGAGCATCGTGCGTGGCGCGAGCGCGTCGCGGCATTGCCGCAGGAAGCGCGCGCCGAGTTCGAGCGCGTCATCGCGGGCGAATTGCCTGTCGGCTGGAAAGACACGCTCGAGTCGTACAAGCGCGACGCGCAGGACTCGCCCGGCGGCATCATGATCTCCGCCGAGATCAACGATCTGCTCGCGAACGTGCTGCCCGAGCGCGTGGTCGGCTGCGCGGACCTCGAAGCGCCGACGAGCCACAAGCGCAGCCTGCGCGCGTTCACTGCCGAAGATCGCGGCGGCGCATACGTGCATTGCGGCGTGCGCGAACACGTGATGGGCGCGATGGCCAACGGCATGGCCGCGCACGGCGGCACCGTCCCGCTCGCCGTCACCTATCTCGCCTTCTCCGACTACGAGCGCCCGGCGATGCGCATGGCCGCGCTGATGGGCCTGCCGGTGAAGTTCGTCTTCAGCCACGACTCGATCGGCGTCGGCAAGAACGGGCCGACGCATCAGCCGGTGGAAATCCTCGCGTCGCTGCGCGCGATGCCGAACATGCGCGTGTTCCGTCCCGCCGATGCGGTCGAAGCCGCCGAATGCTGGATGCTCGCGTACGAGCACAAGAGCGGCCCGAGCACGATGGTGTTCGCGCGCCAGGCGCTGCCGCTCGTGCGTCGCGCGCACGACGAGGCCAACCGTTCGGCGCGCGGCGGCTACGTGCTCGCCGAGGCCAAAGGCGGACCGCGTCGCGTCACGCTCATCGCGACGGGCTCCGAGGTCGCGATCGCGCTCGCCGCGCGCGAGCGGTTGCAGGCGGCCGGTATCGCGACAGCGGTCGTGTCGATGCCTTGCTGCGAACTCTTCGACGAGCAGGACGCGGACTATCGCGTGAGCGTGCTCGGCGCGCAAACCGTGCGCGTCGCGGTGGAAGCCGCCGTGCGCTTCGGATGGGACCGCTATCTCGGCGATCGCGGCGGCTTCGTCGGCATGAAGGGCTTCGGCGCGTCGGGGCCGGCGGAAACGCTCTACGAGCACTTCGGCATTACGCCCGCGCATGTCGTCGCAGAAGCGCAGCGGCATCTTTGAACCTTCAACTTCGGAATATCCATGCACAAGATCGTCTTTCTCGATCGCGAAACGCTCGCGCCGCAGATCACGCTGAAGCGGCCCGCGTTCGAACACGAACTCGTCGAATACGGCCGTACCGCGCCCGAGCAGGTCGCCGCGCGTTTGCAGGGCGCGAGCATCGTCATCACGAACAAGGTCGCGATTACCGCCGATGTCATCGCGCAAGTGCCGACGCTCGAACTGGTCGCGGTCGCCGCCACCGGCACGGATGTCATCGACAAGACCGCTTGCGCGAAGCGTGGGATCGTCGTGTCGAATATCCGCGGCTATGCGGTGAACACGGTGCCGGAGCACGCGTTCGCGTTGATGCTCGCGCTGCGGCGCAATCTGATCGCGTATCGCGACGACGTGCTGAACGGCGAATGGCAGAAGTCCGGCCAGTTCTGCTTCTTCAATCACGCGATCCGCGATCTGGGCGGCGCGACGCTCGGCATCATCGGTGAAGGCGTGCTCGGGCAGCGCGTCGCCGAGATCGCCAAGGCGTTCGGCATGAAGCCGGTTTTCGCGGCGCACAAGGGGCGCGCGGACATGGGGCCGCTCTACACGCCGTGGGACGAGATGCTCGCGACGAGCGACGTCATCACGATCCACAGCCCGCTCACGCCGCAGACGCGGGGCATGTTGTCGACGTCGGAATTCCGCGCGATGAAGAAAAAGCCGCTCATCATCAACACCGCGCGCGGCGGACTGGTGGACGAGGATGCGCTCATCGAAGCGCTCGACGAAGGCTGGATCAGCGGCGCGGGCTTCGACGTGCTCGCGACGGAGCCGCCCGCGCCCGACAACCCGCTGATGCGCGTCGCGGGACGGCCGAACGTGATCGTGACGCCGCATGTGGCGTGGGCGTCGGACGAGGCGCAGCAGTCGCTCGCGGATCAGCTCATGGACAACATCGCGAGCTTCGTGGCGGGCACGCCGGTCAACGTGGTCTCGTGACACGCGTCGCCGCCCGTGCGCACGCGCTTCAGCGCGGATTAGTTCTTCGCCGTCGCTTCCGATGATTCGCGCACGACCAGCGAGGGCAGCGCCGGCGCGACCGTGCGCGCGCCGCCCTTGCCCGCGAGATGCGCGAAAAGGAGTTCGACCGCCTGCGAGGCCATGTCGTCCAGATGAAGATCGACGGCGGTGAGCGGCGGGCGGCAGGCGCGCGCACGCGTGCCGTCGTAGCGCGTGACGACCTTAATGTCCTCCGGCACGCGTTTCGCGCTTTGCGCAATCGCCTGCACCGCGCCGACCGCGAATGCATCGACGAGCGCGCACAGACCGTCGACGTCGGGCTGTTGCGCGAGCAACGCGGCGCACGCGTCGCGCCCGGCGTCCTCGCCCCCCGATTCGTCCGCGACCGCGATCACCGGCGTCATGCCGTGAGCCGCGCAGAACCGCGCATAGGCATCGCGGGCCTCGATATACGAATTGCGCTGCTGCGCGCCGATCAGCAACGCGATCTTCGCGCAGCCCTGCTCGCGCAGATGGCTCAGCAGCAGTTCCGTGGTCGCCGAAGAATGGATGTCGACGTAAGGCGCGACATCGTTGCCCGGCTGGCGCCCGAGGCACACCACCGGCAAGCCGCGCTCCTGCAGATGCGCGACGTTGGCGTCGTCGGCGGTGGGTTCGATGACGATCGCGCCGTCGATATCGAGCTGCTCCAGCGGCAGGCGGCCCGCCATCACCGGCGGCACCAGCACGAGCGCGAGCCCTCGCGTGAGCGCAGCGGCGGCGGCCACCGCGGCGACTTCCATCAGAAAGCCGAGCCGCGACGCGCCGCCCGCGATTTCGAAGGGCATCGACGAAATCAGCGCGATGGTATGCGCCTCGCCGGTGCGCAAGCGCTGCGCGCGCACGCTCGGACGATAGCCGAGCGCACGCGCCGCTTCTTTCACGCGCTCGCGCGTCTGCGGATCGACGTAACCCTTGTCGTTCAGCGCATGCGAGACGGTCGTGGTCGAGACGCCGGCGACGCGCGCCACGTCGGAGATGGTCGGCCGCGGCTTGCCCGGCGCGATGCTTTGCATGGTCCTGCGTTCCTCGCTCATGGTGCGATGCCGGATTCTCTCACGGCTCGTTGCGGTGCTTTCTCACGACGAATCCCCGTCTATCGCGTCCGCGATGACGATAAATTTTTCGGCTTGACAGCAGCGAAATGACGCACCATTCTACGATAGCAAATCGATTTGGGGCGCCCGCCCATTTTTATTGCCCCGATCCCAAATCGATTTGGGAAACCAAAACCACCGCGCCGAACGACCGGCCGCCGGCGCGGCATACAGGAGACAACCGTCATGGTCCACCATCCGCCGATTCACGCTGTCGACGAGCGCCTGCCGCTCGCCAAGCTTTTCTTGTTCGGTTTGCAGCATGTGCTCGTCGTGGCGGCATCGCCGATCACGGCCGTGTTTCTCGTCGCGAAGGCGCTGGGGCTGTCGTCCGCCCTCACCGTCGATCTGATCAGCGCGACGTTCCTCGTGTGCGGGCTGGGCACGCTGCTGCAGTCGTTCGGGCCGCTGAAATTCGGCGCGCGCCTGCCCTTCATCATGGTGCCGGGCGGCGCGCCGGTCGTGCTGTTCGTGCTGATCGCGCAGCAGACCGATCTCGCCACCGCCGCCGGCGCGACGATCCTCACCGGCCTCTGCTACTTCCTGCTGCTGCCGGTGTTCGCGCGCTGCCTGCGCTTTTTTCCGCGCATCGTGATCGGCACGATGCTGATCCTCGTCGCCATCAATCTGATCCGGATCTACGGCGTGGTGATCGTCGGCAAGCCGGGCACGGCGGAATTCGCGAACCCGCTCGGCATCGGGCTCGCGCTCGCGACGGTCGTCTTCACCGTGCTGTTCGCGAAGCTCTTCAAGGGCATGCTCGGCCAGCTGGCCGTGCTGCTCGGCCTGCTCGCGGGCGCGGCGCTCGCCTGGACGCTCGGCGCGATGAGCTTCGCCGACGTCTGGTCCGGCGCGCTCGTCACGCTGCCGACGCCGCTGCCGTTCGGCATGCCGCACTTCGATATCGTCGCCGCGCTGCCGCTCCTCATCTTCAGCGTGATCTCGATGGCGGAAGCGACCGGCCAGACGGTCGCGATCGCCGAAGTGGTGGGCAAGGAGATCGATCCGCAAATCGACGTGCCGAAGACGATTCGCGGCGATGCGGCGATGTCCGTGCTCGGCGGTCTCTTCGGCACGTCGCTCATCATCACGAGCAGCGAGAACATCGGCATCGTGCAGGCGACGGGCGTGCGCTCGCGCTTCGTCACGGCGGCGGCGGGCGGGCTGCTCGTCGTCATCGCGCTGCTCGCGCCGCTCGGCAGGCTCGCCAACGCGATTCCCGCGCCGGTCGTCGGCGGCACCGCGCTGATCGTGTTCTCGATCATCGGCGTGATGGGCATCAACCTGCTGCGCCAGGTGGACTTGCGCGCGCACGCCAACATGTACACCCTCGCCGCCGCGCTGACGATGGGCGTGCTGCCGATCGTCGTGCCCGGCGTCTACAGCCGCTTTCCGGCGGCGCTCCAGATCGTGCTCGGCAACGGGCTCGCGATGGGCGCGCTGACCGCCGTCATCGTCAACGTGCTGTTCGCGCATCTGAAGCTGCACTGGCGCGAACGCCCCGCCGCCGATCCCGCCGCGCCGCTCGAAGCCGCCATCCACGACAACCGCTCCTGTCACTAAGAAAACCTCATGAACACTCATTCGCTCACGCCCGCCGCGCTGCAAGCCGACCGACTGCTGCTCCTGCCCGGCCAGGTGCTGCTCGCGGACGGGCCGCGGCCCGATCACGCCGTCGTCATCGAGAACGGCAAATTCGCCGCCGTCGGCCCCGCCGATGACATCGTCGCGCGATATCCGCATCTCACGCCGCTCGCGCTGCCCGACAAGCTCGTGATGCCGGGCTTCGTCGATGCGCATCATCATCTGACGCAATCGCTCGGCAAGGCGCTGGCATTCGGCGAGCCGTCGGAGATTTATCGGCGGATCTGGGTACCGCTCGAAAACTGTCTCGACGAGAATCTCGTGTATCTGTCGGCGAAGCTCGCCGCGCTCGAAGCGCTGCGCGGCGGCTTCACCACCGTGTGCGACGCCGGCACGCGCGCGAGCGGCGATGCCTCGACGATCGCCGCGGCAACGCAGGAAGTGGGCGTGCGCTGCGTGCTCGGCCTCATCTGCAACGATCTCGCCGACGATATCGACGCCCGCGCGCGCGCCGCGATCGTCGTGCGCGCGCAGCAGCATCTGGCGCGCTGGGACGGGCACGCGCTCGTGCATCCGTCACTGGCGATCTCGGTGCCGGAAGCCGGCTCCGACGGCATGCTGCAAACCGCCGCCGCGCTGTGCGCGGACGCGAACGCCGTGTTTCAGACGCACGCCAACGAGCATCTCGCGTCGGTGGAGCGCTCGATCGTGCGTCGCAAGATGCGGCCGATCGAGCATCTGCATTACGCGGGCGCGCTCGGGCCGCAGACGCTGATCGCGCACGCCACGCTCGTCACGCCGTCCGAACTGAATCTGCTCGCGCGAACCGGCGCGGCCGTCAGCTACAACCCGGTCGCGAGTTCGTGGAAGGGCAACGCGGTCGCGCCCGCATTGCAGATGGCCGCGCTCGGCATCCGCTTCGGGCTCGGCACGGACGGCACGCGCAGCGACGCGTTCCGTCTCGTCGATGCCGCCGAAACGGCGCAGCGATTCGCCTTCGGTCTCGCGACCGGGGATTCGTCGTGCGGCGCGGGCGCGCTGTGGCTCGATCGCGCGTTGCGCGGCGGCGCGGATGCGTTGCGTCTGACCGCGCGCATCGGCGAGATCGCGCCGGGCAAGGCCGCGGACTTTCTGCTCGTCGATCTCGACGTGCCGGAGATGCGGCCATCGTGGGATCTCACATGGGAGCTCGTGCGGCTCGCACAGCGCAGTCAGATCGACGCGGTGTTCGTCGCCGGCAAGCTGCGTCTGTGGCAAGGCTGGCCGACCGACTGGGACGCCCGCGCGTTCCTGAGAGAAATCGATGACATCGCGCGCGAAGTCGTCGCGCAGGCGCCGATTCAACGCGTGCACGTGGCGCCGGCGCTGTCGCCGCTGACCAGCACGCCCCTTCCGACCATGGAGTGAATTGCCCGTGAGCCTCACCATTCTTGCAGTGCTCGCCGCCACCGTCGCGATTGCCGCGTTCATTCAGGGCGCGGTCGGCGTGGGCTTCGCGCTGATCTGCGCGCCCGTGATCGGGCTGATCGAACCGGGCCTGCTGCCCGTGTCGCTGCTCATCCTGATGCTGCCGCTGAACGTCTATCTCGCGTGGCGCGAACGTCCCGCGCTCGATTCGAAAGGCACGCTGTGGATCACCGTCGGCAGAACGGCGGGCGCGGTGGCGGGCGTGTGGATCATTTCGCGCATCTCGGCGCACGATCTGAACCTGTTCATCGGCGCATCGACGATCGCCGCCGCCCTCGCGACCCTGTGCGCGCCGAGCTTCCTGCCCGGCCGCAACGCGTTGATGGCGGCGGGCGCGGTGACCGGCATCACCGAAACGGCGACGGGCATCGGCGGCCCCGCGCTCGCGATGGTGTTCCAGCACTATCGCGCGCCGGCGCTGCGCTCGACCATTGCGTTGTGCTTCGCGATCGGCGAGGCGCTTTCGCTCGTGATGCTCTCCGCGACCGGACAGATCACCGGCGCGAAGTTCATGTCGGCGCTGCTGCTCGTGCCGCCGGTCATTATCGGCGCGTGGATCAGCCAGCACGTGCATCAGCGTCTGAACGCGCGCCTGCTGCGCGTTTCCGTGATGGCGTTCGCCATCGTGTCGGGCGCGGCCATTCTCTGTCAGACGCTGATGTCCTGACGTTCCTGATGTCATCGCCGGCCGGGACCGGCGTTTCCTCTTCAATCGTTAGCGAGACCCTTATGAACAAGAGTCTGGTCGTGCTCGCCCTTTCGATGCTGAGCGTCGCGGCGAATGTGCACGCGCAAAGCAGCGTGACCTTGTACGGCAGCCTGGATGCGGGCGTCGGTTATGTGAGCAATTTGCGGGGCGCGCGCGCGTTCATCGCGCAGCAAGGCACGCTGCAGGCGGATCGCTGGGGCCTCACCGGCACCGAGGATCTCGGCGGCGGACTCAAGACGGTGTTCAAGCTGGAGTCCGGCTTTTCGACCATCAGCGGCGCGATGTCGAGCGCCGGCACGCTGTTCAACCGGCAGGCGTATGTCGGCCTGAGCGAGAGCCGCGTCGGCACGATCACGCTCGGGCGTCAGACAGACTTTCACTTCGAGATGCTCGGGCCGCTTTCCACCGCGCAGACGCTCGGCGATTTCTCGGCGTTCCATCCCGGCAACGTCGATGGACTGGGCAATACGGTGCCCGTCCAATTGTCGAACACGGTCAAGTTTCGCAGCCGCACGATCGCGGGCGTCACCTTCGGCGCGATGTACGGATTCACGAATCAGTCGAGCAGCACCACGGGGCGCAGCATCAGCTTCGGCGCGACGTACGGGTACGGACCGCTCAATCTCGCGGCGGCCTATTCGGAGTATCGCGATCGCGCGTTCAATCTGGCGAGCGGGCTCGGACTGACGAGCTTCGAAGGCATCGCCTTGCCGGCCAATGCATCTTTCGTTGCGGACAACGTAAGGAACGCGGGGATCGGCGGAAGCTTTCAGATCGGACGCGTGCAATTGCATGCGCTGCTGACGCAGGTACGCATCGAGGCGCACGGTCGTTCGGAGAACTATCGCGCCATCGATGGCGGCGCGAATTTTCAGGTGACGCCCGCCTACATGATCGGCGCGGGCGCGTGGACCACGACGCTCGCCGGGCAGCGCTGGACGCAGGTGACGATCGCCAACGTCTATTCGCTTTCCAAGCTCACCCAGATTTACGCCGACGTGATGGTCGAGCAGGCTTCGTCGGGCGCGGTCGCGAGCACACTGGGCATCGGGCCTTCGTCGTCGAACCGGCAGACGGTGGTGCTGACGGGCATTCATCACCTGTTCTGAGGCCGAGCGATCATCCTCGTTCGGGCGCGTCGCAGCGGACCGTCGTCGTATTGGCTTTTTCCACCGTCAGATTGATCGAGCGTCCGCCGCCGGTGCGCGTGCGGTGGCGCACGCCCGCGGGGACGGTCAGCAACTGGCCCGCGCGCAACTCGATTGGCCCATCGTCGAAATCGATGATCAGGACGCCGTCGATTCCGATGAACGTTTCATCGGAATCGGGGTGAACGTGCCAGAAGTACGAGCCGTCCATCACGCTGACGTGGACGTCGTGATCGTTGACCTTCGCGAGGACCTCGTTCCGGTAGCCGTCGGTCACGGCAGTTGCCATGGCGAGGAAGTCAGTTCGTTCGATCATGTGCCCGCTCCCGTCGATCTGCTGGTGAAATTTCCGCCCCGTTCAGGACGCGTCCTCGGCCATTGCCCCCGCCGATTTCAGCTATTCGAGCGCTTGAGCCGCATCGCGACTGAAAATCGTTCGGCGGGGTGAATGCTGACCGATACCTCGAAACTCCTGCCCGCCGAGTCCAGGTAGCGCCGAACGATTTCGAGCGCGGCCGTTCCCGGCTCTACGCGCAGCCGCTTCGCCATCTCTTCCGAGACCAGCACCGCCTGGATTCCCTGCTGGATCTCGGCAATGCTGTGGCCGTAGCGCTCCTCGATCAAAACGCTGATCAAGCGGTCGGGCTGCTCGCGCGCAATATCAGCCACATCGGCGTAATCGGGGGCGATGTACACGTCCGTCCATCCGACCGGCGCACGGGCCTTTCCTCCATCGATGCGCAAACTCGAAATGCGCAAGAACCGCGCCCCTTCGACACATTGCAGCGTCCTCGCCAGATCGTGACCGGCGGCGATCACCTCGGTCGATTGCACGATCCGCAAATGCTCGGAGCCGAACTGGGTCAGATCGTCCACCGAGGCCAGCGTCGGTCGAAACTCATTCCTCGGGCGCGCCGATTCCACGCGCGTCCCCGCATTCTTGCGACGTGAAACCAGACCGAGCTGCTGGAGTTCATGCAGCGCCGCACGCACGGTATGGCGGCTCGTCTGGTAGTGATCCCGCAGCTCCAGCTCGGTCGGAAGGACGCTGCCGACGGGATAGCGCCCCGACGCGATCGCTTCGGTGAGCTCGCGCGCGATGTCCGCGAAATGGGTTCGGTTGGTCATCTTGTCTCAAAAAATTGGTTAGCGCTGTCCGCTAGGGTAAATCATAGCTTGCCCCTTCATGTCCGGACATATTATTCTGAATATGTCCGGACTTATTCGACGCTCTGTCCGCTCCGTTCATCCCGTTCAGTTCGAAATTCTCGAGGTCGCAATGACGCATGTCACCGTTCCGATGGCCAGCACCGTGGTCGATTCCATCCTGTTTCGCGACGCCTTCGGCACCGCGAAGATGCGCGCGCTGTTCTCCGATCACGCGCTGATCCAGCGCTATATCGATGTCGAGGTTGCGCTGGCGAAAGCCGAAGCGCGCACCGGCGTGATTCCGGCCGATGCGGCCGAAGCGATCGCGCGTGAGTCGACCATCGAGCGCATCGATTTCGATCACATGCGGGAAGAGACCGATATCGTCGGCTATCCGATCCTGCCGCTCGTTCACCAACTGGTCGAGATGTGCGGTGAAGCGGGTCGCTATGTCCATTGGGGCGCGACGACGCAGGACATCATGGATACGGCGGTCGCGCTGCAAGTGCGCGACGCACTCGATTCGATCGATGGCGACATCCGGGACCTTCGCACGATACTCGCGGATCTGGCGAAGAAGCATCGCGACACGCCGATGGCCGGCCGCACGCACCTGCAGCAGGCGCTGCCGGTGACCTTCGGCTACAAGGTGGCGATCTGGCTCGCGATGTTCGATCGTCATCAGGCGCGGCTTGCGCAGTTGCGCGAGCGCGTGGCCGTCGTCGAATTTGCGGGCGCGGCGGGCACGCTGGCATCGCTCGGGGACAAAGGCTTCGAAGTGCAGAAGGCGCTTGCAGCAGAACTGAAGCTAGGCGTGCCCGCAACGACATGGCACGTCGCGCGCGATGGCTTCGCCGAAGCCGTGAACCTGCTCGCGCTGGTCACCGGCTCGCTCGGCAAGATCGCGCTCGACATCATGATCATGGCGTCCACCGAGTTCGCGGAAGTCTACGAACCGTTCGTCAAGGGACGCGGCGCAAGCAGCACCATGCCGCAGAAGCGCAATCCTATATCGAGCGAACTCATGCTCGCGGCGGCGAAGGCCGTGCGCCAGCACGCGGGCCTGATGGTCGACGCGATGATCCAGGACTTCGAGCGCGCCACCGGGCCGTGGCATGCCGAGTGGATCGCGATTCCCGAAAGCTTCATTCTCACCGCGGGCGCGCTGCATCAGGCGAAGTTCGCCCTCGGCGGCCTCATCGTCGACGAAGCGCGCATGAAGCACAACCTCGGCATCAGCCGTGGCTTGATCGTCGCGGAAGCCGTGATGATGGGCATGGCGCCCTACACCGGACGTCAGCAGGCGCATGACATCGTGTACGACGCATGCCGCACGGTGAACGAGCATGGCGGCACGCTCGCGCAAGCGCTCGCAGCCTTGCCTGAAGTCACGAAGCACTTCGACCGTGCAGCCATCGAGCGCATGACCGATCCCGCGAACTATCTCGGTCTCGCGCCGCAGATGGTGGACCGGGCCATCGCGCTGTCGAGCGAAGTCTGAACATAAAGAATCATGGAGGAGCATGCGATGCATAACGAACACGCATCACACGACGGCGCCACCCTCGCCGCGACGAAGAAGCTGCCGTGGTACCGCAAGCTCGGCATGCAGGTGCTGCTGGCGCTCGTCATCGGCATTGCGGTCGGCCTGCTATTTCCGAAGTTCGGCGCGCAACTCAAGTTGCTCGGCGATATCTTCCTCGCACTCATCAAGGCCGGTGTCGCGCCGCTGGTGTTTCTCACGATCGTGCATGGCATTGCGTCGGCGGGTGACGTGAAGAGCGCGGGACGTGTGGGCTGGCGCTCGATCGTCTACTTCGAAGTCGTCTCGACGATCGCGCTCGCATTCGGACTGCTCGCCGGCAATCTGCTGCAGACGGGCAAGGCGATGACCTCCGTCGCCGTCGGCGCCGTGCCCTCGGTCGCGGCCAAAGCTGCGCCACAGGGCTTCAGCGAGTTCGTCATGCATATCGTGCCGGACAACTTCATCGGCGCGTTCGCGAAGGGCGAGCTGTTGCAAGTCGTCGTGCTCGCGGTGATGGTCGGCATCGGCATTCTCGCGATTCCGGAGCGCCGCCGCGTGCGCATAAACGAAGGGCTGGATCTCATCTCCGAAGTGCTCTTCTCGTTCATCAATCTCGTGATGAAGCTCGCGCCGCTCGGCACGCTCGGTGCGATCGCGTTCTCGGTGGGCAGCAACGGCACGGCGGTGCTGATCGCGCTCGCGCAACTCGTGCTGAGCTTCTATGCCGTGGTGGTGCTGTTCATCGTCGTGGTGATGGGCGTCATTGCCAAGCTCGCGGGTTTCAGTCTGTGGCGCTTTCTGCGCTATATCAAGGACGAGATCTTCATCGTGCTCGGCACGGCTTCATCCGAAAGCGCCCTGCCGCGTCTGCTGATCAAGCTCGAGCGGCTCGGCTGCGCGAAGCAAACTGTCGGGCTCGTGTTGCCGACGGGCTACGCGTTCAATCTCGACGGTACGTCGATCTTCATGTCGATGGGCGTGATGTTCATCGCTCATGCTTACGGCGTGCCCATCACACTGGATCATCAGATCGGCATTCTGTTGCTGATGCTGCTGACGTCGAAGGGCGCGGCCACGGTGTCGGGCGGCTCGTTCGTCGTATTCGCGGCAACGGTCACGTCGACCGGCATCCTTCCGGTCGAAGGCCTGGCGCTGATCTTCGGCGTGTACCGCTTCATGTCGATGGCCATCGCCACCTGCAATACCATCGGCAACAGCCTCGCGACGGTCGTGATCGCCAGGTGGTCGCGGACCTTCGATGCGACCGTTGCGGAGCGGCATCTGTACCCTGAGCGCTTTCCTGAAACCGCCCGGGCCGACGAGTACCTTGCCGACGGCAATCTCCTGCCTGAAGACATGAGCGACGCGAATCCGCATTCACATGGCATCCCGCTCAAGGGGGCGCAGAACACGCCTTGATTCGAACGGGATGGCGCGACGATGCACAGTGGCGTCGCGCCGTGCCTGGCTCGGCGCTTCGTCTGGCTGAGGTGCGCGTCGCCTTTCAGGAAACTTCAACGAGTCTTCACGGTCTGGA
>NZ_CAJMZL010000031.1:0-93241 GCF_905220305.1 Caballeronia sp. J97 | reverse complement strand
GAATTTGAAGTTCGTCCCGATAAATAAGCGAAAATAGTGGGCTGCGTGATCGGATTTCAGTGAACGAGATCCACCCCGCGCGGCAAACCGCCATCCAATCCCAATGTTTTTGAAAGGTTTTTTCGATGAATAAACTTCTGATCGCTGCAATCGCCGGCACGCTGGCCACGACGAGCGTCCTCGTCAGCGCCGACGCCTTCGCTGCGACGACGACCGATGCGAGCAAGACCAAGGCCACGTCCACGGCCAAGCGACCCGCTCCGGCTCGCCGCCTGATCAAGCGCAGCCCCAAGGCCGAAGCGGCTGCGGCGGCTAAGACTGATCCGATTCCAGAAGGTGCAGTGAAGTGGGCCTGTAAGGACGGTAACGCTTTCTATCTGAAAGGCGACATGAAGCGCGACGCCATCATCACCGTGAACTGGGCCAAGAAGGACTACAAGCTGCCGCGCCAGGACACGACGACCGGTGCGGACCGCTTCCACGATCCGGCCTCGGGCATGGATCTCGTCGTCATTCCGTCGAAGGCGATGCTGTTCTCGGACAAGGACTCGTCGCGCCTCGCCGATGAGTGCATGACGCCCGAAATGGCTGCGGGCGGCGCAGCGCCGACCCAATCGAACGCGCTGATCAAGAACGCGGAGTAAATTAGCTCAGCACTTAAATCAGGAATCGCTCGATGTCCGCACCGATCTCCAATGTCCGGCCCGATCCGGACAAGGTACTCGTCGAAATAGTCGACTACGTGCTCGGCTACAGCGTCGACAGCAAGCTTGCGCTCGAAACGGCGCGCAACTGTCTGATCGACACGCTCGGCTGCGGACTCGAAGCCCTCTCATACCCCGCCTGCACCAAGCTGCTGGGACCGATCGTGCCGGGCACGATCGTCCCCAACGGCGCGAAGGTGCCCGGCACCCGGTTTCAGCTCGACCCGGTTCAGGCCGCGTTCAACATCGGCGCGATGATCCGCTGGCTCGACTTCAACGACACCTGGCTCGCCGCCGAATGGGGCCATCCGTCGGACAACCTCGGCGGGATTCTTGCAACGGCCGACTGGCTTTCGCGCGATGCGATCGCGTCGGGCAAGCAACCGCTGAACATGAAAGACGTCTTGATCGCCATGGTCAAGGCGCACGAAATTCAAGGCTGCATCGCGATCGAGAACTCGTTCAACAAGGTCGGTCTCGATCACGTGCTGCTCGTAAAACTGGCTTCCACCGCGGTCGTCGGGCAAATGATCGGCCTCACGCGCGACGAGCTGATCAATGCGGTATCACTGGCTTTCGTCGACGGTCATGCGCTGCGCACGTATCGTCACGCCCCGAACACGGGTTCGCGCAAATCGTGGGCGGCCGGCGATGCGACCTCGCGCGCCGTACGTCTCGCGCTGATCGCGAAGACGGGCGAGATGGGCTATCCGTCGGTATTGACCGCCACGACCTGGGGCTTCTACGACGTGCTCTTCAAGGGCAACGCGTTCAGGTTTCAGCGCCCGTATGGCACGTACGTGATGGAAAACGTGCTGTTCAAGATCTCGTTCCCCGCGGAATTCCATGCGCAAACCGCGGTCGAAGCGGCCATGACGCTGCACGACACGCTGAAGCACGCCGGCAAGTCCGTCGATGACATCCGCAAGATCACGATCCGCACGCACGAAGCGGCGATTCGCATCATCGACAAGAAGGGGCCGCTCAATAATCCCGCGGACCGCGATCATTGCATTCAGTACATGATCGCCGTGCCGCTGATTTACGGCCGTCTCACCGCGGCGGATTATGAAGATTCCATCGCGCAGGACCCGCGCATCGACTTGCTGCGCGCGAAAATGACCTGCGTGGAAGACCCGCAATACACGAAGGATTATCACGATCCGGACAAGCGCTCGATCGCGAATGCATTGACCGTCGAATTCGAAGACGGATCGAAGCTCGACGAAATCGCGGTCGACTATCCGATCGGTCACAAGCGTCGGCGCGCGGACGGCATTCCTCTGCTCGTCGAGAAGTTCAGGACGAATCTGGCACGCCGGTTCCCGCAGAAGCAGCAGCAGGCTATTCTCGCGGTATCGCTCGATCAGGCAAAGCTCGAAGCGATGCCGGTCAATGAATACGTCGATCTGTACGTGATTTAAGCAGAGCAATTTCCTCGTCTTAGTCCAAGGAAAATAACCATGGCCCACAATCTCCACAACACGCTCAAGGAATTCGACAGCGGTTCCGGCAAAGGCAAGTTCTACTCGCTGCCGCAACTCGGCGACGCGTTGAAGGTCAAGATCCAGCGCCTGCCGGTCTCGATTCGTCTGGTGCTGGAATCGGTGCTGCGCAACTACGACGGAAAGAAGATTTCCGAGGAGCACATCGAGCAACTCGCGAACTGGAAGCCGAATGCCGCTCGCGTCGATGAAATTCCGTTCGTCGTCGCTCGTGTCGTGCTGCAGGATTTCACGGGTGTGCCGCTGCTTGCCGACATCGCGGCGATGCGTGGCGTCGCGAAGCGCGCGGGCAAGGATCCGAAGGCGATCGAGCCGCTCGTGCCGGTCGACCTGGTCGTCGATCATTCGGTGCAGATCGACCACTTCCGCGAGCCGAACGCGCTCGACCTGAACATGAAGCTGGAATTCCAGCGCAACAACGAGC
The DNA here is from genome assembly GCF_905220305.1 of Caballeronia sp. J97. Classification (NCBI taxonomy): domain Bacteria; kingdom Pseudomonadati; phylum Pseudomonadota; class Betaproteobacteria; order Burkholderiales; family Burkholderiaceae; genus Caballeronia; species Caballeronia sp. J97. The sequence continues at coordinate 90,608 of NZ_CAJMZL010000031.1, read as the reverse complement.
GCTACCAGTTCATGAAGTGGGGCATGCAGGCGTTCGACACGTTCAAGGTCGTGCCGCCGGGCATCGGCATCGTGCACCAGGTGAATCTGGAATACCTCGCGCGCGGCGTGCACAAGAAGACCGAAGGCAAGGACACGGTCTACTACCCGGACACGCTCGTCGGCACGGACTCGCACACGACGATGATCAACGGCATCGGCGTGGTGGGCTGGGGCGTCGGCGGCATCGAGGCGGAAGCGGGCATGCTCGGCCAGCCGGTGTACTTCCTGACGCCGGACGTCGTCGGCGTCGAGCTGAAGGGCAAGCTGCGCGAAGGCTGCACGGCGACCGACCTCGTGCTGACCATCACCGAAATGCTGCGCAAGGAGAAGGTCGTCGGCAAGTTCGTCGAGTTCTTCGGCGAAGGCACGGCGTCGATCGGCGTGCCGGACCGCGCGACCATCGGCAACATGGCGCCCGAGTACGGCGCGACCATGGGCTTTTTCCCGGTCGATGAAAAGACCATCGACTACTTCAAGGGCACGGGCCGCACCGACGCCGAAATCGCCGCGTTCGAGCAGTATTTCAAGGCGCAAAAGCTGTGGGGCGTGCCGAAGGCCGGCGAGATCGACTACACCAAGACGCTCACGCTGGATCTGGGCACGGTCGCGCCCTCGCTCGCGGGCCCGAAGCGTCCGCAGGACCGCATCGAAATCGGCAACGTGAAGAGCACGTTCGTCGACCTGTTCTCGAAGCCGGTCGGCGAAAACGGCTTCAACAAGAAGGCCGCCGAGCTCGAAACGAACTACACGACGGCCGATGGCGTGAACCTGAAAAACGGCGATGTGCTGATCGCCGCGATCACGTCCTGCACGAACACGTCGAACCCGAGCGTGCTGCTCGCCGCCGGCCTGCTCGCGAAGAAGGCGGTCGAAGCGGGTTTGACGGTTGCGCCGCACATCAAGACGTCGCTCGCGCCGGGATCGCGCATCGTCACCGAGTATCTGACGAAGACCGGTCTCCTGCCCTACCTCGACAAGCTCGGCTTCACGCTCGCCGCTTATGGCTGCACGACGTGTATCGGCAACGCGGGCGATCTGACGCCGGAACTGAACGACGCGATCACGAAGAACGACGTCGTCGCGGCAGCGGTGCTGTCGGGCAACCGCAACTTCGAGGCGCGCATTCACCCGAACATCCGCGCGAACTTCCTGGCATCGCCGCCGCTGGTCGTCGCCTACGCGATCGCGGGCAATATCACGCGCGATCTGATGACCGAGCCGGTGGGAAAAGGCACGGACGGCCACGACGTCTATCTCGGCGACATCTGGCCGACGAGCGACGAAGTCCACGCGCTGCTCAAGTTCGCGCTCGACGCGAAGGCGTTCCGCGAGAACTACGCGCATCTCACCAAGGACGGCGACCTGTGGAGCAAGATCGCGGGCGAAAGCGGTCAGGTCTATGACTGGCCGAAGTCGACCTACATCGCCGAGCCGCCGTTCTTCGGCAGCGATTTCTCGATGCAGCCGGCAGACTCGATTCCGGCGGTCAAGGACGCGCGCGCGCTCGGCATCTTCGGCGACTCGGTGACGACCGACCACATCAGCCCGGCGGGCTCGATCAAGGAAACGTCGCCGGCGGGCGTGTGGCTGAAGGCGAACGGCGTGCAGAAGGCCGACTTCAACAGCTACGGCTCGCGCCGCGGCAACCACGACGTGATGATGCGCGGCACCTTCGCGAACGTGCGCATAAAGAACCTGATGATCCCGGCGAAGGAAGACGGCACGCGCGTCGAAGGCGGCCTGACGATCCATCAGCCGAGCGGCGAACAACTGTCGATCTACGACGCCGCAATGAAGTACATCGACGCCGGTACGCCGACCATCGTGTTCGCGGGCGAAGAGTACGGCACCGGCTCGTCGCGCGACTGGGCGGCGAAGGGCACGCAACTGCTCGGCGTGAAGGCCGTGGTCGCGCGCAGCTTCGAGCGTATCCATCGCTCGAACCTCGTCGGCATGGGCGTGCTGCCGCTGCAGTTCAAGGGCTCGGACAGCGTGCAGTCGCTGAACATCACGGGTGAAGAGACCTATGACATCGAAGGTCTCGGCGACAACTTCAAGCCGCAGCAGGAAGTCACGCTCGTGATTCATCGCAAGGACGGCAAGGAAGATCGCGTGCAGGTGCTGCTGCGTATCGACACGCCGATCGAAGTCGACTACTACAAGCACGGCGGAATTCTGCCGTTCGTGCTGCGCTCGCTGCTCGCGGCGTAAGACGACTTCGGTAATTTTGCAGGTGACCGCGCTCGCGAGAGCGCGGGAACATTGGACCCGGCCACGGCCGGGTTTTTTTTCGCCCTTACGCCTTGAACGTCGCGATGCGCAGCGGCGCCGTGGCGCGGCGCGCGAACCATGCGCGCGCGATTTCGCCCAGTCTGCGTGCGCCGGCTCGCGACGAATCGGATGACAGCGAAAACCAGCTTGCGTCTGCCGTCGCGCTGACCCAGATCGTCGTGTAAGGCTTCAGTTCGACGGACGCGCCCGCGTCCAGCCAATAGTCGTCGGCCGCCCCTTCGACGGTCAGCCAGATCCGCCCGCGCGTCACGCGCAGGGTCTGGGGCCGATCGATCACCCAGCGCGTCGGCGCGTCGTGCCCATCGAGTTCGAATGTCCGGATTTCACGCATGATGCCGCTCCTTCAGATCGTCTAACTGGAAGGCCGCCCGATGCAAAGGCAAAAGCAGCCGTTGATCCTATTATTCGACCGTTTCCGAACAGCTTGAATGAACACTTGTGAACACTTCCACCGAAACTGTTAAGCTGAATCGACCGAACAGTTCATCCCGATCTGACACTTGAAAAACACTTCGTCTAGCCGTTCGGCCAGTCTTGACGCGGCTTTTCAGATGCGTTCGAATGACAAGACGACACTGGCGAACAGCGAAATCCAACTGTTCGCCGGAATTCACCGAACAGTTCCGAACATCATGAACGCACTTCCGCTCCATATCGACGGTGGCACCGGCGTGCCGCTGACCGAGCAGATCGTCAGTCAGATCGAGGCGATGATCCGCTCGCGTCGCGTGCTCGCGGGCGCGAAGCTGCCGTCGATTCGCCAGCTCGCCGCCGAGCAGCGCATCAGCCGCTTTCCGGTGATCGAAGCCTACGATCGCCTCGCCTCGCGCGGGCTGATTCAGCCGAAGCACGGTTCCGGCTTCTATGTGGCGAATCACGTCGATGAGCGCGACAGCAACGCCGGCAATTGCGACCCGCGCCTCGCGGAAGAGGAATCGAACCAGATCCTCCAGCAGTTCAACTACCCCGGCGAGACGCTGAAGCTGTCGAGCGGCTTCATCCCCGAGGCGTGGCGCGACGTCGATGGCCTCACGCAGGCGATCCGCCAGGCGTCGCGCGTCGACGTGTCGAGCGTGATCGATTACGCGATTCCACACGGCGACACCGATCTGCGCCAGCAAGTCGCAATGCGCATCAACGCGCTCGGCATCGACGCCGATCTGCCGAACGTGATGATCACGAACGGCGCGAGCCAGGCGCTCGATCTGGTGGTGCGCTACATGCTGAAGCCGGGCGATACGGTATTCGTCGAGGACCCCGGTTATTACAACCTCTTCGGGCTTCTGAAGCTGCAGGGCGTGCGGCTCGTCGGCGTGCCGCGGCTCGCGAACGGGCCCGATATTGACGTCGCGGAAGAATTGCTCAAGCATCATCAGCCGAAGCTCTTCTTCATCAATACCGTGTTCCAGAACCCGACCGCGACGAACGTCGCGCCGCAGGTCGCGTTCAGGCTGCTGCAACTCGCGACGCAACACGGCTTCGGCATCGTCGAAGACGATATCTACGCAGACTTCCAGGCCGTGCCGACGCAGCGGCTCGCGTCGCTCGATCAGCTCGATCGGGTGATTTACGTGGGCGGACTGTCGAAGACCTTGTCGTCGTCGCTGCGTATCGGCTATCTCGCGGCGAATCGCGAACTCGTGAAAAATCTCGTCGACGTCAAGGTGCTGACGAGCCTGGGCGGCACGCGCTTCGCGGAGAGCGTCGCGGCGAGCCTGCTGGAACGCGGCACGTATCGCAAGTATCTGGAACGCTTGCGCAAGCGCGTACGCGATTCGCTGTCGAGCGCGGTGCAGACACTCGAAAGCTATGGCTGGGACGTATTCGACGAACCGAGCGGCGGCAACTTCGTGTGGGCCAAGGTACCGGGCATCGACGATTCGTCCGTCCTCGTCGACGAAGCCGTGAAGTTCGGCGTGACGCTCGCGCCCGGCAACTACTATCGCCCGAGCGGCGAGCCGTGTCCGTGGGTGCGCATCAATTCGGCGTATGCGGGCGACCGGCGCGCGGCGCGCTTTTTCGAGTTCATGACGGAAGCCGCGGCCGCGCGCGCCTAGCGCCGTGCGTCGAAGAAGCGTTCGAGCGCGTCCGTCGCGGCCTTGTCGTCGGCAAGCCGCGCGTAAAGTCCTGCCGCGCCTTCATAGATGCGATGCTCGGCAAAATCATCGCCGATGAACTCCGCGATTTCTTCCATCTCCGCGACCCAGCGATACGCCTTCGGCGGCATGCGCGGCACATTGCTCGCGAGCCACGCGGTCAGCACGGGCTGACTCTCGGCGAGTTCGCTCAGCAGCGCGTCGCCCGCGCCGTTGCGCATCGCGGCGAGCGCCATGGCTGAGCCGAGCGCCGTTAGCCCCTTCGTGATGCCCGCATACGACATCTTGAGCGCCGACGCGGCGCCGAGCGGCCCATCCAGCACGCGCACGACGAGACCGTGACCGGCGAGCGGCAGCGCGTGCGCGGCATGCGGCCCCGACATGTAGAACTTCGGCGACGAAGGCTGCCCGATAATCGACGCATCGACGAACGGCGCGCCTGAGGACTCGAGTACGCGTCCGATCTCCCCGACGGTATCGGGATTGATCGCATTGCAGTCGATATAGAGCGGCAGCACGCTCGCGCGTTCGAGCACAGGCGCGAGGCGTCGCGCGGTATCGACGGCGACCGATGGCGGCACGATAGAAAGAATGAAGCCGCACGCCACGAGATTCTCGAGGCTTGCGTCTTCCATGCCGGCGTCGCGCGCCCGCGCCGCGCTGGCTGCGCTGCGGCCTTCGAGCGATGTCAGCACGCGCGCCCCGCCCTGCTTCAACGTGCGAGCGATGGCCGAGCCCATGCTGCCCGCGCCCAGAATCGCGATCGTCGATTGTTTCGATTGAGTCACTTGCCGGCTCCGTGTTTTCGCGAACGAAACACAGAATACGCTTGCGAGCGTCAACGCGCTCGGCCTATTCGCTGGCTTCGGCTTCGTTCGAGCGCAGCTTCCACAGCGCGTCGAGTCGTTTCAGCACGTCTTGTCCCTTTTGCGTGAGAAGCGGCATCGGCACGCCTGTCGGCAGCCGCGTGATCTCGACGAGCGCCTCCTGCCGCAAGCGCGCCGCAAGCTGACCGAAGACTTCGACCTGATGAGGCGAGCGCTGGACCAGCAACAGCGTGGAAATTTCGTGTGGACTCAGCATTCGATTCTCCATGCGTCGGATGATCAGAATCACATGCTAGACAGGCAAGCTGGCAATTCGGCTACGGCCATTTTTCCGCGTGTTACCGAGTTACATTCTTGAAACGGTCCCTATTACGCCCTGATTTCAAGCGTCTTTCGAACCATTTATTCGGTTTCCTTATTATTTATTGAAGCGGACAAACGGCCCTTAGAAGGGCCGCTTGCCGCACTAGCCTTCCGACTCGCGAATCAACGATGCTCGGTCACGAACTTCGTGACGAGATACGCTTCCATCGCCTCGCTGCCGCCCTCGGAACCGTAGCCCGAATCCTTCACGCCGCCGAACGGCGTCTCCGGCAAGGCGAGTCCGTGATGATTGATGGAGAGCATGCCGCTTTCGATATCGTCCGACACCGCCGCCGACGTCGCCGCCGAGCGCGTGTAAGCGTAAGCCGCGAGCCCGTAAGGCAGGCGATTCGCCTCCGCGATCACCTCGTCGTACGATTTGAACGACGCGATCGGCGCGATCGGGCCGAACGGCTCTTCGGTCATGATGCGCGCTGCGAGCGGCACATCGGTAAGCACGGTCGGTGCGAAGAAGTAGCCTTCGCGTCCGATGCGCTCGCCGCCCGTCAACACTTTCGCCCCATGCTCGCGCGCATCGGCGACGAGGCGTTCCATCGCTTCGAGACGGCGGCCGTTCGCGAGCGGACCCATCTGCACGCCATCGTCGAGGCCGTTGCCGACCTTCACGGCGTTCGCGGTGGCGACGAAGTGCTGCACGAACTCGTCGTATGCGGCTTCTTCGACGAGAAAGCGCGTCGGCGAAATGCACACCTGACCCGCATTGCGGAATTTCGCCGACGCGAGCATCTTCGCGGCGCGAGGAATGTCGGCGTCCTTGAACACGATGGCCGGCGCGTGGCCGCCCAGCTCCATCGTGACGCGCTTCATGTGCTCGCCCGCGAGCGACGCGAGCAGCTTGCCGACCGGCGTCGAACCGGTGAACGAAATCTTGCGGATCGCGGGATGCGCGATCAGATACTTCGAGACATCGGCGGGCACGCCGAAAACCAGATTCAGCACGCCGGCGGGCAAACCCGCATCGGCATAGGCCTGCACGAGCGCCGCGCAGCTCGCGGGCGTTTCTTCGGGGCCTTTCAGCACGACCGAGCAGCCCGACGCGAGCGCGGCCGAAACCTTGCGCACTGCCTGATTGATGGGGAAATTCCACGGTGTGAAGGCGGCGACCGGACCGACCGGCTCACGCGTGACGATCTGGCGCACTGCATCCGTGCGCGACGGAATCACACGGCCATACGTGCGGCGCCCTTCTTCCGCGAACCATTCGATGATGTCCGCGGCCGACAGCGTTTCGATGCGCGCCTCGCCGAACGGCTTGCCCTGTTCCATCGTCATGATGGCGGCGATCTGCTCCGCGCGTTCGCGGATATTCTGCGCCGCGCGGCGCATCAGCTTGCTGCGCTCGTAGGGCGAAACCTTGCGCCATTCCTTGAAACCGCGTGCGGCGGCCTCGGCTGCGAGCGAAAGCTCGGCTTCGCCCGCGAGCGCGAGACGGCCGATCTCGGCTTCGTTCGCCGGATTGATCACGGCGGTGTCGCGAGAGCCGTCGCGCCAGGCGCCGTCGATATAAAGCCGGGTATTCGGATAGGCGGGAAGGTCGGAACGAGTGATACTCATGCATGTCTCCTTACGAGGGGCGTGGCCTTACGTTACGTTGCGCACGGTCAACTGACGCAAACGGGCATGTTATCCCGAACGCGCACAATCTGCCGATACGCGATGTTCAATCGATACTCGCAGATCGAATGGCATGACATGATGGCAAGCCGTATGTTCGGGCACATCCGCAGGTCGCTGAAATGACGAAAGCCCGCGGTCGACGACCCGCGGGCGCGTGCATGGCTTCGCCGCGTTGCGCTTACATCGGCGGCGCGACGCCATCCTTCTCCACGACGATACGCTGCGCCGCGAAGTCCGACCCCGCCGGACTCGCGACGACGAACACCTTCTTGCCCGGCTTCAGGTCGTCATGCGTCGCGGGCGCGAAGGTCACGACGGGCACGTTTTCCGGCACCGTCACCGAGTTCGATCCGCCTTTGTACGACAGCTTCAGGTCGCGCCCGCTCGTGCCTTGCACGACCTGATCCACGTTCGCGTTGGTCATCGAGCTTGCCGGGCCGAGGTCCCACGCATAGTGGCCTTCGCCCGTGCCGCGCGCGGACTCCGGGAACACGAGCACTTCGGTCGCGGTGAGCTTGCCGTCCGTGCCAGTGGTCGCCGCCGTGCCGACGAACGAGCCCGGCTTGATGTCCTGCAGCTTGATGTTCCTCAACGCGGTGACGGGCGTGTCCGATTTGACCGCGATCTTCACGGTGTCGCCGCTGCGTCGATGGACGGTGAGCGTATCGCCCGACAGCGAAACGATATCGCCGCGAATGCGCGCGGGTTTGGCGGCGGGCGTCTGAGCCAGGGCCGCGGATGCGAGTACGAGCGTCATGACGCTCACGCCGAGTTTGATTCGAATCGACATGCAATCTCCTTCGAGTGATGAAAGCAAAGGCTCAGGACCCACCGAACCAGTTATAGCCCTGGTTCTCCCAATAGCCGCCGGGGTATTCGTTCGTCACGGTGATCGCGACGATGTGCTTCGGGTTCTTGTAGCCGAGCTTGGTCGGCATGCGCAGCTTCATCGGAAAGCCGTATTTCGGTGGCAGGATCTGGCCGTCATACGTGAGCGTGAGCAGCGTCTGTGCGTGCAGCGCGGTCGGCATGTCGATGCTCGTCGAGTAGTTGTCCGCGCAATGGAAGGCCACGTACTTCGCGCTCGTATCGGCGCCCGCGCGGGCGAGAAAATGCGCGAAGCGCACGCCGCCCCATTTGCCGATCGCGCTCCAGCCTTCGATGCAGATATGCCGTGTCACCTGGCTCTCCTGCGGCATCGCGTGCAACTCGTCGAGCGTCCAGACGCGCTTGCCCTTGACGAGTCCGCCGATCTCCAGCTTGTACGTCGACGGATCGACCTCGGGCACTTCATCGATGTCATAGAACGCGTTGAACGGAAACGGGCGCGTGATCATCGACTCGGGATACGTCGGCGCGAGCTTGTTCGGGTCGAACAGAAGCGCCTGCACATCGTCGTTGAAGAACGAGATGCGGCGCAACATGGCGTTGACCGATTTGTCGTCGGTGATGTTGCAGCCGGACAGCATCGCCAGGCCTCCGAGCGAAAGAATGCGCTTGCCGAATAAACGACGCGCAGGCGCCTTTAATTCCTTCGCCGCTTCCTTGATGATGAGATCGGCATCGGGTCTCGGTTTGAATAGCTTCAGCGACATGGCTCAACGACCTCGAATCATCAGCACGAGCGAGCGCGGCACGAGCGCGACCATCGCGACATGCACCACGAAGAACGCGGCCAGAAAGCTCATGCCGAAGAAATGCACGACGCGAGCGTTGTCGTAGCCGCCCATCAGCGTGCGAAACAACGGAAACTGCACCGACTTCCACACGGCGAGTCCCGACAGGATCACGATCACGATGTCCACGATCACCGCGAGATACGCGAGCTTCTGGACGGCGTTGTAATGCGTGAGATCGTCGTGCCCGAGCTTGCCGCGCAACGCGGCAAGAGCATCCGTGACGATGCTCCTGACGGAAAGCGGAAGCATGCGGCGGTGCAACCGGCCCGTCAGGAGATTCATCGCGACATACACGAAGAAGTTCGCGACCAGCAGCCACATCGCCGCGAAATGCCATTGCAGCGCGCCGCCGAGCCAGCCGCCCAGCGTGAGCGCGGACGAGAAAGTCAGGGACTTGAAAATCGGCGATGCGTTGTAGATCTGCCAGCCGCTCGTCACCATGATCAACACGGCGAGCGCGTTGAGCCAGTGCGTGATGCGCAGCCATAAAGGGTGTACTTGCACGTCGTCGAGCCTCGCGCTTCCGTTGAACATTTGCTCGGCATGGTAGCGACGCGCCGCTGATCGATCGATGACCTCTCGATGACTTTTTTGTCATCTTTGGCGAGGGACGCGCACGCTCTGGCTAGAATGTCGTCAATCCATCGAATGCAGCACCAGCATGACCATCCTCGTTATCGAAGACGATCGCAAGACCGGCGACTACCTGAAAAAAGGGCTCATCGAGTCCGGTTATCAGGTCGAGCTCGTGCGCAACGGCACGGACGGACTGCATCAGGCGCTCGCGAACCCCTACGAGCTGATCGTGCTCGACGTGATGCTGCCCGGCATCGACGGCTGGCAGGTGATGTCGGCGTTGCGCGCGAAGCGTGACCTGCCTGTCATTTTTCTCACCGCGCGCGATCACGTGACGGATCGCATTCACGGACTCGAACTCGGCGCGGACGATTATCTCGTCAAGCCGTTTTCCTTCACCGAACTCGTGCTGCGCATCCGCACGCTGCTGCGGCGCGGCGTGATGCGCGAATCGGACACGTTTCAGGTCGCGGACCTGCATGTCGACGTCCTGCGCCGCAAGGTGACGCGCAAGGGCATCGACATCGTGCTGACGAACAAGGAGTTCGCGCTTCTGCATCTCTTTTGCAAGCATCAGGGCGAGGCGCTGTCGCGCACGCTGATCGCGTCGGAAGTATGGGACATGAACTTCGACAGCGACACCAATGTCGTCGATGTCGCGGTGAAGCGGCTGCGCGCGAAGATCGACAACCCGTTCGATCTGAAGCTGATCCATACCGTGCGCAGCATCGGCTATTCGTTCGGGGAGAATCCTTGAACCGGGCTTCGCGTTCGCTGGCGGTACGTATTGCGCTTTCGTTCGCGGTGATCGTGTGCGTCGTGGTCGGCATGGTCGGCGCGTCGCTCTATCACGCGACGAATCGCGCGTTGTCCACGCGCGCGGACTATCAGTTGATAGGACGTGTCGAGCACTTCCGCTCGCTGCTGCACGATCTCTACACGATCAAGGAAATCGAAGCGCGCCCCAAGCTGTTCGAAACGATGCTCGGCGACCGTCAGGACGTCATTCTGTTTCGACGCGCCGGCGCCGCGCCGTTCATCAACGTCAATCCGGAACAGATGCCGCTACCGCCGCTGGAGATCGTGCCGGTCACGCGGCCCATCGGACTCGACGATCTCTACGAAGGCTCGCGTGCCGATGGCGTGCGCATGCGCTGGGTCGGCGCGCAGGCGCGCATCGGCGAGAACGGCGAAGTCGTGGAGATCATCGCGGCACACGTGATGACGCAGGAAGCGATCGTGCTGTCGGTGTATCTGCAACGCGTGTGGATCAACGTGATCGGCGCGGTGCTCGTCACGCTGGTGCTCGCTTACTGGGTCACGAGCCGCGGCCTCATGCCGCTCAGATCGATGGCCGACAAGGCCGCCGAAATCACGCCGAATCGATTGTCCGCGCGGCTCGATGTCGCGCAGGCGCCCGCCGAATTGCAGAGCCTCGCGGCATCGTTCAATGCGATGCTCGATCGATTGGAGCACGGCTACGAACGCCTGCTGCAATTCTCCGCCGACCTCGCGCATGAACTGCGCACGCCGATCGGCGTGTTGATCGGCGAAACGCAGGTCACGCTCGCGCACGAGCGCAGCGTCGCGGAGTATCGCAGCGTGCTCGAATCGAATCTCGAAGAACTGGAGCGGCTCGCGCGCATCGCGCAGAACATCCTGTTTCTGGCGCAGGCGGATCACGAGCGGCAACCCATCGAGCGCGAACGGCTCGATATTCGCGAGGAACTCGAGACCATCGGCGCTTACTTCGAAGGCATCGCCGATGAGCGCCGCATCACGTTCGATATCGACGCCGACGGCACGATGGCGGCGAACGCAATCATGTGCCGGAGGGCGATCGGCAATGTCGTCGTGAATGCGGTCCGCTATGCGACGGCGGGCACGGTGGTGCGACTCTCCGGACACGCGGATGAGCAAGGCGCGCGCATCGTCGTGGGCAATCGCGGCGCGCGCATCGAAGACGAAGAGCTCGCGAAGCTTTTCGACCGCTTCTATCGCGGCGATGCGGCGCGCAGCGAGTTCACCGAATCGAGCGGGCTCGGCCTGTCGATCGTTCACGCGATCATGCGTTTGCATGGCGGCAGCGCATCCGCCACCTGCACGCACGATGGATGGATCGAATTCACCTTGCGCTTTCCCGATGAGGCGCAGCCCGCTCGCGATCGCCGCACAACCACGCCCTGAATTCCGGCTGAAGCAGATAGTCGACGCACCATGCTCTCACCTTGCCGACACCGTCCGAACGATGCGCGAGGAAGAGGCGCGTCGCATGCTTCTGCTCCTGGATCGACTTACTGACGAGCTCTGCGTCGCCGAATGCCGCGCGGATGTGGGCAGGCACATAGCCGATCGCGACGTTGCGCGCGATGATTCTCACGGCCGTCGAGAAGTCCGGAACGAAGATCGGCTTCTGTCCTTCGAGAAGCCAAGCATGCATCGAATCGAGATCGATCGACGTGTCCTTGATGCATACCGCCGGGTACTTGCGCAGTTCCGCGCTTTGCAGGATATGTCGGGCGTCCGCGAGCGGATGACCCGTGCCCACGAGAAAGTCCCACGCGAGATTGCCGAGCGCAACGCTGGTGATGCCGTCTGTCTTCGGCACGAAGTGCGGCGCGCCGACGACGATATCCGCCTTGTTGGCGTAGAGCGCATCCCAGCATCCGTTGTAGACCTCCTGCCGGATCGTGACGCGCGTCGTCGGATACGCCTGCTCCAGATCGCACACAAACTGGATGAGCGCATCGCGCGGCACGATGTTGTTGACGGCTACCGTGAGCTCCGGCTCGATGCCGCCTTGAACGATGGCGAGATTGCATTTGAGCGCCTGCAGATCGTCGAGAATCGCCTTGCTGTGCGCGATGAAATACTCGCCGGCCTCGGTGAGCCGGATATAGCAGCCGCGGCGCTCGAACAGCTTCGCGCCGAACGACTCTTCGAGCTTTCTGACTGTGTAGCTGACCGCCGACGGCACCTTGTTCAAGCGTTCGGCAGCGGCCGTGATGCTTTGATGCTGCGCGACCAACCGGACTATCCGGATGCTTTCGTCCGAAGTGAACATCGAGCCTGATTCCACATGAATGTTTTTCTCCCGCACGAATCAGGCGCACGGCGACGCCGCGCGCCTCGCTCACGTCTTCGCGTCAATGGCCCGAGTGCTTGACCGTGCCGCTCGCCGGCGCGATCCGGCTCAGGATCATGTAGCCGATGCACGCAACGAGAATCGAATCGAGCGACGGTATCGACGTGACCGTGAACATGCCCTTCACCGTCGCGAAACCCGTCAGCGATCCGAGGATCCATGCAACGAACGTCATGAACTTGACCTGCGGCTCGCGAGCGAGCGCCGCGGCATCGTATCCGGCGCGTCGGTACATCACGAAATCCGCGATATAGATGCCCGCGACAGGCGGCGTCGCGATGCCGAGGAAAAGCAGGAACGGAATGAACCACGACATGATGTTCATGCTGCCGACGATCGCCGCCAGCACGCCCAGCGCAACCGTGATCTGCCACTTCGGAAAGCGCGTGAGCAGCGTCGATGTGACGAGCGTGCCCTGGAACATGTTTCCCGCATTGCCGGTGACGGTCGCGAAAATGAGCAGCAATGCCGCGGGCAAGGTCGCGCCGAACACGGCCATCGCGGTGAGCAGCGAGCTCTTGCCGGTCAGCACGCTTGGCGTCGCGCCGGCCCAGTAGAGCAGCGGATACGCGATCAGAAACGCGAGCAGCGCGCCGCCCACCGCATGCTTGCGGTCATGTGTGAAGCTGCCGAAGTCGGGCAAGGTCGCGACCAGCACGATGATCGTGCCGACGACCGTCGACACCGCCACGCCCATCGGCATGCCGGTCGTCATGTCGAAGCCCGGCGCCTGACCGGTGAGCGCGACGCGCACGATATAGCACAGCATCAGCGCGATGACCGGCACGGCGAACTGCGCGACCTTGCCGAGCACTTCGAAGCCGAACGCGGTGGACGCGACGAAGATCACGCAGCCGAGCGCGACGAGCAGCGGCACGGGCACATGCAGGCCATGTTGCGCAAGCAGATCGGCGACCGAATGGCCGAACATGTTCGCAGTGACGGCGATCCATCCGAACAGACTGATCGCCAGCAGCACGTTGATCGCGATCGCGCCCTTCTCGCCGAACGGATACTTCACGATGCCATACGTCGGCAGACGCGCCTTCTCGCCGACCGAAATCGTGACCGACGCGAGGATCGCGAGAATCAGGCTGCCGATGCCGACGACCTTGATGAGGTCGCCGTTCGACATCTGGTTGCCGAGACTCGACGAAGACAGCAACACCGGCGTGACGGCGATGCCGAGCAGAATCATCGCGATGCGGTAGCCCGGCGCGGTGCCGGACGCAGCGCTTGCCCGGCTCTCGTTTGAATTGCTCATGACAGTTCCTTTGACTGATGCCCGGACCGATTCAGGGCGAGTAGTAGTGACCGGTGTATTCGCGCCATCCGCCGGACGCGGTGATTTCCTTCTGTCCTTCGACGAGCCACGGTTCGGCGAGCACGCCGAGCACTTCGCTGCCGTCGGCGAGCACGACCTTGCCGATCGAAAGGCCCGCGGGTTCGCTCAACAGCAGCGCGCCGAGATTGGCCATCGGCAATTCCCAGACTTCGAGCGATACGGCCACGCCGCCGCTCTTCACGCGCAACATGCCGGGATGGCGATCGCCGATGCTCCAGATGCGATAGCACGCGTCCGTGCGGTCCTCGCGCACGAATTCACCTTGCGCGGCGATCATGTTGTGATTCAGCCCGAGACCGCGCATCAGCGTGCCGTTCACCGCGAGCAGGGTTTTATCGTTCATGTGAATCGTTCTCCTAAATTGTCTTTGGATTGTTGCGCGATCACGGCGTGATCCATGTTCCCGTGCGATGTTCGAGCGCCGGCTTGATCGCCGCCGGACTCGTGATGAGCCCTTCGCCCGTGTGCCCGTCCGGCCCTGTGTGCGATACGAAGCGCAGGATCGCCTCCACCTTCGGCAGCATGCTGCCCGCGCCGAACTGTCCTTGCGCGATGAGATCGCGCGCTTCGCTCACGCTCATCGTGTCGAGCCAGCGCTGCTGCGGCGTGCCGAAGTTCACCGCGACCTGCTCGACGCCGGTCGGAATGAGCAGGAGGTCCGCTTTCAGTTGCTGGGCCAGCAATGCCGACGCAAGATCCTTGTCGATCACCGCTTCGACGCCCGACAGCGTGCCATTCTTGCGCACCACCGGAATGCCGCCGCCGCCGCAGGCGATCACGATGCAGCCCTGCGCGAGCAAGTTCGCGATGACATCGCGCTCGATGATCTCGAGCGGCTCCGGCGACGGCACCGTGCGCCGCCAGCCCCGTCCCGCGTCTTCCATCAGGGTCCAGCCGAGCTCGTCCTCGCGCTTCCTCGCGGTCGCTTCGTCGAGAAACGCGCCGACCGGCTTGCTCGGATTGCCGAACGCGGGATCGTCGTCGCTGACGCGCGTCTGCGTCACCACGGCGACGACGCGCCGCGCGATCCCGCGCCGGCTCAGTTCGTTGGTGAGCGCCTTCTGGAACATGTAGCCGATCGCGCCTTGCGTATCGCCCACCGCATAGTCGAGCGGCACGGGCGCGACTTCCTGTGCGGCCAGTTCGGAGCGCCGCAGGATGAAGCCGACTTGCGGACCGTTGCCATGCGTGAGCACGACGTTCCATCCCGCCTCGATCATGTCCGCGATGTGCGTCGCGCTCTCGGTCACCGCTTCGTACTGGTCGGGAATGCTCAGATGACGATCGTCGCGAATGAGCGCATTGCCGCCCACGGCGACCACTGCCAGAGGTTTTCGATTTGTCATGATGCTTGTCCGCTGTGTTGTTTCACTGTTCCGGCCAGCGCGCGGATGGCTTCGACGAAGCACTCCATCGGCGCTGTCGTGATGCCCGCGCCGATCTGACCGACGCCCGCGTCCTTGTGCGCGATGCCCGTATTGATGACCGGCAGGATGCCGCGATCGGCCACCTTGCGCGCGTCGATGCCCGCGGCGGTCGGCGCGAAATTGAGCGCGGGCAGCGTGAACGCCGGATTGCCGCCGAGCGTGATGGCCTGCATGCGGCGGCTGTTCGCGGTCGCATCGGCGGGCGTGCCGCCGACGAACTTCACGATCGCCGGCGAGGACGCCATCGCGAAGCCGCCCACGCCGGCCGTCTCCGTGATCGCGCTGTCGCCGAGATCCGCGGCTGCATCGGCCACGCCATAGCCCGGGAAGAACAGGCCCTCGACAGGATTGGCCTTCGCCTGAAACCATTGATCGCCGGTGCCCGACACGCGGATACCGAAGTTCACGCCGTTGCGCGCCATCACCGTGACCATCGAGCTGAAGGGCACGCCGGCGGCGGCGTCCATCATGGCCTTGCACGCGGCCATCGAAATGTTGAGGAAGAAGTGATCGTTGGCGATGATCGCCGCGCTCACATCCCGGATCTGCGCGAGCGGCAACGGCGTGCCGAGCAGCGCCGGCACGATGCGCTTGATGAAGAGCCCGGTGGCCGCGCTGTTGCGGTTGTGGACTTCATCGCCCATGTGCAGCGCCTGCGCCATCAGCGGCTTCAGCTCGATCTCGCCGGAAACCGCGAGCGCCGCCTTCAGCGCGGGCGCGAGCGTCGACTTCATCCAGCGCAGGCGATCGAGCACTTCGGTACTGTTCGCGCCGAAGCGCAACACCTTGCCGAGGCCTTCGTTCAGGTTGCTGTATGTCCGATGCCCGCTGGTCTTGTTCTCGACGACGAAAAGCGGCATCGACGGGCTGATGATCCCGGCCATCGGACCGACCGCATGATGGTGATGGCACGGTTCCAGTTCGACCTTGCCGTCGAGAATCAGGCGCTCGGCCGCGCCGTGATCCGCCGCCCAGCCTTCGAGCATCACCGCGCCGATGATCGCGCCCTTCACCGGCCCGCACATGTTCGCCCACGCGATCGGCGGACCGGAGTGGAGAATCAGCTTGCGCGCGCTCATCGCGCTGATCGCATCGGACGCCGTGACGACATCGGCGAGCACGGGCTGCGCTTCGAGATAGCGCGCGAAGGCGGTTTCGTTGGCCTGCTCGACGAGCGGATGACGCATCAGCCAGGCGAGATCCAGTCCCGCGGCGACATCGCCGAGGGCGGGCGGCTGCCAGTTGACGTGACTGACCTCGCCGCCCGCGAGACGCAGATTGTCGGCGAAGCTCGCGAGCCCGCAGTTCACCACTTTCAGTGGCTGCCCAAACAATCGGTTCATTCTTTTGCTCCTTGTTTATGCGTGGCGTCGAGCCTGAAGGCTGGCGACGCGGCTCGCCCACAACGCGGCCTCGGCGTTGCAGCCGGCGACCATCACGCCGGCCTCGGAGAGCGCATCGATCTGTCGGCTTCTGACTTGCGGATCGGCCTGCGTGCCGCACACATGCGCGATGAGGAGCGGAAGATCGCGCCCCGGCGCCTGCGCGCGGACTTGCGCGAGCATCGAGATGAGGCCGTGCGCCGGTTCGTCCGCCGCGCCGTAGCCGAGCACGAGATCGAACAGGACGACGGCCGTCTCGGGGTCGAGCATCTCGGCCTGCACGCGCTCGTCGCGCAAGGTCGGATCGATCATCGGATGGGGACGGCCGCGCGTGAAATCGTCATCGCCCATGTCGACGATCGTGTGGCCCGTGCTCGTCCAGATATCCGCGAGCTTCGCGTTGCCTTTCACCGGCGTGTTCGAACTGGCGGCGAAGCCTTGCGCCTTGCACAGCAACTGGCTCTCGTAGCAGAACGTGCCGCCCGCGAATACGCCGCGAATGAACTTGCGGCGCGCACCGAGCGTTTCGCTTGCTTTGGCGAGCGCCGCCTCGTCTCGCGGGTCCACGCGCGCGATGCTCGCGGGCAGCGGCGCGCCGTTCAGCAACGCGACGGCGAATTGCGCGGCATCGGCGAGCGTGAACGCGGGCGTGATGCCCGGCACGCGCACGTCGTCTTCGGCGGCGCCCAGAAAATTCACGACGACGGGCTTGCCCGCCTTCTGCGCGCGCTCGAGAATGCGCTCCGCCACCGCGCGCGCCGGCGGCTTCGAGATGAGCACGATCACGCGCGTGTCCTGATCTTCCGCGAGCGCGTCGAGGCCGAATTGCATCGAGATGCCGCCGATGTCCTCGTGCAGATCGTGTCCGCCCGTGCCGAGCGCCTGCGAGATGCCCGCGCCGAGCTGGTCGATGCGGCAGGTGACTTCCTGCAGACCCGTGCCCGATGCGCCGACGACGCCGATGCCGCCGCGCCGCACCACGTTGGCGAAGCCGAGCGGCATGCCGTTGACGATGGCCGTGCCACAGTCCGGGCCCATCACGATGAGGCGCTTCTCGCGCGCGAGCGTCTTGATGGCCTTTTCCTGCTCCATACCGACGTTGTCGCTGAAAAGCATGACGTTCATGCCGAGTTGCAGCGCCTTGATGGCTTCGGCCGCCGCGTAATCGCCCGGCACCGAGATGAGCGCGAGGTTCGAAGCCGGCTCCTCTTCGCAGGCCATCGCGAGGCTGCTGGCCTTGAGCGCTTCGCTCGTCTGCGTGTCGGGGCTCGCCGCGCGCGCGCTCAGGCGCTCGTTCGCGAGCTTCAGCGCTTCCGCGCAGGCGGTGTCGTCGCCGCGCACGGCGATGACCAGATCGTTCGGGCTTGCCTTTACTTCGTCGCCGAGCCCGGCGTCCGCGAGCTGCGCAAGATTGGACGGCGTGCCCATGACGACGGACGCCTGTTCGACGCCGGGCAGCTTGCCGATTTGCGCCGAAATCTGCATCAGGGAAACCGAGTCCTGATACAGATTCTTGAATATTTCGATTTTGATGGCCATTGCGCCTCTCCATGCTTCAAATGTGATTCGACGCCTCGTCGGCGTCATTGCCGGCGCCTGAAAACGAAATCGCGATTACTGTCAGGCCGATGCGCCGAATAATCATTTCGCTTCGCGCATTCGAAACAATTCCTGCGATGCGCGCATGCCGTGCAAAATGCCGCCGGGACCATGCACGCCCAATGACGCGCGCGGGCGCATCACGGCATCGGCGGCTTTTTCGCTATCCGCTTTATCGTCCGCATTCGATGTCATCGCGATAATTCGATCGACCGGCACGGAGAAATGTCCGTCGAGCGTGCGTGACGAGATCGAGCGCGTGATTGAAACTGCCGCGCGCCGCGTACTTCCCGGCGCGCGATGAGCCCGGCTGCGTCAGATGGCCGATGCTCGGGCCCGCAGCACAATCGGGCTCATGCCCACGCTCAGCCGCGCAGCGCCTCGACGACCGCGCCGGCGTCGCTGACCCAGCCGAAAATCGCGCCTTGCGCCTTGATCATCTCCAGCGCGGACTTCTGGAACGCCGGGAAATACGAACCCACGCAGTCCTGCGGCACGATGCATTCGAAGCCGCGATCGTTGGCTTCGCGCACCGTCGTCGTCACGCACACTTCGGTCGTCACGCCGCACACGATCAGCGTGCGGATGCCGCGATTCTTCAGGATGAGATGCAGGTCGGTTTCATAGAATGCGCCCTTGCCCGGCTTGTCGATGACCGGCTCGCCCGCGACCGGATACAGTTCCGGAATCAGGTTGTGACCCTTCTCGCCGCGCACGAGGATCCGGCCCATCGGGCCGTCGGTGCCGATGAACGTCTTGCCGCCGCGCGTGAGCTTCGCCGGCGGGCAATCGGTCAGATCGGCGCGATGCCCCTCGCGGGTATGAATGACGAGCATGCCCGCTTCGCGCGCCGCCGCCAGCACGCGCTTGCATGGCTCGATCGCCGTGCGCACGAGCGATACGTCGTTGCCCAGCGCCTCGCCGAATCCGCCGGGCTCGACGAAGTCGCGTTGCATGTCGATCATGACGAGCGCAGTGCGCTGCGGCTCGAAAGCCAGATCGAAAGGTTCGGCACGAAAATGTTTTTGATTCACGGCATACTCCTCTTCTTCGTCAAATTAATCGAATCGATTCGCCATGCTAAATACGCGCGATCCCATGAGGAATTCGAAATAATCCAATTCCACCATTCAAACAATCATTGAATTTCCACTACCTGAAATCAGCCTGCGCCGGTATTCAACTGAGCTTCCAACCGATTATAGGCACGGGCAAGTCAAACACGACGAAATGATTGAATGCGGAGGGTCAAATTTCTTGAAGCTCAATAATGGCCGCCGAAAACACCAATACCGGCGCGGCTTTAAACACTATTTTGCAACTGAGGCGGAATGTCGCGCGAATCGCGAGACACCGGAAATAAAGACGGCCACTATCGAGTGGCCGCCTTCGTTCTCCGGCACATCGCGCATCTATCGCACCGGCACGCCCAACGCCTCGCGCTTCGCGAGCAACCCGTGAATCTGCGAGACGACCGCCGCGCCCTCGCCCACCGCCGCCGCGACGCGCTTGGTGGAACTCGAACGCACGTCGCCGATGGCGAACACGCCCGGCACGCTCGTTTCCAGCGCCATGACGCCCTCGGTGCGGCCTTCATGCGCCTCGGGCCCGGTCAGCACGAAGCCCTTGCCATCGACATTCACATTGCAGTTGCGCAGCCAGTCGGTATTCGGATCGGCGCCGGTGAAGAGAAACAGATGCCGTGAATCGATCTTGAGCGGCCCGTCGGGCGACTGGCAATTGACGGCGGTGAGCGCGCGGCCGTCGCCGTCGAGCGAGGTGATCTGCGTATGCGTGCGTACCGTGACGTTCGGCAACGAGCCGATGCGCTCGACCAGATAATGCGACATGCTCGCCGAGAGCCCCGCGCCGCGAATCAGCACGTGCACGTGCTTCGCATGCGTCGCGAGATACACGATTGCCTGCCCGGCGGAATTGCCGCCGCCCACGAGCACGACTTCCGAGTTCTTGCACAGCTTCGCCTCGACCGGCGAGGCCCAGTAATACGTGCCGTGCCCCTCGTAACGCTCGAGTCCGGCAATGCCCGGCCGCCGATACGCCGCGCCCGACGCGATCACGACCGTCTGCGACGTCACGCGCGTGCCGTTTTCGAGTTCGATCTGGATCGGACTGCAATCGCAATGCAGCGCCTTGATTTTGGTCGGAATCGCGATGTGCGCGCCGAATTTCTGCGCCTGCACGAACGCGCGACCGGCGAGCGCCTGACCGGAGATGCCGGTCGGAAAGCCGAGATAGTTTTCGATGCGCGAGCTCGCGCCCGCCTGCCCGCCCGGCGCGCGGCAATCGAACACGGCGACCGACAGGCCCTCGGACGCCGCGTACACCGCCGTCGCGAGACCGGCCGGTCCCGCGCCGACGATCGCGACATCGTAGACATGCGCCGGATCGAACTCGGGCAGCCAGCCGAGTTGCGTCGCGACCTGATTTTCGTCGGGGGCGCGCAGCACCGTGCCGTCCGGGCAGATCACGAGCGGGAAATCGGATGTCGATGCCGAAATGCGTTCGAGCAGCGAAATCGCATCGGGATCGGTGCAGGCGTCGATCACCGTGTGCGGATAACCATTGCGGCGCAAGAAGCCTTGCAGCGAAACGAGACGGCCATCGTCCGACTGGCCGAGCAGCACCGGCCCGCTGCCTTTTTCGATCAGCCCGACGCGCCGCAGAATCAGCGCGCGCATGATGCGCTCGCCCAGCTCCGCTTCGGCGACGAGCAATGCACGCAGACGCTCCGGCGGAATCACGATGCCGTCGACATCGTCGGCGGCGATGCCATCGACGAGACACGGCTTGCCCGAAAGCTGCGCCACTTCCGCGAGAAAATGCCCCGGCCCGTGCTCGACGACGAGATGCTCCTGCCCGAGCGCGTTGCGCCGCGTCACGCGAACGAGCCCTTTCAGGACGATGACCATGCCGCGCCCGGTCTCGCCCATGCGGAACATCCACTCGCCCCGACGCCAGTGGGCAGCCGTGCCGAAGCGGCTCATGCGCTCGATCTCGTTGTCCGTCAGGCGCGGAAACATCTGATGCGCACGCGTTTCCAGCGGGGAAAACGGCGCATTGTCGTCGCTCGTCACGGGCGCGGCGGCGGAGGTCGGCACCACGTTCGGATTCGGGTTCTCCAGCGGCTCGCGGGCGCTCCATGCGACGACATTCGGCATGCCTTGACCAGACTCGTTGAGCGGCGTTGTGCTCATGCGCGATCTCCGTGTGGAAAACCAGCTTCATGCAGGGATGCCGGACCCGCGGACGAAGCCGCCGCCGATTTCACGGGCCAGGGGCACATCGCCGCCATTTCCGCGACTTCCTCGGGCGAACTCGCCGCGAGCTCGCCGAATTCGGTCAGCGTCGTGACATGAAAACCGGCGAGCCGCCACGCGTCGAGTCCGCCGGTGAGCGGCACCACATCGCGAAAGCCCGCGTTGCGCATGGTCTTCGCCATCCATGCAGCCGACACTTCGTTCGGGCACGAGCAGTAGATGACGACCTTGCGCGACTTGTCGTAGTTCTCGATGATCTTCGCAAGATCGCGCTCGTCGGCGAAGAGCGACCCGGGAATCGCGGCCGGATCGAGCATGCGCTTTTCCGGCGAGCGGATATCGAAGATCACCGGAAGCGGCTCGTCGTTCATCAGCGCGTACAGCTCGTCCACGGTGATGCGCGCTTTCTCCAGCGTCGCCATGAGCGCGCGGCGGCGCCACCAGCGGTAGGTGACGTAGATCGCGAGCAGCACCGCGATGACGACCACCGCCTGCCGCCCGAGCTGCGAAATCATCGCGAAGACCATTTCGAGCTGCGCCGCGAAGATGACGCCGACCGTCAGCCCGACCGCGCTCCACAGTGCGATGCCCGCGCCGTCGTGCGCGACGAAGCTGCGCAGTTTCACGCCCATCGCGCCCGCGAGCGGCACGGAAACGAGCGAAAGGCCGGGGATGAACTTCGCGACGAGCAGAATGCGCACGCCCCAGCGTCCGAAAAAGCGCTCGGTCTTCTTCACGCAGGTATCGCGTGAAAGGGACAGCTTGCAGATGGTCTTGAGCGTCTTGTCGCCGTACCTGCGTCCGCCCTGGAACCAGACGAGATCGCCGAGCACGCCGCCCGCCACCGCGACGCACAGCACGCCCACGAGCGGCGGCCAGAACGCGCCGCCGTTGACGGCCATCAGCGCGATGGACGCGCCGACGATGATCATCGTCGGCATGGCGGGCACGGGCAGCCCGAGCGCCGAGCCCATCACGTTGACGAAAACGATCGCCGGGCCGAATCGATCGACTAGCTGATGCAACAACATGGGAATCTCCCGCGCGGGAAGGGATGGTCACGGGACGACGGACGCGCGCCGCGAAACCGGCGCTGCGAAGGCGCAAAAAGCACGAAAGCGAAGGAGATACGAGCTTGCGGCCGCTCGTGGTTCAACGCGGTGCACGCGGCGCCGGGCCGACGTTCGTCACATTTAAGAGATAAGTGTAGCCCGGAAATGCACATGTAAGCATGACAGGCTGGCGGGACGCGGGCATCGCGCGCGCGACGCCCGGTTGATGACACAGAGTGTGGGATTCAGCGGCGTCAGTCGGCGCGCGTTTCCTCGCGCGTTTCCTCGATATAGGCGCGGATCACGTCGGCGAAATTTTTGTCGCCCGAAAGCCCGAGCTGATCGGCGCGCGCCGTGTTCCACGCCCCCGGCCAGCTGCACACGATCTTTTCGATGCGCTCGTCGCGCTGCCAGTCGATGCGTTGCACGGCTTCCTCGCCCGCCACCTCGCGCAGCGCCGCGACCATCTCGTTCACGCTGACCGACAATCCCGGCAGATTGATCACCGGCCTCAATCCGAGCTTCTCGCGCTCGATCTCGCAGCCTGCGATCAGCGCTTCGACCGCGCTCTTCGGCGAAAGGAGCCACAGGCGCGTGTCGCCGTCGACGGGGCACGTCGAGCGCTCGCCGTTGAGCGGCTCCCGGATGATGCCGCTCGCGAACGACGAAGCCGCCGCGTTCGGCTTGCCCGGCCGCACGCTGATGGTCGGCAGGCGCAGCACGCGGCCATCGACGAAACCGCGCCGCGCGTAGTCCGATAGCAGCAGTTCGGCGATCGCCTTCTGCGTTCCGTAAGACGATTGCGGATTGAGGGCCGTGTCGTCCTGCACGACATCGGGCAGCGCGCCGCCGTACACCGCGACCGAGCTCGTGAACACGACGCGCGGCTTGTGGCCCGCCGCGCGGCACACTTCGAGCAGCGCGCGCGACGCATCGAGGTTGATCTTCATCCCGAGATCGAAGTCCGCCTCGGCCTGGCCGCTCACGATCGCCGCGAGATGGAAGATGGCTTCGGTCTGCGTGTCGATATGGCGTCGCAGCACGGCGGGATCGGAGATGTCGCCGGTTTCGGCGCGCACGCGCTCGTCGCTCAAAAGGCGTTCGTCGTGCGGACGCGCGACGTCGAGCAGCACCAGTTCAGTGACGGGCTTGCCGTTGAGTTCGTTGCGTTCGAGGAGACGCTTCGCGAGACGCTGACCGATGAAACCCGCGCCGCCGGTGATGAGAATCTTCATGGAGTCGCTTCCTTTCCTGTTCACAGATAGGGTTTGAGCCAGCCGAGGCCTTCGGACGTGCCTGCCTTCGGCTTGTATTCACAACCGATATAGCCTTCGTAGCCGAGCGAATCGATCAGCTCGAAGAGATACGGATAGTTGAGCTCGCCGATGCTCGGCTCGTGACGCTCCGGCACGCCCGCGATCTGGATGTGCCCGATGCCGGCGTTCGGGCGCTTCATGTCGCGCTTCAACTTCGTCGCGATATCGCCCTCGACGATCTGGCAGTGGTAGATGTCGAACTGCACCTGCAGGTTCGGCGCGCCGATTTCGTCGCAGATGGCTTGTGCGTCGTCCTGACGGTTCAGGAAGAAGCCGGGAATGTCGCGGGTGTTGATCGGCTCGATCACGATGCCCATGTTGGCTTTCTGCGCTTCTTTCGCTGCGTATTCGAGGTTCTTCAAATACACCGCGCGATGTCGCTCTCTCGGCTGATCCGGTGCGATCAGGCCGGCCATCACGTGCAGCTTCTTGTTGCCCAGCACGGCGGCGTATTCGAGGCCCTTTGCGACGCTCTCCTTGAACTCTGCTTCGCGTCCCGGCAGCGAGGCGATGCCGCGCTCGCCCTTGGACCAGTCGCCCGGCGGGGCGTTGAAAAGCGCTTGCGTCAGAGCGTTGTCGGTCAGGCGCTGCTCGATTTCGTTCGCTGAATAGTCGTAGGGGAACAGGAATTCCACCGCCTTGAAGCCGTCTTTCGCCGCGGCGGCGAAGCGGTCGAGGAACGCGTGTTCCGGGTACATCATCGTCAGGTTTGCGGCGAATTTTGGCATTTGCGGTTTGCTCCTGGTTTCTGTCGGGCTTCTGCGAAATCCTGTTTTCGTGTCGGTCTATTGGTGCTGCCCCTGTGCGGGGCGGCAGTCACTTTCTTTGCTGCTGCAAAGAAAGTAACCAAAGAAAGCAGCTATCCCCATCCAAAGTACTTCACACCGGCCCCGGCACAGGCGATTGGCCTAATGGTCCGCCTGTAGCGAGTGCCCCCGCAAGCAGAACAGGGCTTGGATCGCGCACGGTCTGACTCGCCTGTCACTTCAGGGCGCTGGTTCAGCAATCATTCATCCGGCACCGCGCTGCGCGCTGCCGTTCGGTGCTTTTTGTTTCTTGTTACCAGTTCGCGCCGAACGTCTTCCTCAAATCCTCGATCGCCTCCTCCGGCAGTGGCTCCGGGCGCGGCATCATCGACAGATATAGCTGCGCCGTCTCCTCCAGTTCCTCCAGCGCATAGCTCGCCTGCGACACCGACTTCTCCCAGACGACCGGCCCCAGGCGGTCCAGCAGCACCGCGCGCACCTTCGACGCCAGCGCCGCCACCTCCTCCGCGACTGCCGCATCGCCGGGACGGCGGTACGCGATCAGCGGCACATGGCCAACCTTCATCACGTAGTACGGGGTGATCGGCGGAAGCACGTCGTCGTTCTTCCAGACACCCGCGAGCGTCAGCGCGACGAGATGCGTCGAATGCGTATGCACCACGCCGCGCGCCTCGGCGTTGTTCTCGTAGATGCGGCGATGCAGCGCCAACGTCTTCGACGGCCGCGAGCCCGACACGTGATTGCCCTCGAGATCGACCTTCGCGATGTCGTTCGGATCGAGACGCCCGAGGCACGCGTCGGTCGGCGTGATCAGCCAGCCGTCATCGAGCCGCGCGCTGATGTTGCCCGCGCTGCCGACCGTGTAGCGGCGCGCGTAGAGGCTCTCGCCGGTGACGCAAATCTCTTCGCGAATGGAGTTTTCGTTCGATGCCATCACAGTGCCTTCAACGCCTTCTCGAAGAAATCGGTCGTGCCGAAGTTGCCGGACTTGAGCGCGAGGCCGAGCGGCGCTTCGTCTTTCGCACCGATCGATTGCGTCGCCGGCACGCCCGGATCGATCTGCGGGCCGATGCGCAAGCTGCGCACGTCGAGCGCCTGCACCACCGCGCCGGACGTCTCGCCTCCCGCCACGACGAACTTGCGCACGCCGTCATCGCGCAACGTCCGCGCGATCGATGCAAGCGCGTCTTCGACCAGATGCCCCGCCTTCTCGACGCCCAGTTCCTTCTGCACCGCCTTCACTTCGTCAGGCGATGAAGTCGCGTAGATCAGCACGGGCTCGTCATGTCGGCGCGCGAATTCGACGGCGCTCTGCACGACCGGCTCGCCGCGCGACAACGCCATCGGATCGATGCGAAAGCTCGGCTTCGACTCGCGCCACAACGCGACCTGCGCGTTCGTCGCCTTCGATGCGCTGCCCGCCAGCACAACCGATTTGCCTTCGATCTTCGGCAGATCGGCGGCGTGTTCCGCATGGGCGAGCAGGTTCGACGCGCGGAAATTCTGCGGCAAGCCGAGCGCGATGCCCGATCCGCCCGTGATGAGCTTCAGGTCGCGGCATGCATCGCCGAGCACGTACAAATCGGCATCCGACACCGCGTCCGCGATCGCGAGACGCACGCCCTCCCGCTTCAACTCGTCGATGCGCGCGCGGATCGCGTCGGCGCCCTTGGCAATCGTGTCGTAGCGAATCAGTCCGACTTTCGATCGGGTCTGACGCTGCAGCACGCGCACGAGGTTCGGATCGGACATCGGCGTGAGCGGATGATTCTCCATGCCCGATTCGTTCAGCAGCACGTCGCCGACGAACAGGTTGCCGCGAAAGATCGTGCGGCCGTTCTCGGGGAACGCGGGGCACGCGATCGTGAATTCGTCCTTCAGCGCATCGAGCAAGGCGTCCGCGACCGGCCCGATGTTGCCTTGGTCGGTGGAATCGAAGGTCGAGCAGTATTTGAAGAAGAACTGACGGCAACCCTGCGCACGCAGCCATTCGAGCGCGTCGAGCGACTGGCGCACGGCGTCATCCGCGGCAATCGTGCGCGACTTCAGCGCGACGACGATCGCGTCCGTGTCGATCCGCGTTCCCGCTTCCGGAATGCCGATGGTCTGCACCGTGCGCATGCCGCCGCGCACGAGCATGTTCGCGAGATCGGTCGCGCCGGTGAAATCGTCGGCGATACAGCCGAGCAGTGCCTGCGCCGCTTGCGTCATTCCTTCGCTCCCTTCGGGACTTCGATGCCCGGAAAAATCTTGATGACCGCGGAGTCGTCCTCGCCGCCGTGACCGGCGGTGGACGCCATCATGAACATCTGATGCGCCGCCGCCGACAGCGGCAACGGGAATTTCGACGTGCGCGCCGTGTCGAGCACGAGGCCCAGATCCTTCACGAAAATATCGACGGCCGAGAGCGGCGTGTAATCGCCCGCGAGAATATGCGGCACGCGGTTCTCGAACATCCACGAATTGCCCGCGCTGTGCGTGATGACCTCGTACAGCGCGTCCGGATCGACGCCTTCGCGCAAGCCGAGCGCCATCGCCTCGGCCGCCGCCGCGATATGCACGCCCGCGAGCAACTGGTTGATGATCTTGACCTTCGAGCCCGCGCCGTGCGCGTCGCCGAGCCGGTAGACCTTGCCCGCGATCGCATCGAGCACGTCCTCGCAGGCGGCGTACGCGTCGGCGGGACCGGAGGTCATCATCGTCATGTCGCCGGAACTGGCTTTCGCCGCGCCGCCGGACAAGGGCGCGTCGAGCATGTGCACGCCCTTCTCGCCGATGCGCTTGCCGAGATCGGCGGCGAATTGCGGCGACACGGTCGCGCACGCGAGCACGACGGCGCCGGGCTTCATCGCGGTCACGGCGCCGCTCTCGCCGAACAGCACGGTCTCCGTCTGCGCCGCATTGACGACGACCGTCAACACGACCTCGCACTTGCCGCCCAGTTCCGCCGGCGATGCGCACGCGATGCCGCCCTCGGCGGCGAACGCATCGAGCACGGGCTTCCTCACGTCGCACGCATGCACCGCGAAGCCCGCGCGCAACAACGAGCGCGCGACGCCCATGCCCATTGCGCCCAGGCCGATGACTCCCACGTTTCGTGTCATATCAGATCCTTAACAGATGCCCGCTTCCGCCAGACGGCGCGCGGCGTTGATGAGATGCGTCTGCGCGGCGCCGCGCGCGGCTTCGGGATCGCGCGCGCGGATCGCCTCGACGATCGCCGCGTGCTCCTCGCGCACCTGTCGCATGAAGTCTTCTCGAAGCGCTTCGTTGCCGCGCGTGACGAGCGTGCCGGCTTCGAGATATTGATTCAGAAAGGTGAGGGTTTTCAGGAAGTAGGGATTGCCGGTCGCATTCGCGATTTCCCGATGGAACGCGACATCCTCCTCGACGCCGTCCCGGCCCTCGCGCACGGCTTCGTCGATACGCGCGAGCGCGTCATCGATGGCGGCGAGGTGTTCGTCGGTGCGCCGCAGCGCGGCTTCGGACGCCACCTCGGCTTCGATCGCCCGGCGCAGCGCGAGAATCTGCACGACCGCGCCCGGCTCGACGGCCTGCGCGTAATCGATGCGCAACGGCCGGATACCCGCCCGCTCGACGATGAACACGCCGCTGCCCTGCCGCGGCTCGACCATGCCTTCGTTCTTCAGCCGCGAGACGGCCTCGCGGATCACCGTGCGGCTCACGCCGAATTCCTGCGCGAGCACGGCTTCGGTCGGCAGCTTGCCGGTCACGGCGAAACTGCCCTTCTCGATCAACTGCTGCAATCGCTGCGCGACGGTATCGCTCAACGCGCGCGACGGAATCTTTTCGAACATGTGACTCGATGAGACTCGTAAGGTCATCGGGTCATCATACAAATTTTGAGGTAGGCATTCACCGAGGAATAACCCTCGGTTCGGGGCTTACTGCGCGAGCGGTTCGTCGATGAGCGCGAGCGCGTCGCGGATTTCGCCGACATCGCCGGGGCGCACGAGGCGCGCAACTTCCTTGCCGCCGAGCATGAAAACGAGCGTCGGCCAGAGCTTCACGCGGAACGAACGGCCGAGCGGGCGGCCGCTGCCGTCTTCGATCTTCATGTGCTTCACCGCGCGATGCCCCTGAAACGCCTGCGCGATCAGCGGTTGCGCGGCGCGGCAGAAGCCGCACCAGTCGGTGCCGAACTCGACGACCGTCGGGCCGCTCAGTGCGTCGATTTCCGCGCGCTCGGGCGCGGTCTTCGCGTATTCGATATTCATGCTCATGGCGTGCGTACCTTGCTCCTTTTCGGTGTCGACGAGTTCAGCAGAAACTCTGCCCGCCTGCCGCGACAGGCGGTGCGAGAACACAGATATTACGATCCGACCGCGATCGCCGTCACTTCGTGATGCAGTCCGCCGCTCACGGTCACCGCCATATTGGTCCGCAAAGCCATCATGAAAAGAACATTTCGATTGTCGAAGGTATCCTGGTTCGGCCACATGTTGACGCAGTAGCGCGCGCCGTCCTCCGTCTGGAGCACGTAAGTGATCGCGGCGCCCTGATTCTTGTCGACTATTCTCACCACCATTCCGGTGCGGCTGTCCTGGAGCTTCAAAAATCCGCAATTCAAGGACGGCAGCGGCGCATTGCTGCGCGCGACGGCCAGGCCGGTGATATTGCCGTTTTCATCGCCGGAGAGCGTAACGGGCAGGCCGTAATCGAATGCCATCATTAAAAGATTGTTTCTGTTTTCATAGACGGCGATATCCAGTTGACAGCAATACAAGGAACCGTCCTCGCATCTGAGAACGTAGTTGACCGCTTCGAATTCGTTGGAATCGATAATTCGAGTAAGAAACCCGCCTCTGACATCCTTGAGGAGCACGCCCCCGCGGACGAGCGGAACATTTGATGAAGCATTTTTTCTTTGCACGGGGCCTTCCTGTTTTTGAAAAAGATCACGACATCAATGCAGGCCGCTGTCACTGGCGAGCATATGAGGATCCATGCCGATGACCGCGGTTCGCACATAGCTATTGATTCCGCTGATCAGCATCACGGTCCGCCCGGATTCAAGCGCCATGCGCAAGAGCGCGTTTCTGTTGCGCCGCCGCCGCGCGTCCATCTGGGCGCAGTATCGGGGCCCTTCCCGCGTCTGAATGACGAAATTGACATACACCGATGCATCGGAATCCACGATCTTCATGACGGCGCCGATGCGAAGACCGTCGAGCGGAGTGCCCGGACATATGAGCGACGGAACCACCGACAAGCTTCCGATTTTCATTTCCTTGCTCCAGTTGCGGCATGACGCGACGCCTGAGTCAATGGGGACAGTTTCGCAAGAAAGGTAAAGGCCATTGAAAACATCTCCTCAGTTTCAACGCGCAGATATATCAGAGGATTTAGGCAGACTTTTAAAATTTCAGCAAAGAACCGATTTTTACCAAAAATAATAGTCATCCTAATTAGATTGGAAAACGATTAATCGATGTATTTTCTCCGAATGACAGGAGCGTAAATCTACGTAATCAAAATCCGATCAGTCAACAGCATGAATTGTCATATTTTGAGATCGGTATGACGAATGTCATTAGGACGGACGTCGGGATATTGTGAAAAAACGCAAAGCGCGCTTGTGCGAGGCCTATTGCCCGAAACCGGTCAATCCGACGAGCGCGCCGCCTGCGAGCAGCCACAGCGGATGCAGCCGCGTCTTATACGAGACCAGCGCGACGAGCACCGTGATGCCCGTCAAAGCCCAGGTTCCGTCCGACGCCTCCGCGATCAGCAGTGCGCTCGCGGCGACGAGGCCCGCCGTGATCGGCACGAGCCCGAGTTGGATGAAGCGCCGCCACGGACGATCCTTGAAGCGCTCCCACGCGTGCATCGCGCAGATGGTCACGAGCGACGACGGCCCGAACTTCGCCAGCGACGTGACGAGCACGCCGGGCCAGCCTGCCACATGCCAGCCGATCAGCGTGACGACCATCATGTTCGGACCGGGCGCGGCTTGCGCAAGCGCGAAGAGCGCCGAGAAATCCGCTTTCGACATCCATTCGTGAACCTGCACGACCTGGCGCTGCATCTCCGGCAGGATCGAATTGCCGCCGCCGAATGCGAGCAGCGACAGTTGGCTGAAGATCGCGGCGAGCGAAAGCAGATCGTTTTTCATCGGCGCATCTTCCACGCGATCAACACCGAAATCGGCGTGAAGACGAGCATCGTCGGCAGAAGCGGCGTGCGCAGAATCGCGATCGCCGCGAACATCAGCAGCGCGACCATCGCTGCTTCCGGCTTGCGGCGCAACGGCCACATGATCTTCACGGCCATTGCGACGAGCAGGCCCGCCGCCGCGGCCGCGAGCCCCGCGAACAGATGCGCGACGCGCGGATCCTGATGCGTGCGTTGATAGATCACGCCGAGCCCGATCACGACCAGCGACGGCCCGACGAGCAGCCCGAGCAGCCCCGCGAGCGCGCCCGGCACGCCGCGAAAACGCATGCCGATAGCCACCGACAGATTGATCACGTTGCCGCCGGGCAGAAATTGACAGAGACCGAGGAGATCGGTGAACGCGTCGGCGTCGAGCCATTTGCGGCGCTCGACGATCTCGCGCCGCGCGAGCGGCAGCGCGCCGCCGAACGCCGTCAGCCCGAGCGTCAGAAAGCCGATGAAGATTTCGGCGACCGTGGGCCGGGGCGCTTGATCGCTGGACATGTCGCTCAGGCCCGCGCCCGGCGCGCTTCGTAAGCCTTCAGATGCGTGTAGGCCACCGCCAGCGCCGACACGCCCTGGATCGGCGTGCGCCGCCGCGACAGCAAATCGCCGACAATATGATCCGCCTCGATCGGCGCGCCATTCTCCAGGTCGCGCAGCATCGACGCGGTCATCAGCGAGCCGCGCTCCGAGAAGAACGCCCGCGCTCGCGCGATGACCGCCTCGCCGGGCGCGTGCGCGTGGTCGCCGGCGATGCCGCAGCATTCGTCGAAAAGCTGAAAGAGCAGCGCCTCGCCGCCCGGCGCCGCGAGAATATCGCCGATGGGCGCGCGCATCAGGCACGTGCCCGTCGCGAGTGTCGCGAGAAACACCCATTTGTCCCACATCGACTGCAGGATGTTCTCGCTCACATTCAGCTCGAAGCCCGCGCCGCCGAGTCGCGCAGCGATCGCCTCGATGCGCGGCGAGCGGCCGCCCGCGCGCTCGCCGATGGTTATCGAATGCAGGTTGTTCAGGTGCAGGATCTCGCCTTCGGCGTCGAGCGTCGCGGCGATCACGCATTGGCCGCCGAGCACGTTCGCCGGGTCGAAGCGCGCGTCGAGCGCGTCCAGATGGCCCATGCCGTTCAGGAGCGGCAGGATCGCGGTGTCGGGACCGACGGCCGGCGCGAACGAATCGATCGCGCCTTGCAGGTCGTAGGCCTTGCAGCTCAGCAGCACGAGATCGTAAGGACGGTCGATGTCCTTCGCGAGCACCATCGGCGGACACGCGAATGCGAGATCGCCTTCCGGGCTCTTCACTTTCAGGCCGCACTGGCGCAGCCGCTCGGCCCGACGCTCGCGCACGAGAAAGGTGACGTCCCGGCCCGCTTCGAGCAGCCGCGCACCGAAATATCCGCCGATGGCCCCCGCGCCCACTACCAGAATCCGCATGTCCAGCTCCCTTTGATTGAATGCACCTTTGCACGCCTGCTCAAGACTTGCTTCACGCCTGCCAGACGCCGTAGCCCGCTTCCCGCAAGCCGATGGCGAGTTCGACTTCCATGTCGCGCGCGCCGTCGTAGGGCATCGGGTTGTACATCTCGTACAGATTCGGCAAGAGCCGCAACCCGAACTCGCGCACATAGCGATTCGACTGAATGCCTGCCTTGTGCTTGTCGAACCGCACGTCGGGATCGATGCCCGTCATGCCCACATAGACGAACGGCATGCCGGGCACGTAGTCCGGATTCGCGCGCCGGAAACGCGCCTGGTTCCAGACCGTGCCCGACAGTTCGACCACGTAGACGGAGTAATGATGGCTGCGCGCGCGCCGGGCGGACGGCATGTTTCGGATGGCCTTCGCGGCGTGCTCGTTGCGGGCGTCCATTCTATGACGGCGACGCGCTCAGCGCTCGATCGCACGGCGTGCCCCCTGCCGGATGCGCCTCAAAGTGGTAAATTCGGGCGGTCTGCGCTCGCGCAAAACGATCGGACTACGGCACGGCCCATCGCGCCGCCGATCGAATCCGGAGACGATCTCTCGCGCGCGGGCGCCGCCCCATCGACACGTTTTCATCCCGAAGCCGCGCGCCACGAGCCGCGCGACGCTTCGGTCATCCGGAGATCAAGCATGAGCAAACAAGCTATCGGCGTGGTAGGCCTCGCCGTCATGGGCCGCAATCTGGCCTTGAACATCGAGAGCCGCGGTCACGCCGTTTCGGTCTATAACCGCAGCCGCGCCAAAACCGACGAACTGATGGCCGAGCATCCCGACAAGAAGCTCGTGCCGACCTACACGCTCGAAGAGTTCGTCGCGTCGCTCGAAAAGCCGCGCCGCATTCTGATGATGGTGAAGGCCGGCGCCGGCACCGACGACACCATCGCTTCGCTGCGTCCGCTGCTGGAAAAGGGCGACATTCTCATCGACGGTGGCAACACGCATTTCACCGACACCATCCGCCGCAACCAGGATCTCGCGAAGTCGGGCCTGCATTTCATCGGCACGGGCGTGTCGGGCGGCGAGGAAGGCGCGCTGAAGGGCCCGTCGATCATGCCGGGCGGTCAGAAGGAAGCCTACGAGCTCGTCGCGCCGATCCTGACCGAGATCGCCGCGAAGGCGCCGGACGGCGAGCCGTGCGTCGCGTACATGGGCCCGGACGGCGCGGGCCATTTCGTGAAGATGGTGCACAACGGCATCGAGTACGGCGACATGCAACTGATCGCCGAGAGCTATGACGTGCTGAAGCGCGTCGCCGGTCTGTCGAACGAAGAGCTGGGCAAGGTCTATGTCGAGTGGAATCAGGGCGAACTGGATAGCTACCTGATCGAGATCACGTCGAAGATCTTTTCGAAGAAAGACGAAGAAACCGGCAAGGATCTCGTCGATGTGATTCTCGATCGCGCCGCGCAAAAAGGCACGGGCAAGTGGACGAGCCAGAACGCGCTCGATCTCGGCGCGCCGCTGCCTTTGATCACCGAAGCGGTGTTCGCGCGCGTGCTGTCGTCGCTGAAGGATCAGCGCGTGGCGGCGAGCAAGGTGTTGAGCGGCCCGACGCCGAAGTTCGACGGCGACCGCGCGGCGTTCGTCGAGTCGGTGCGGCGCGCGTTGTATCTGTCGAAGATCGTGTCGTATGCGCAGGGTTTCGCGCAACTGCGCGCGGCGTCGGAAGAGTACAAGTGGGATCTGCATTACGGCGAGATCGCGAAGATCTTCCGGGCGGGCTGCATCATCCGCGCGCGCTTCCTGCAGAAGATCACCGATGCGTACAAGACGAATCCGCAGCTCGCGAATCTGCTGCTCGATCCGTATTTCAGCGACATCGCGGCGAAGTATCAGGATGCATTGCGCGATGTCGTCGTCGCAGCGGTGAAGGCGGGCATTCCGGTGCCGGCGTTCTCGTCGGCGATCGCTTATTTCGACGCGTATCGGTCGGAGCGGCTGCCCGCGAATCTCGTGCAGGCGCAGCGCGATTTCTTCGGCGCGCATACGTTCGAGCGCACGGACAAGGCGGGAAGCTTTCACGCGAACTGGGCGTGAGGATTCGAGCGGATTCGATCTGGTAGTGAGAGACGCGGCTCCTGTGGGAGCCGCGTTTTTTATTGCCGCCGGGCCGCGACAAGTCTGCTTAATCGCAAGCGTCGATTGATTAGTTATACGAAATATAATATTTCGATGTTTCGAATGACCTGCGGATAAATATGACCAATCGCTATACATACGGCTTACACACGGCTCTGGAACCCGCCGAACTATTCCTTCTGATCACGGTCGATGAAACCTATAGGCAAACCGGCCTGGACGATCTGACGGGAATTGCGATGGTCCTGCTCGGGCAGCCATTCGTTCCGACTCGCGGGAAATTCAGAGACGCGGTCAAGGGCACGTCGGTCGCATCGATCGTCTCAAGAACGATGCTCCCTATCGATATCAAATACAGGATTTTGCCGACTGTAACGTCGATCTCGAGCCTCTTCATGCTGCGCATCAAGTTCACTCGTAACTTAGGCGCATTCGTTGGACGAGCGATTCCCGGCGTTGGTTGGGTGCTTCTCGCCTCGGATGTGTCGACGATTCTGTTTCGCTCCGTACATCTCTATAACGACATAGTGGAACCGGAGGATCGTCTATAAATGGTCGCCAAATCGCAAGACTGGGAGCGGCTCGTCGACTACTTTGAAGCCAGGATCGGCAAGCCGCTCTTGGGCCGGAATCGCTTCACGCCCGAGACCGACCTGTATCACGACCTCGACTTGAATCCACCCGAGATTTCGGCGCTGCTCAACGACTGGGGAACGACGTTCGGCGTCGACATGAGCGAGTTCGAGATCGGCCATTACTATCCCTTCATCCGGCTCAACAGGCCCGCGTTTCTATGGGCGCTGCTCACATCGCCCTTCAGCCGAAAAGCCCGGGAAACACTCGGCGGCTGGCAACTGACCCTTGGCATGCTCGAGGATGCGATGACGCGAGGAAAGTGGGTGATCGACTAACGCATCCGCTTCAATCCACGCCCACCCACTCCCCATTCCTCCCGCTGCTCCTCAACACCGCCGCGACGAACCTCAACCCCGCGACTCCGTCCTCGACGGTCGTCAGCCAGTCATCCCCCTGTGTCGTCCCGCTCGCGATACACGCCGCCGCATCCGTATAAACCTGCGCGAACGCTTCGAGATACCCTTCCGGATGCCCCGCCGGCACGCGCGTCGCGTGCAGCGCTTCGGCACTCTGCACGCGGCCGCGCGTGATGCGCTCCGACGCGCCGCCTATCGGCGTGAACCACAATTCGTTCGGCTTCTGCTGATCGAATGCGATACCCGCCTTCGTCCCATACACGCGCAGCCGCAACGCGTTCTCTTCACCAGCGGCGACCTGACTCGCCCACAACATGCCGCGCGCGCCGCTCTCGTAGCGCAACATCGCCTGCACGTGATCGTCCACGCGACGGTTCGGCACGAAGGTCGTCACCTCCGCCGATAACTCCGCGGGCCGCATTCCCGTCACGTACTCGGCGAGCTGATACGCATGCGTGCCGATATCGCCGAGACAGCCCGCGGGGCCCGCCAGAGCCGGATCGGTGCGCCACGCCGCTTGCCGGTTGTCCTGCGTCTCCACTGGCAACGACAGCCAGTCCTGCGCGTACTCGACCTGCACGACGCGAATGTCGCCGAGCAGGCCGCGCCGCACCATGCCGCGCGCGTGCCGCACGAGCGGATAGCCCGTATAGGTATAAGTCACCGCGAACACGCGATCCTTCTCGCGCGCGAGTTTCGCGAGCGCCTCGCCTTCATCGAGCGACACCGCCAGCGGCTTGTCGCAGATCACGTGGATGCCCGCCTCGAGGAACGCGGTGGCGATCGGCGCATGCAGATGATTCGGCGTGACGATCACCACGGCCTCGATGCCGTCCGAGCGTCCCGCCTCGACGCGCGCCATCTCGCGATAATCGTCGTAGCTGCGCGCGAGGCCGATCGCCGCCGCGCTCGATGCCGCGCGCCGCGCATCCGAAGACAACGCGCCCGCGACCAGCTCATACCGGTCATCGAGACGCGCCGCGATCCGATGCACCGCGCCGATGAACGCGCCCTCGCCGCCGCCGACCATGCCGAGCCGCACACGATTCATCGCTTCTCTCCGATGCCGAGCACGCCGCGCATCTGCTCGCGGCTCGCGCCGCTGCCGGCGAAGTCATCGAAGGCGCGCTCAGCCACGCGGATGATGTGATCGCGGATGAACACCGCGCCTTCTCGCGCGCCGTCTTCCGGATGCTTCAACGCGCATTCCCATTCGAGCACGGCCCAGCCGGGGAAATCGTATTGCGCCATCTTCGAGAAGATCGCCTTGAAGTCGATCTGGCCATCGCCGAGCGAACGGAAGCGTCCCGCGCGATCGACCCATCCGGAATAGCTGCCGTACACGCCCTGCCTCCCGTTCGGCCGGAACTCCGCGTCCTTCACATGAAACGCCTTGATGCGCGAATGATAGATATCGATGAACGCGAGGTAATCGAGCTGCTGCAGCACGAAGTGGCTCGGATCGAACAGGATGTTCGCGCGCGGATGATCGTCCACCGCCGCGAGAAAGCGCTCGAACGTGACGCCGTCGTGCAGATCTTCGCCCGGATGAAGTTCGTAGCACACGTCGATGCCCGCGCGATCGAACTCGTCGAGAATCGGACGCCAGCGCTTCGCGAGTTCGTCGAACGCGGCTTCGACGAGGCCCGCCGGACGCTGCGGCCACGGATAGATATAAGGCCACGCGAGCGCGCCCGAGAACGTCACGTGCGCGGCGAGGCCCAGCCGCTTCGACGCGGCCGCCGCGAGCTTCAACTGCGCGATCGCCCACCCGGTGCGCGCCGCGGGATCGCCGCGCACATGCGGCGCGGCGAAGCCATCGAACAGCGTGTCGTAAGCGGGATGCACCGCGATCAACTGGCCTTGCAGATGCGTCGACAACTCGGTGATCGCGACGCCCGCATCGTCGACGGTGCGCAGGATGTCATCGCAATACGCATCGCTCGATGCGGCCTTTTCCAGATCGATCAGACGCGGATCGGCCGGCACCTGAATGCCCTCATAGCCGAGCGAAGCCGCCCATGACGCGAGATTTTCGAGCGTATCGAACGGCGCCTGATCGCCCATGAACTGCGCGAGGAATATCGCCGGGCCTTTGATGGTTTTCATCTTTCGCCTCTAGGGAAGGAAGGCCGGATGAACGGCCTTCGCACATCAGAACGGCGAGTTCGGGAAATAGAACTGCTTGGCGTTGTCCTTCGTGATGAGCACCGACGGGATGATCGTCGTCGGCGGCAGCTTGTCGCCCTTGAGGCGCGCTTCGGCGGTGAGCTTGATCGCGTCGTAGATGAACTTCGGCGAATACGAGACATCGGCCTTCACGCGCGGATCGTCGTCGATGATGCGCTTCACCGCTTCCTTCGATCCCGCGCCGCCGAAGACGATCTTCACGTCCGTGCGCTTCGCCTGATCGATGGCCTTCAGCACGCCGACCATCATGTCGTCATCGGCGGCCCACACGGCATCGATATGCTTGAAGCGCGTCAGATAGTCCTGCATCACCTTGAAGGCGTCGTCGCGATTCCAGTTGGCGTATTTCGCATCGAGAATCTTGATGTCGGGATATTGCTTCATCACGCCTTCGAACGCGTTCCAGCGCTCGTTGTCGAGCGTCGTCGGAATGCCGCGCAGCGCGACGATATCGCCCTTGCCGTTCAGCGCCTTCGCGAGATATTCGGCAGGTATCTTGCCGAACGCAGTGTTGTCGCCGGCGACGTAAGCATCTTGCGCGCTGGTGTCGGTCAGGCCGCGATCGACCACCGTCACGTAGACGCCCTTCTTCTTCACCTGCGCGACAGGTTGCGTAAGCGACGCCGATTCCTGCGGGAAGATCACGAGCGCGTTGATCTTGTTGACGGTCACGAGATCCTGCAACTGATTTGCCTGTTCGGGCGCGGTGCCCGCTGTCTTCACGATCACCTTCAGGTCCGGATGCGCCTTCTCCAGTTCCTTCTTCGCTTCGTTGGCCCACCACACGATGCCGCCCGTGAAGCCGTGATCCGCGGTCGGAATGGCGACGCCCAGCACGACCTTGTCGGCGGCGAAGGCGGACGACGAAGCAGCGGCGAGCGCACTGGCCGCGAGCGTGAGCGCGCCGAGCGCGCGAAGCATGTTCTTCATGACACTGTCTCCTTAGTCTTGTGAAATGACCGGCTAACGACGACCGCGCTGCAAGAAAGCGACGAGGATGATCACGGCGCCCTGCACCGCCGCGTTCAGATACACGCTGATGATGCTCGTGAGATTCAGGATGTTGTTGATGACCGAAAGCAGAATCGCACCGATGACCGTGCCGATCACGCGCCCTTCGCCGCCTTTCAGCGCGGTGCCG
Organism: Caballeronia sp. J97; assembly: GCF_905220305.1. Taxonomy (NCBI): domain Bacteria; kingdom Pseudomonadati; phylum Pseudomonadota; class Betaproteobacteria; order Burkholderiales; family Burkholderiaceae; genus Caballeronia; species Caballeronia sp. J97. The sequence continues at coordinate 51,721 of NZ_CAJMZL010000031.1, read as the reverse complement.
CCGACCACGACCGACGCGATCGCTTCGAGCTCCCACAGGAGACCCGTCGTCGGCGTGGCCGACCCTAAACGCGGCACATACAGGATCGTCGCAACGGCGACGCACAGACCGAGCAACACATACGTGACGATCTTCACGCGATCCACGCGAATCGCCGCATAGCGCGCGACTTGTTCGCTCGAACCGATCGCCTGGACATGTCGTCCATACACGGTGCGATTCAGCACGAGCGCGCCGCCCGCCGCGACGATGAGAAAGATCCAGATCGGCACCGGCACATGCAGCAGGCTTGCGTAGTACACCGGTCCATACAGGTCGACGAGCGAGTTGTCGAGCGTGAGCGCGCCGCCATCCGCGAGCCATGTGAGCAGCGCACGAAAGATGCCGAGCGTGCCGAGCGTCACGATGAACGGCTCGATGCGCCCTTTGGTCACCAGCACGCCGTGCGCGAAGCCGAACAGCGCACCGAGCACGAGCGCGAGCACGATGCCGAACGCGATGATCAGAAGCGGCGGCACCGCGTGGCCATGAAAGCCCTGCATGAGCGCGTTCATCATGTAGATCATGCTGCCCGCGATCAGCGCGGCCATCGAGCCGACCGACAGATCGATGCCGCCGGAGATGATCACGAAGGTCATTCCCACCGCGATGATGCCGATGAACGACGTGCGCGTGAGCACGTTCATCGCGTTGTCGACGGTGGCGAAGTCGCTGTTGAGCAAGGTGCCGCCGATACACAGCGCGATCAGCCCGATCAGTGGCCCGACGCCGAACAGAAAGCGCGCGAACGCGGAGAGTCGGCTCTCGCTTTCGGTGTCTTCAGTGTGTGCCGGTCGCATGCGCGATCAACCTCTCTTCGGTCAAAAGATCCATGCCGAGCGTCGCGACCAGTTCGCCGGCGCGCATCACCGCGACGCGATGACACAAGCCGATCAGCTCGATCAGTTCGGACGAAATCACGATCACCGCGCGGCCTTGCGCGGCCAGCCGATGAATCAGGAAATAGATATCGCGTTTCGCGCCGACATCGACGCCGCGTGTCGGTTCATCGAGCACGATCACGCGCGGATCGGGATCGAGAAACTTCGCGAGCGCGAGCTTCTGCTGATTGCCGCCCGATAACATGCGCGCGCGAATCGACGTGTTGCCCGTGCGAATGCCGAAATCCTTCACCGCGCTCTTCAACGCGTCGCGTTCCGCGCGCACATCGATGAGCGGATGCGCGTAGCGCTCCAGCGTCATCATCGTGAGGTTGTCCTTGAGCGCCATGTCGACGTGCAGGCCACGGCCTTTCCTGTCCTCGCTCAGGTACGTGAGGCCGTGCTTCATCGCTTCGCGCGGACTTTTGAGCCTGACCGTTTCGCCGTCGATCGCGACGCGCCCGGCGCTCAACGGACGCAAGCCGACGAGCGCTTCGAAGAGCTCCGTGCGCCCCGCGCCGACGAGTCCCGCGAAGCCGAACACTTCGCCCTTGCGCACCGAAAAGCCGATGCCGTCCGCCCAGCCGGGAACCGATGCGCCTTCTACTTCGAACGCGACCGGCGCGTCGTCGGGCAACAGGGGTTTGTCGGGGAACATGTCCGAGACTTCGCGGCCGACCATCAGATTCGCCATCTGCTGGCGCGTGAGTTCGTCGGTCGGCGCGCGCGCGACGAAGCGGCCGTCGCGCATCACGATCACTTCGTCGGTCACGCGCTCCACTTCGTCGAGCTTGTGCGAGATGTAGACGATGGTCGTGCCCGCAGCCTTCAGACGCGCCATCAGACCGAAGAGCCGCTGCGTCTCGGAAGGCGTCAGCGTCGCGGTCGGCTCGTCCATGATGAGCAGGCGCGCGTCGCGCAGCATCGCTTTCGCGATCTCGACGAGCTGCTTCTCCGCGACGATCAGATCGCGCACCTTCGTGTCCGGATTCTTGTGCAGTCCGACTTCGGTCAGTCGCGCGCGCGCGGCGTCGCGCATCGCGGGTTCATCGAGAAAGAAGCCCTTCTGCAACTCGTGCCCGAGGAACATGTTCTGCGTGATGCTCAGGTGATCCGCGAGATTCAGTTCCTGGTGAATCAGCACGATGCCCGCATGTTCGGCGTCGCGCGAACTCGTGAAGCCGCGCTCACGCTCGTCGATGAAAATCTCGCCCGCGTTCGCGCGTTCATAGCCCGCGAGAATCTTCATCAGCGTGGACTTGCCCGCGCCGTTCTCGCCGAGCAATCCATAGATGCGGCCCGGCGCGAGATCGAAGGTGACGCCGTGCAGCACGCGCACCGGCCCGAACTGCTTTTCGATGCCCTGAAAGCGCACGGCGAGGCTCATCGTCACGCGCTCCTTCGGCATATCAGCCGATGCGGCAGCAGCACGCCCGGCACATGCGCGCGCGGATCGCGCAGGCGCTTGAGCAGCAGGTCGGCGGCGGTTTCGCCGAGCAGTTGCATCGGCTGGGAGACGGTCGTGAGCGGCGGATCGACGTGCGCGGCCACGGCAATATCGTCGAAGCCGACGACGGCGACATCGTCCGGCACGGCGAAGCCCGCGCCGCGAAAGCCGTTCATCACGCCGATGGCGAGCGTGTCGGAGACGGCGAAGGCGGCGGTCGGGCGCGCATCGCCCAGCGAAGCGAGTTGCGCGGCTGCGCGCTCTCCGGCGTCGTAGTCGAGACTGTCGAGCTCGATCAGCCACTCGGAACGCGGCTCGATGCCCGCGTGCATCAGCGCATCGCGATAGCCCGCGAGCCGCTGACGTCCATACAGATAGCCCTGCCCCGAGTTGATCAGCGCGATGCGCCGATGCCCCTTGCCAACCAGATAGCGCACCACGTCGCCCGCCGCGAGATGGTTGTCGATGCCGACGTAGGGCACGCCCGCCGCCGGATCGAACTCGCAGCACGCGACCCACGGCAGCGTCGAGGCTTCTTCGGCGAGCGCCTTTTGCACGGCGGCGGGATCGAGACAGATGGCGCCGTCGGCGCGGCGTCCGCGCAGAAGATCGAAATAGCTTCGCTCGCGCAGCGGGTCCGCGCCGGTATCGCACAGCAGCATGAAGTAGCCGTTCTGACGCGCGACGCTGTCGATGCCGCGCACGATCGCCGCATAGAACGGATTGCCGAAGTCGGGGACCATCGTGAGCAGCAGGCGGCTTTCCGCCGTGCGCAGATTGCGCGCAAGCTCGTTGATGCGATAGCCGCTCGTCGCGACCGCTTCGAGCACTCTTTCGCGCGTGGTCTCGCGAACGTTCGTGTGCCCGTTGAGCACGCGCGAAACCGTGGCGACCGACACGCCCGCGCGCTCGGCGACGTCGGCAATCGATACTTCATCGCGTGATCGAACCGTATCTGACATCGCCTGGTCGCTTGCCGCGATCGAGATGTAATGGATTACATTATTTGGTCGTACGGGTCGCGAAGGCAACAGCAATCGACTAGGGAGAAACGCTTAAGGGCGGGCATGTCGATCTCGTGTCATGTTGCTCGTCGTGAGGTGTGAGCGTACCGATCACGCTCGATAAATACACGAACTTCAAGGAGCAATCCACATGCGATTCATGATGCTGATGATCCCGCGCGGCTACGAGAGCGCGGAACCGGGCGCGATGCCGAGCGCGGAGGCCGTCGCCTCGATGATGAAATACAACGAGGAACTGCAGAAGGCCGGCGTGCTGCTCGCGCTCGACGGACTGCATCCGCCGTCGATGGGCGCGCGCGTCACCTTCGAAGGTGGCAAGCCGCGCGTCACCGACGGACCGTTCGCCGAAGCGAAGGAAGTGCTCGGCGGCTACTGGATGCTCCAGGTGAAATCGCGCGAGGAGGCGATCGAATGGGCGAAGCGCTGCCCGGCATCTGACACGGAGATGATCGAGGTGAGGCAGGTCATGGAGATGGACGACTTCCCGCCGGACGTGCAGCAGGCCGCGGCGGGATTCGATGAAATGCAGAAGGCGTCGAAGAACTGACGCGAACGTCTACGCGAGCGCCTCCAGCGCGAGCGCGATCCCCTGTCCGCCGCCGATGCACAGCGTCACGATGGCGCGCTTCACGCCGTCGCGGCGCATCGCGTGAGCGAGGCGCGTCGTGAGGACCGCGCCGGTCGCGCCGATCGGATGCCCGTGCGCGATCGCGCCGCCCTCCACGTTGACGATCTCCTCGGGCACGCCGAGCGATTTCGCCACCGCGATCGGCACCGCCGCGAACGCTTCGTTGATCTCGAAGCGCTCGACATCGCCGAGCGACCATCCCGCGCGCTGCAACGCCTGCTGGACGGCGGGCACCGGACCGAGGCCGAACATGCCCGGCTCGACCGCCGCGACGCCGAACGCCGCCAGCCGCACGAACGGCTCGATGCCGCGCGCGTCCGCCTCCTTGCGGCTCGTCACCAGCATCGCCGACGCGCCGCTGTTCAGCCCCGGCGCATTGCCGGCCGTGATCGTGCCGTCGGGACGGAACGCCGGACGCAGCTTCGCGAGCGTGGCGAGCGTGGTATCGGGACGCGGCTGTTCGTCACGCGCGAACGCGACGGTTTCCCTGCCCTGCTTCACATCGATGCCGACGATTTCCGCATCGAACACGCCATCTCGCTGCGCCGCCGAAAAGAGCTGCTGCGAACGCTCGGCCCAGCGGTCCTGCGCTTCGCGCGTGATGTCGAGCTTCGTCACGAGATCTTCCGTGTGCCAGCCCGAATGCTCGCCGGAAAACGCATCGACGAGACCGTCGCGCAGCATGCTGTCGTAGATCTGCGCGTTGCCCATTCGATAACCGCGCCGGCCGCCATCGAGCAGATACGGCGCGCGATCCATGTTCTCCATGCCGCCCGCGATGGCGAGTCGCGCCACGCCCGCCGCGATGTCGGTGGCCGCCGTCGCGATGGCCTGCGCGCCCGAGCCGCACACGCGATTGACCGCCATCGCGGGCACCGAAACCGGCACGCCGCCGCCGACCGACGCCTGCCGCGCGGGATTCATGCGGTTGCCCGCCTGGATCACGTTGCCGAACACGACGGAATCGATCGAGGCCGGATCGAGCGCCGAGCCCGCGCGCGCCAACGTCCCGGCGATGGCCGCCGCGCCCAGATCGACCGCCGGCGTATCCTTCAGCGAGCCGCCGAACGCGCCGATCGCCGTGCGCACCGGATGACACAATACGATTTCTTGCGCAAACATCACTTCCCTCCCGATCAGCGCGGAATGCCGGTGAGATACAGCGGCTTTTCAGTGGACAGCGACTGCTTGACGGCGCGGCCGGTGTCGTCGACGAGCACTTCTTCCTGATTCTTCTCCACCGCCGCGAGCACTTCGCTCACGACATGCGCAGGCGTCGATTTCGGCGCGGTGACCTGCGCGGTCATGTCGGTATCGATGTAGCCGGGGTGCGCCGCCACGACGAGTGTGCCCTGCTCGCGCAGTTCCTCGCGCAGCGCGTTGGTGGCCGCCCACGCCGCCGCCTTCGAGATGTGATACGCGCCGCCCGCGGGCAGCGAAATCCAGCTCAGCACCGAGAGAATGTTGATCACCGCGCCGCCGCCGTTCTGCTTCAGCACGGGCGCGAACGCCTGCGTCAGCGCGATCGGGCCGAAGGTGTTGATCTCGAGCAGATCGCGGATGCCTTGCGTCGATGCCGGATCGACGAGCAGGCCGCGCGTCGTCACCCCTGCGTTGTTGACGATCACTTGCACGTCGGTGTAGGTCGCGGCCGCTTCCGCGATATCGGCGGGGCTCGTCACGTCCAGCCGGATCGCTTCGACGCCGGGAATGTCGACGCTGCCGGGTTCGCGCGCGGCGGCATAGACCTTCGACGCACCCGCTTCGAGCAACGACTTCGCGAATTGTCTGCCGAGACCGCGATTCGCGCCGGTGACAAGTACCACTTTTCCTTTGATCTGCATGAACTGCTCCGACTAATTGTGCATATACACTAATATCCATGAACAAAAGGCCCGCGCGCGGCGAGCCTGCCCGATGCCGCTCACTCCATCGTCGTCAGTTCGAATAGCGACTGGCGCAACGCCTTAGCGCGCTTTTCGCCGAACTTCGCTTCGAATTCCGCCTGCGCCACGCGCCATTGCGCCGATGCCTTCACGAGCGTTTCCTTGCCGGATGCCGTGAGACGCAGCCCGACGGCGCGCGAACTGGCCGATTCCTGCGCCGCTTCGACGAGGCCATCGCGCTGCAAAGGCTTGAGCGCACGAACGAGCGTGGTGCGGTCCATCACCATGTAGTCGGAGAGTTCGATCATCTGCACGCCGGGCTTGCGCCCGATCGCCGCGAGAATGGTGAACTGCGCCGCCGTGATGCCGACCACGTTCAAATGCCGCTCGTACAGTTGCGACACATAACGCGCCGCCTGACGAATCGCGAAACAGTTGCAGTCGAGAGGAGAAGAGCTGGAAGTCATGCTTCGAAGGATATTTGTGCATATGCACTTTGTCAAGCGAGGGATTTCGATCGACCGGCAGGCGCGGCCCGGAGATGGTCGTGAATCGTCGCGCGCGGCGTCGCGGCGAAACGCGCAAAGCCGCCCCGGACGGGCGATCGCGGCTTTTCGGGCCTATGCCGAAATCCGCATCGGACGCGCAACTAAACACCAAGACGCGGAGAAATTGGTTTTCTACATTGCGCATGTCCGCTGCTGTGCCGGCTGCGCGCGAAGCGGCTGTTTTCATCGGCCCGACTTGCCGGCACGGAACCGGTCTCGTTCCATTCGATTGCCAAATGAAAAAGGAGAGGAAAACCATGCGCTTCCGTACCAGACCTCTGGCATGGCTCGTGGCGTGCGCCACGGTCACCTTCGGCGCCGTGCCCTTTGCCGCGAGCGCCGACGAACTCCCGGTCAAGGTGGGTTTTGCCGCGCCGCTGACCGGCGCGAACGCGGGATACGGAAAGGATCTCCAGAACGGCGTGCAGCTCGCGCTCGACGAAGCCAACGCAAAGAAGATCACGATTGGCGGCAAGACGGCCAAGTTCGAGATTCGCGCGGAAGACGATCAGGCCGACCCGCGCGTCGGCGTGCAGGCGGCGCAGAAGCTCGTCGACGATGGCGTGGTCGTCGTCGTCGGGCATTTCAACTCGGGCACGACGCTGCCCGCCTCGCCGATCTACAACAGCGCCGGCATCCCGACGATCGACCCCGCCGCGACCAATCCGACCATCACGACGCGCGGACTGGAGAACATGTTCACGGTCATTTCGAGCGACGCGCAGAACGCGGGCAACGCCGGCGTCTATGCGGTGACGACGACGAAGGCGAAGCGCATCGCGATCATCGACGACCGCACGGCCTTCGGTCAGGGCGAGGCCGACGAGTTCGAGAAGGCGGTGAAAGCGAAGGGCGGCACGATCGTCACGCGCGAATACAGCGACAACCAGACCGTCGACTTCAGCGCGCAACTCACCCGCATCAAGGCGACCAATGCGGACCTGATTTTCTTCGGAGGCCTCGACCGGCAAGCGGCGGCGGTCGTCAAGCGGATGAAGCAGCTCGGCATGAACGCGCAGTTCGTGGGCGGCGGCGGCGTGATGGACGCCGACTTCCTGAAACTCGCCGGCGACGCCGCCGAGGGTGCGCAGGCGTGGGAATACGGCAGCCCGCTCGACAAGCTTCCCGAAGGCAAGGCGTTCAGCGACAAGTTCCAGAAGCGCTTCGGCGTCGCGATTCTTTCGTATGCGCCGTTCGGCTACGACGCCGCGTGGGCCGCGATCAACGCGATGCAGAAGGCGAACTCCACCGATCCGAAGGTTTATCGGCCGGTATTGAAGACGAACAAGTTCGATGGCATCACCGGGCCGATCGCCTTTGACAGCAACGGCGCGCTGAAGAATGCATCCTCCACGCTGTATCAGGTGAAGAACGGACAGTGGGAATCGGTCGTCACCAAGCACGGCATGTGATCGAAACGCTTCGCGCGGCTGACCGCGCGAAGCGTTTCAATGGGCTGGCTCTTCGTCCGGGCGCATCAGCGTTGCGAGAAACCTCCCGAGATGCTCGTTGCATTCGATGACCGCCGAGAGCCGCACTTCTCGCAGTTGCCTGTCGTGTTCGTTGATCACCGCGATGAGACGGGACGTCGCCGCCGCGGGCAAACGCCAGTCGCCCGTGCTCAGGCCCCGGTCGAGCAGACCGAGCATTTCGCCCTCCACTTCGTCGAGGAGCGCCGCGTCCAGCTTGCCGAAGCCCGACTCCGTCAAGAGTCCGGTGAGCAGCACGGCCTGGGCGATGCTCTGCACCTCGGTCAGCCCCGCCCGTTCATTCCTGATCGACTCGAGCGCAACGCGGCATTGCAGGATGACCTTGTCCGCCTCGCCGCGCGGCATCGGCAGCCAGTAGATTTTGGCGTTGCGGTCTCGGGACGCTTTCGCGAGCCGTCGAATTTTTGTGTTCGGCATCGTCTGAAGTCTCCGTGCTGTTCAGTCGAGAAGAAGAAGGGCGATCAACGAACCGAAACAAAGCACTGCGCTGAGGTAGAAAAGGTAGTCGGATCGCCACGAGGATCCGGTGGAAGTCATAGGGCCATGCTTGTCGTCCCGCATGATTCTCAGGACCATGACGTACTCCGCCAGAGTGCAGCACAGCATCGTGACCGCGGCGAACAGAAAGACGACTATCAGAAGATGGATGGACATGTTCCGGGCAGCCCGCAGGGTGGTTGAGCTTGATTGTCGCGACATGCTCGAAAGCGAAACGCAGGTCGCGACAGGCGCGCGCACGACGAACGATTGTTCCGGTCGACGAAATGCCCGAGCCCGCACCGGAACATGTCAGGCATCTTAGCCATGCGAATCCTTCATCGCGCTATCACACTTCCTTGGTATATCTAAGCAATAACACCAGTCTCGCCAGATTGCCACTTATTCGTCGCGCGCGCGCAGAACGTAGCCGAGACCGCGCAACGTCATGATCTGCGCGCTCGAACCGGCGAGCCGCTTGCGCAGGCGGTGAAGATAGATGTCGATGGCATCGGCGCTCGCCACATCGTCGAGACTGAAGATGCATTCCATCAACATCGACTTCGACACGGTCTTGCCTTGCCGCAATATGAGCGCTTCGAGAATCGCGTGCTCGCGGCGCCGCAGCGAAAGGGCCGCGCCGCGGCAGCTGAACTCGCGCGTATCGAATTCGTAGCGCAGGTCGCCGCAGATCAGCGCGAGGCCCTTATGCGCGCTCTGCCGGCGCACCAGCGCCTTGATGCGCGCGACCAGCTCGCGCGCGTCGAAAGGCTTGACGACGAAATCGTCCGCACCCGCGGCAAAGCATCCCACCTTGTCCTCGATCGAACCGTGCGCGGTCAGCATCAGCACCGGCACGGTATCGCCGCGGCGTCGAAGCCGGGCGAGCAGCTCCTTGCCGCTCATCGAGGGCAGGCGCATGTCCAGCAGGACGACATCGTAAGCGCGGTGATTCAGGATCGACGTTGCGCTTTCCGCATCGCCGACATGATCGACGATGAACGATTCCGCCTTCAGCAAACTCACGATCCAGTGCGCCAGCTCCGTGTTGTCCTCGACGAGCAGCAGTTTCATCGCGCGTCCCCGCCGCTCCACGCCGGCAGCCGGACCGACACGGACAATCCGGCCGGCTCGTAGCCCGCGCCGAGCGTGACGGTGCCGCCGTGCCGCAGCGCGATCTCCCGCACGATCGACAGGCCGAGCCCCGTGCCCTCGGCCGCCGCCGACGCGCGATAGAAGCGCTCGAACACATGCGCGCGCGCGTCGGCGGAAAGGCCCGGACCGTTGTCGATCACTTGCAGCAAGATCTCCTCGCGCGAGCGCCTGACGATTACCGTGACGCGCCCGCCCGGCTGCGTGTAGCGGATCGCGTTGTCGACGAGGTTCGATACGAGCGCGCAAAGCAGCGCCGGATTGCCCGCCACCATGGCGCCCGTTTCGCATTCCGCGCCGAGATCGATATCGCGCCGCTGTGCCGCAACGACCAGTTCCTCCAGCACGGACTCCACGACCTCCGCCATGTCCGTCATCTTGCGCAAGGGTTCGGGCGCGGACTCGGCCTGAGCGAGCATCAGCAGTTGTCTGGTCATCGCTTTCATTTTTCTCATGCTCCGGCGCGCGCCTTGAAGCGCGGTCTCGCATGCGCTTTCGCCACGGCAGTTCAGGCAGGCGCATTGGATCTGGGTGTCGAGCAGCGTCAGCGGCGTGCTGAGCTGATGCGCCGCGCCCGCCACGAAATCGCGCTGTGTCTGCGTGTGGAGCCTGATTTGCGCGATGCATTGATCGATGGCATCGACGATCGGACGGAGCTCGCGCGGCAGCCCTTCCGCGCGCATCGGACCGATTTGCAAAGGCGTGCGCCCGGCGACGTCGTTCTTCAGCCTCATCAACGGACGCAATTCGGCCGCGAGGCCGAGTGGAACGAGCGCGGCGACCAGCGCGAGCATCAGGCACTCGCGGATCAGTTGCGGCAACCACAATTGATCGCGTATGGCCTGTCGCGAATTCCGCGTCTTGGCGACCACGACCGTGACCGGCACGACCTTGCCGTCGGCATAGAGGAAACGCGAATAGGCCACGGCGCGAACCTTGGCGCCATCGATCACGGCGTCGTAGTGAACGGGCTGAGAGACGTTGCCCGGGGGCATGGCGAGTCGGGGCGTTCCGCCGATCAGCCGGTCGCGGCCGAGCACCACCTTGTAATAGACGCGATCCCGATGCGGCGACTCGAAGATCTCCAGGGCCGCCGGCAGGATCGTCACGGTGGGACCGCTATCCGACCATACGACGACCTCGCCGATGGTCCGCGCGGAAGCGAGCAGCGCCGCGTCCTCCGTCATGTCCGCGATGCGGCACGCGGAATGATAGGACGCGATCGAGGTCACCAGCACGAAGAGCACGAGCGGCACGAGCAGCCAAAGGAGCAGGCGCGCGCGCAGGCTCATGCGCATGCAGCCGGCGGCCCGGGCGCCGCCGCGATCGGCTTGTACTTCAGCGTCATGCCCGCGCATAGGCACTCGCGGTCACGCCGCATGAAAGAAGGATCTGAGTCTCACTCAGGAATCTCCGTCAGTTCGCCGCGATGACGCAGCTTGCTATCTCTGCGGATTGTATTGGGAGGAATCCTTCGCAGTCCTTTCGCGAAATCCTATTCTTAATACGGGATTTCCATGAGTCGCTGAAACCTGCGCGGCGATCGTGTCGGAGAACGGTCGATGCTTCCAGTTCGCCGAATTCGAGGATCAGGAATCCACCGGCAGCGTCGCGCGCGTTTGCGCTGCCTCGTCGCCCAGCCATTGCGCGAATTGCAGCAATGCGGATGACGGTGCGGGCCGCTCAGGATAGACGAGGTAGTACGCCGCGCCGCTTCGCACGCGCAGCGGAAACGGCGCGATCACGCGCTTCGCGCGCAAGTCTTCCTCGATCAGCGAGACATCGCCGATGGTCACGCCCAGCCCCTGCATCGCGGAGGAGATCGCCAGATCGAGCGTGTCGAAGTGCTGCGCTTTCGTCGACGGCAAGCCCGCATAGCCGAATGCGCCGAGCCACAGCAGCCAGTCGCGGCGGTCGCGCGTCGGATGCAGAAGCGTCTTGCCGGCGAGATCGTCGGGCGTCGGCGCGGCGTTTTTCCTCGGCTTCCAAAGCTCGGGCGCGCAGACGGGCGTCAACACTTCGTCGAAAAGATGATGCGCGCTCACGCCTTTCAGCGATGGCTCAGCGCCGAAGACGATGGCCGCGTCGAACTGCTCCGCGCTGAACTCGACGCCGTGCGACACCGACGCCGTCACTTCCACGACCAGTTCCGGCCGCTCATTCTGCAGACGGATCACACGCGGCAGCACCCAGCGCATCGCGCACGTCGGGCACTTCACGCGCAAAATGCCCGATTGCGCGCCGCCTTTCGCGAGCGCATCGTCGATCTGCGCGAAAGCCTGCTGCAAGGGCGCGATAAGTAACGCGCCGTGATGGGTCAGCGCGAGCCCCCGCGCCTGGCGGGTGAAGAGTGCGTAGCCCAGATGCGTCTCCAGTCCGGCAATCTGGCGGCTGACCGCGCCCTGCGTCACGTTCAGCACCTCGGCCGCGCGCGTGAAATTCAGCTTCCGGGCGACCACCAGAAAGGTTTTCAGCACATCGAGCGAGGGAAGCGGTTTCATCGGGTTTTTGGCCTATAGCCATGATCTGCAAGCATGGCTAGTATGACAAAGTTTCGATTGTCCGCGCTTTATTGCTGCGGTTGAATCATCGGCAGCCATCGCCGAACCGCAATTCCGGAGACACCCCGTGCAAAGCGCCTGCATCCCCGAATCAAAGCTGCCGAATGTCGGCACGACCATTTTCACCGTCATCGGCCAGTTGGCCGAGGAACATCATGCGCTCAATCTGTCGCAAGGCGCGCCGAACTTCGCGTGCGATCCGAAGCTTATCGAAGGCGTCGAGCGAGCCATGCGGGCCGGACATAACCAGTACTCGCCGATGTCCGGCGTGCTCGCGTTGCGCGAGGCGATTGCCGTGAAGACGCAGAAGCTGTACGGCGCAAGCTACGATCCGGGCACGGAAATCACCGTGGTCGCGAGCGCGAGCGAAGGCCTGTACGCGACCATCAGCGCGCTGGTGCATCCCGGCGACGAGGTCATCTATTTCGAGCCGTCGTTCGACAGCTACGCGCCGATCGTGCAGTTGCAGGGCGCGAAGCCCGTCGCGATCAAACTGTCGCCGGAGAATTTTCGTATCGACTGGGACGAGGTCGCCGCCGCGATCACGCCGAGGACGCGCATGATCCTCGTCAACACGCCGCACAATCCGACAGGCAGCGCGTTCACGTCCGCCGACATCGAGCGGCTCACCGCCCTCACGCGCGACACGAAGATCATCGTGCTGTCCGATGAGGTCTACGAGCACGTCGTGTTCGACGGCGCGCCGCATCACGGCATGGCGCGCTATCCGGAACTGGCCGAGCGCAGCGTGATCGTGTCGTCGTTCGGCAAGTCGTATCACGTGACGGGCTGGCGCGTCGGCTACTGTCTCGCGCCCGCGGCGCTGACGGCCGAGATTCGCAAGATCCACCAGTTCATGACGTTCTCCGCCGATACGCCGATGCAGATGGCCTTCGCCGAAGCGCTCGCGGACGAAGCGAGTTATCTGAATCTCGGGCCGTTTTATCAACACAAACGCGACCTGCTCGCCGAATCGCTGAAGGGATCGCGATTCGAGCTGTTGCCGAGCGCGGGCAGTTTCTTCATGCTGGCGCGTTATGACGCGATTTCCGATCAAGGCGACAGCGACTTCGTGCTGCGCCTGATTCGCGAGGCGCGCGTCGCGACGATTCCGCTGTCGGCGTTCTACACCGACGGCACCGACAACCACCTGATTCGTCTTTCCTTCGCGAAGGACGACGATACGCTCATCGAAGGCGCGCGCCGCCTTTGCTCGATCTGACGATTTCTCTGGAGACCAACACGATGAAACTCAAACATCTCGCCGGCGCCGTGTTCTTCGCGTGCACCTTCGCAAGCGGTGCGGCGCTTGCCGCCGATACGCTGCGCTTCGGGCTCGAAGCGCAATATCCGCCGTTCGAATCGAAGTCGTCGACGGGCGAACTGCAAGGGCTCGACATCGACGTCGGCAATGCGGTGTGCGCCGCCGCGAAGATGCAGTGCAAGTGGGTCGAAACGTCGTTCGACGGCCTGATTCCCGCGTTGCAGGGCCGCAAGTTCGACGCGATCAACTCGGCGATGAACGCGACCGAGCAGCGCCGCCAGGCGATCGATTTCACGACGGTCGTGTATCGCGTGCCGACGCAGCTCATCGCGAAGAAAGGCAGCGGTCTGGAGCCGACGTCGGCATCCCTTAAGGGCAAGAGCGTGGGCGTGCTGCAAGGCTCGATTCAGGAGACGTTCGCGAAGGCGCACTGGGAAAACGAAGGCGTGAAGGTCGTGCCGTATCAGGATCAGAACCAGGTGTACGCGGATCTGAAGTCGGGCCGTCTCGATGGGACGCTCGTGCTCGCGCCCGCTGGACAGAGCGGCTTCCTGTCGAAGCCGGACGGCGAAGGGTTCGCGTTCGCCGGCGCGCCGGTGCGCGACGACAAGATTCTCGGCAGCGGCATCGCGTACGGCGTGCGCAAGGGCGACGATGCGCTCAAGGCCAAGCTCAACGCCGCGATCGAGAAGGTCAAGTCGGACGGGACCATCGACAAGTATGCGAAGAAGTATCTCGGCAATATCGATATCTCCGCGAAGTAAGAGACGCGCGCGGCGGCGGCTTCAGCAGCTTTTTTTGAGCGCAGGCACACTGGCGGCTTGACCTTCTTCGGCCGCCGCGCGTTCATCGCGGGATGGCGGCCTCGAGCACGGGAGCCGCATGAGCACGCCGACGATGTCCCGATCCGCCGCCGCACCGTCAACGCCCCCGCCGCTCGAAGGCGGCCAGCTCGTCCTCGCCACGTTCGCCGTGGCGCTCGCGACTTTCATGAACGTGCTGGATTCGTCGATCGCCAACGTCGCGATTCCGACGATCTCCGGCAACCTCGGCGTGTCCGTCAACGAAGGCACGTGGGTCATCACCGTGTTCGCGGCGTCGAACGCGGTGTCCATTCCGCTCACGGGATGGCTCACGCAGCGGCTCGGGCAAGTGCGTCTGTTCGTCGGCGCGATTCTCATGTTCGTGTTGTCGTCGTGGCTGTGCGGCCTCGCGCCGAACCTGCCGGTGCTTCTGTTCGCGCGCGTGTTGCAGGGCGCCGTCGCCGGGCCGCTGATACCGCTGTCGCAGGCAATCCTGCTCGGCTCGTACCCGAAAGAAAAGGCGTCGATGGCGCTCTCGCTCTGGGCGATGACCGCGACCGTCGGCCCGATCGCCGGGCCCGCGCTCGGCGGCTGGATCACCGACAGCTATTCGTGGTCGTGGATCTTCTATATCAACATTCCGGTGGGCATCTTCGCGGCGGGCGTCACGTGGCTCATCTACCGCGAGCGCGAATCTCCGACACGCAAGGCGCCGATCGACGTGGTCGGACTTCTGCTGCTGGTCTCGTGGGTCGCATCGCTGCAGATCATGCTCGACAAGGGCCGCGATCTCGACTGGTTTTCGTCGCCGCTGATCGTCGTGCTGGCGATCGTCGCGGTCATCGCGTTTGCGTTCTTCGTCGTATGGGAATTGACGGACCCGAATCCCGTCGTCGACTTGCGGCTGTTCGCCGGGCGCAATTTCTTCGGCGGCACGGTGGCGATTTCGGTCGCATACGGCGTGTTCTTCGGCAATCTGGTGCTGCTGCCGCAATGGATGCAGCAGTATCTGAACTACCGGTCCATCGATGCCGGGCTCGTCACTGCGCCGCTCGGCATCTTCGCCGTGATTCTCGCGCCGATCATGGGCAAGGTGCTGCCGCGCAGCGACGCGCGCATCATCGCGACGGCGGCGTTCGTCGGCTTCGCGTTCGTGTTCTGGCTGCGCTCGAAATACGTGATCGAGATCGACACGTGGCATCTCGTGCTGCCGACGCTCCTGCAAGGCATCCCGATGGCGATGTTCTTCGTGCCGCTCACGGCGATCGTGCTGTCCGGCTTGCCGCCGTCGAAGATTCCGGCGGCGGCGGGTTTGTCGAACTTCGCGCGGGTGTTCTGCGGCGCGGTGGGAACGTCGCTCGCGGGCAACGCTTGGGATAACCGCATCGCGCTGCATCACGAGCGGCTCACCGAGCAGGCGAATGTCTATAACCCGGCGTTCCTGCAGTCGCTCGGCTTATCGCGATCGACGCTCGATGTGAGCGAGGCGCAGGCGCGCGGAATGTTCAATTTCACCGTGAACTCCCAGGCCGCGATGATGGGGCTCAACGATATCTTTCTGATCTCGGCGGTGATCTTCATTCTGATCATTCCGCTGATCTGGATTACGAAAGTGGCGAAGGGCGGGGGCGGCGGAGCGGCGTCGGGGGCGCATTGAGCTAAACGCACGCCGCTCTCGGTGGATCAGTTCTGAGGCGTCAGAAAGTAAATGGGCGTCAGCGGCAGTCGACTGCGCGCTTTGTCGTCGAGCTTGCCGTAAAGCTCGATCCAAAGTTCGATCAGACGTTCCGAGTCGATGAGCGTAATCTTGCGACGTTCCTGATTGCGCGCGAATGATTCCGCGTCTCGCGTGAAGCCGCCCGTCGAGACGAACAGACCGACGTCATCCTCATTGATGATTGCGATGAAGGACTTGAGGCCATCAGTGTCGACGCGTTGCCCGACTCGCTTGACCTGCACCTTGATACGAGGCGGACGCGTTGCAAGCGGATCGGTATTGGCAATGATGTCGACGCCACCGTCCTTGCCGGGCGGCGACACCCAGCCTATGTGATAGCCCATGGCACGCAGAAGGTCTGCGACCAGTCCCTGAACGTCGAAGGGCGGCATCTTGCGCAGATGCTGTTCGAGCTCTCCCGTTCGTTGTGTTGTCACTTCAGCCATGCAATTCTTCTCTTATTTACGCGAAGGGGCGCGGGAAACGGCGATTATTGCAATCGCTGTACAGGAATCAAAGGCGCAAGCGCAAAACTCGGAATTTTCAGACGCTTGGTCGAAGATACTGCCGCCTACCCCGGCAGAAAATCCGCATCGAGAACCTGCGACATCGACCACGGGCAGACTTCCGGCACACCGCTGAATCCGCTTTGCATTTCGTTCGCCGCTTGCTGCCGCGCGTCGCCCCACATGTCGCCTATCCAGTCCGCGTCGTCCAGCATGGGCTTCAGACTCGGCGTTCTCCGCAAGCGACGCCCGATCGCCTCGCGCTGGACTCCGATCGTGGTTCGCCAACTCGCACCACGTCGCTCCGGCTGCCATTTCCACTTCAGCAAATGCGCCAGCAGCACGGCCATCCTGCTCGCGAATTCCCTCTGTTCACTCTTGCCCACGTCCTCGATTTCCTCAGCGATATGCTCGATATCGATGGACGCAAGCTTCCCTGCACGCAGCAGCGCGGCCTGTTCCTCGGCCCACGCCACCACGTCCTTCTCATAAGGTGTTCCCATCGGCTGACTCCCGTTCTCTTCCTGATTCCCGGTGTCGCCGATATTAGTTTGCATTCCTTTGTTCATCCAGATCGTCCGTTCGGCCAACGCACCTCACTTCAGGCCCAGTTCCACGCGCGAACCGGCGCCCTTGTCCTTGATGTCGTCCGCGTTCATCTTCGGCGCGACGACGAAAATCCGCTCGCTGTCGATCTTCCCGTCAAAGTACTCCTGCACCGCCTGCGCGCGCCGCTGCGCGAGATCGCGCAACGATCCCTCGTCCACCGGCGCGTTTTTCGTCAGCGCCGCTTTCATGTCGGCGTCGGGCACCGATTTCGTCATGCCGATGAAGTTGGTCGGCTTCTTGAAGTCCGCCGACTTGTACGCCTTCGTCAGATACTTGTCGTAGTCCGCATCCGATATCTTGATCGCGTTCCAGTCCACGTTCTCGCCGTTGCTCGACATATCGCGCACCTTCGCGCGCTTGACCTGCTGATCCAGCCACGCGGTGCGCAACGCCGGCTCGTCCGTTTTCGGATCGACGCGGCCCGTCACGTCCACACGGATAGACGGCTTGTCCGCCAGCGCCTTCGCGATCGTTTCCAGCTTCTTCTGCGCGGCGTCGTTCAAGGTGGCCGAGCCCGCGTCGAATTCGATGTAGTTGAGATCCTCGCCGCCGCCACCGCCGAACGCATGCGCGAGCAGCGTGAACGGCGCGGTCACCGCCTTCTGCACGAGGTTCACGATGGCCTGCCACACGAGACCACCGATCGAAAACTCCGGGTTGTCCAGCGAGCCGGAAATCGGAATGTTGACATCGATCTCGCCGCGCGAATTCTTCAGCAGCGATACCGCGAGCCGCACCGGCAGCTTCGTCGCCGTCGGATTGTCGACGTGATCGCCGAACGTCAACTGATCGATGAACAGATGATTGTTCGCCGTGAGCTTGTTGTCGGCGAGCATGTAATGCAGGTCGACATTGAGCTTGCCCTTCGTGATCGGATAGCCCGCATACTTCGACGAGTACGGCGTGAGGTTCGTCAGTTCGACGCCATGCGCGCTCGCGGTCAGGTCGAGCGCGGGTTTGTCGATCAGCGGATTGACCTGCCCCTTGATCGACACCGGCCCGTTCGCCGCGAGCTTCGCCGATACATCGACGGGCGCGGGCGTCGTCGAATGCGTGCCGAACGCGCCGATCGTGCCGTTGATCGCGACGAGATTCGCCGTGTAGTTCGGCTTGATGAAATTGTCGGTGTAGGTCACGCGGCCATCCTGCAACACCAGTTGGCCGAAACGCATGTTCACCGGCGGCCCGGACTTATCCGCGGCTTTCACCGGCACCGTCGCGCTCGCGCTCGCCGCCGCCGGCGCGGACGCGCCCTCTTCCTGGCTCTTGTCGCGCGTCAACGACTGCGGCCCGTTCTCGCCCGCGACCACGCTCTTCAGGTTCAGCTTGCCCTGCGCGTCGAGCAGCACGCGGCCGTAGAAGTTCGCGAAGGTCACGCGCGCCGCGTCGACATCGGTGCCGCGCTCGCCGTAGTTCACCTTCACGTTGGTCAGGCCGAGCAGCTTCCAGCCGGCGAAGCGGTCGGACGTGGCCTTGTCGAGCATGCGCACGTCCGACAGCGACACGTCGCCCTTATAGGACGCCGCGAGCGTCTTGCCGCTGCCGGACATCGCGACATCGCCGTTCGCGTTCAGATACGCGCTCGTCACTTCGATGTTGAGCTTGTCGCCGAAATACGGTTCGAACGCGGAGGCCTCGACCTGATTGCCCTTCACGTGCAGCGCGAGCTTGAGCGGCGTCACCGTGACATTGCCGCCGATCGCGAGCGCGCCCTTGCCATTCAGCGTGAGCTTTCCGTCGACGGCGAGCGGCTTCGTCAGGTCGTCGCTGAACTGCTTCACGTTGATCGCGAGCGGCGCGATGCGCAGCTTGACCGGCCGCGCCGTCGTTTCGTCGGTGATGTTGGCCGATGCATCCGCCAGCGATATCTCGCCGATCTGATAGCGCCACGCCGGCCCGGCCGCCTGCGCCTTCTGGATCTTGCGCGCCGCCGTCTGCTCGGGCGCGGCCTCGTGCGGTTGCGCGAGCGCGGCGAGATCGATGCTGCCGTCCTTGCGGCGCTTCAAATCGAGCGCGAGGCCGCTCAACTGCACGCTATCGAGCGCCGCGTTGCGCGCGGACACGTCGACCTTGCCGATCTTCGCCGTCGCCGACGCGAGCTTGACCGGCGCGCCGCCGCCCGCATTGGGGGCGAACGCGAGCGCAGTGAGCTTCACGTCGCCCGCGCCGACCTGCACGCCGCCGTCCGGCTTGCTCC
This sequence comes from Caballeronia sp. J97, assembly GCF_905220305.1. Classification (NCBI taxonomy): domain Bacteria; kingdom Pseudomonadati; phylum Pseudomonadota; class Betaproteobacteria; order Burkholderiales; family Burkholderiaceae; genus Caballeronia; species Caballeronia sp. J97. Next base: position 32,491 of record NZ_CAJMZL010000031.1, on the reverse strand, counting down.
AGTCGACCGACACCGGCAGGTTCACGTCCAGCGTGCCGCTCGTCACGCGCGCGGCAACCATGTTCGCGAGATACGGCTGCAGCGGCGGCAGCGCGAACGCGCTCAACGCGAGCTTCGCGTCCGCCGTCTTTCCGACGAGCGACACGTTGCCGGACGCATCGAGCGCGCCGCCCTTGTCGAACGCCGTCTTGAGCGTGTATTTCGCGGGCGTCTTCGCAAGCGTCGAGAAATCGTCGAGCGTCACGGCGAAGCCCGTCAGCGCGCCCTGCACCCGCTCTTTCAGCAAGTGGTCGTCGAGCGAGATACGGCCGTCGTCGATCGCGAGATGGCGGATCGCCAGATCGAGTGGGGGCGCTTCCTTCTTCGCCTCCGCGCCGGCGGGCTTCTTTTCCTCCGGCTTCGGCGCGGGACCGGCCAGCTTCTGCACGTTCAACTGCCCGGCCGAATCGCGCGCGAGATGCACGTCCGGATTCGACAGCGTCACTTCGTCGAGGTGATAGATATCGCGCAGCGGCTCGGCGTTCGCGATCTTCACGTGCAGCGCGCGGGCCGCGAGGAGCGGCGCGCTCGCCTTGTCCGTCACGGCGAGATCGGCGAGATCGGCGGTGCCGTCGATGCGGATCGTCGGCGTATCGCCCGCGATCGCGAAGCGCACGTTCAGGTCCGTCGACAGCCTGCCGCTCTGCACCGCGACGGGCACCGAATTCGGCGCGTAGGACGCCATCTTCGGCACGTCGAGGCCGTCGAGCGTGAGCGCGATCTCCGATTCGCGCGACTGGGCGAACGGCTTCGTGCGGCCCTTCACGACAAGCGGCGAGCCGTCGATGCGCGCCTGTAACAGCGGTGTCACGAAGATGTCGGCGGCGGACGGCAGCGTTGCGATGAACGGAATGCCGAGCGCGAAGCGATCGATTACGTGCTTCGCCTTCAGAAGCCTGTCATCGAGCGTGATCTGACCGTTTTCGACCCGGATGTTGGACACGGAAAAGCGCGCGGGCTTGTCCGAAGGCGGCGAAGATGGCTTCGAGAATTTCGCGATCAGATCGGAGAAGTTGAAATGCTCGCCGTCGAAGCGCACGACGTTGATGCGCGGCGAATCGATCTTGAGTTCGTTGACGACCGGCGCGAGCCTGAGCACCGACGCCCATGACGTGCGCACGACGAGCCGCGACACATCGACGAATTCGGCGGACGCGTCCGGCGCCTTCGCGAGATTCGCGGGCGATTCGCCGATATGCACGTTATCGGCTTCGAAATCGAGCGTGTAGGGATTGAGCGAAATGCGGCCGATGCTGACGGGCCGGTCGAGCTGCTGTGCGAGTTGCTGCGCGGCGATATGCCGGATGACCGGCGGCGCGACGAAAAACCCGAGCACGCCGATCACGAGTAACGCGATCAGCAAGCCGATGAAGATGCGGCGCGTGCGCCGCGCATGAACGACGCCCCGCAGCGTCTGGCCAGCGGAAGCGAGAGAAGACTTGGTGATGCTCGACATTCGATGCGCGGCGACGAGCCGCCCGTATGAGCGCCGCCCGAGCTCGCCGTCCCCGGAAAGATGATGTTCGAGTATACGACGTTGCGGCCCGCAAACGTTGGCCAAAGCGTGCGTCAAATGCATGAAGGCCGCGAAAAAATCGCGGCCTTCATGCTTCGGCCTAATTGCCTTCGCGCCTGATTTACTGCCGCTCGACAGGCGGCGGCGCCCACGAGCCGTCGCTCGCCTGCGGCTTGGGCGCGTAAAGCCGCATCGCGAGCTGGAATTCGCCTTCGGGCGCGGGCAGCCAGTTCGCATCGCGCGCGCGTCCCGGCGACTTCGTCGACACGATCACGTCGACGGAGCCATCGCGATTCTTCCTGAGCCGGTCGCGATCGCTCAGCGACAGGCGCGGCAGCTTGGCATCCGCGAGCGCTCCGTCCTTCGTGTAGGCGGTGATCGTCCAGAAGCCGCGCACCGGCGGCAGTTGCTCCGGCGTGAAGTGCAATGTGTACTCGTTCGCGCCGTTGAGCGCGTGGCCTTCGCTGTCCACGTGCGTCATCGGCTTCACTTCGCCCTCCTTCGTGCCCGTCGCGGTCTGACGGCGTGCGAGATAGGCGCGCAGCGTGTAGTCCGTTCCGTAGATCCCGACGCCATCGCCGAACCACGTCCAGCCGTTCTTCGTGATCGCGTTAGGCGGCGCCGTCGCGAGGCGGTCGCGCGCATCGGCGAGACCGGAATCGAGCAGCGGCGCATCGGTCTTTTTGAACTGCACCGGCTCGCCCGGCTTCACGCCGAGATCGGCGAGCTGGCTCATCGCGTGGCTGTCGTCGGCGGCGGCGGGGTTGTCGTCGAGCGAGCGGGCGAGGCGCGCGAAGAACGCGTTCGCATCGAGCGCCTCGGCCTGCGCGCCGGGTGCGACCGTCGCCAGCGCGGAAGGCAGCGGCGGCACGGCCGGCTGCTGCGCGCCGTTGGCCGGCCACGCGCCCGCGACGGCCGGCGTCGGATCGGAGACCGAGCCTTTCGCGGGCGTCAGCGTATCGATGCGCATCGCGGCCTGAAGCTTGCGCGCATCGCGCACGTCGCGCGGGCCGTTCACGCGCACGCGCACCGACAGCCACACGTAACGTGTGCGCGTTTCCACGCGCGTCGCGTTGGCGGGCAGCGTGCCGGTCCAGCCGGCCGGCACGAACGCGATCAGTTGGATCTTCGGATACGGCGTCGTGTCGGCGCTGGAATAGAGCGCGTTGGTCCACGCATCGAATGCACGGGCGTCGAGATAGCGGCCGCGCGGCGCGGCGGGCAGAGAGACGATCACGGGATCGGCGGAAATATCAAGCCAGGCCGTCGAATCCAGCGTGTCGACGCTAGGCCAGCCCGTCGCGCCCGCCGGCGGCAGCGCGCTCGCGTGACGGAATGCGTTGAGCGGCGTCCGACCCGGCTGCCCCGCGCGGCCGCTCGCCCGCTCACGCGCGATATCGGTTGCGACGAGCGGGAAGCCGAACGTGTAGGCATCGGCGACCTGATTTTTCACCCAGCCCGTGCTGGTCGGTTTCGACTCGGGCTGCCTGGTCGCGCAGCCAGCCAGGACCGCCATGCCGGCGAGACTCACGCTCATCCAGATTGCGGTGTTGAGCGGAAACGTCCAGCGTCGGTTGTTCTTCATTCGAATGGAAATCCAGTTCTTCTTTCGATTTGGGTATTCGCGCGGACCAATCCGGGATCGATCCGCGGCACGCTCGCGAGCGCATCGACGCCGCCTCGAATCCCCGCGCGGCGCGCCACGAGCAATATCTCGAAATTCGGGTTTTAACTTATCCGCTGACGATAGGCAAGAACAAGCACGCAAAAGCGCGCCGGCATGTCGAAGAATGCACCAGATGCCGGCTAAAAGCACTGAATGACGCGGGTTTCGTCCTTCGAATACGATTTTTTCGCAGCATCCAATGATCCGGCCTCGCCGAGTCCGCCGACTATAAACACGTATTTTTGCCCGGCCGGTTTCGGTATCGTACGTCGCAAATCACTGCCTACTTGACCTTCCAATCATTGGAAGGTCGATACTCGTCTCGTGAGGGATCTTCGTGGTCCCAGCCAGACCGGAGTGTTTCATTATGTCCACAGCATCATCCGAGCATCCGCGAACCGCGGAATTGGCCGTCAGCGGCATGACGTGTGCGTCGTGTGTCGCGCGCGTCGAGAAAGTGCTCAAGCGCGTGCCGGGCGTCGAGAGCGTCGCTGTCAACCTCGCGACCGAAAAGGCGACCGTGCACGCGAGCCGCGCCGTCACCGACGATCAGCTCGTCGCCGCTGTCGCGAAGGCCGGCTACGAAGCCGCGCCGATTCTGCCGGAAGCCGCGCCCGCCGTCGCCGTGCCGCCCGCGTTCGATCGCGAGCTCGCGGCGACGCTCGCGTCCGCCGTGCTCACCATGCCGCTGCTTGCGCCGATGTTCGGCGCGGCGCTGAACCCGTGGCTGCAGCTCGCGCTCGCGAGCGTCGTGCAATTCGGCTTCGGCGCGCGCTTCTATGCCGGCGGCTATCGCGCGGTGCGTGCGTTCGCGGGCAACATGGACTTGCTCGTCGCGCTCGGCACGTCGGCGGCGTGGGGCTTGTCCGTCTATCAGATGCTCGCGCACGGCGGCATGACGGAGCATCTGTTCTTCGAGGCGTCGGCGGTCGTCATCACGCTGGTGCGCTTCGGCAAGTGGCTGGAAGCGCGCGCGCGACGCCAGACCACCGACGCGATCCGCGCGCTCAATGCGCTGCGGCCCGACAAGGCCCGCGTGCGCGACCGCGACGATCCGGCGCGCGAACGCGAAGTGACGCTCGCCGAGGTGCGCATCGGCGATATCGCCGTCGTGCGACCGGGCGAGCGCGTGCCGGTCGACGGCATCGTGCGCGAGGGCCGCACGCACATCGACGAATCGCTGATCACGGGCGAAAGTCTGCCTGTCGCGAAGGAGCCCGGCGCGCGCGCGACCGGCGGCTCGATCAACGGCGAAGGCGTGATTGCGATCGAAACCACTGCGATCGGCGCGGAAACGACGCTCGCGCGCATCATCCGGCTCGTCGAATCGGCACAGGCCGAAAAGGCGCCGATCCAGCGGCTCGTCGATCGCGTGTCGGCGGTGTTCGTGCCGGCGATCCTCGCGATCGCGCTCGTCACGCTCGCCGGATGGTTCTGGCACGGCGCGGACGCCGAAACGGCGCTGCTGAACGCCGTCGCGGTGCTCGTGATCGCGTGCCCGTGCGCGCTCGGCCTCGCGACGCCGACCGCGATCATGGCCGGCACCGGCGTCGCGGCACGCCAGGGCATTCTGATCAAGGACGCGCAGGCGCTCGAACAGGCGCATGCGATCCGCATCGTCGCATTCGACAAGACCGGCACGCTGACGGCCGGCAAGCCGGGTCTCGTCGCGTTCGAGGCGGCGCCCGGGCAGGATCGCGACGAAGCGCTCGGACTCGCCGCCGCCGTGCAGCGCCTGAGCGAACATCCGCTGGCGAAGGCGGTTGTCGCCGCCGCGAACGACGCCCCGCATTTCGATGCGAGCGCGGCGCGCGCGGTCGCCGGACGCGGCGTACAGGCGCGCGTCGGCGCGCGGCGCATCGCGATCGGCAGCGCGCGCTGGGTTTCGGAATTGCGGGCAGAGGTGCCTTCCGCGCTTGCAGAGCGCGCGCGCGCACTCGAATCGCAGGGCGACACGGTGTCGTGGCTGATCGAAGAGACGGCAAGCGGCCATGTCGCGCTCGCGCTGCTCGCGTTCGGCGATACCGTCAAGCCGACCGCGCGCGCCGCCGTCGAACGGCTCGCGGCCATGGGCGTGACGAGCGCGCTCGTCACCGGCGACAACGAAGGCAGCGCGCGAGCCGTCGCGCGCGCGCTGGGCATTGCGCCGGATCTCGTGTTCGCGCAGACCTTGCCGGACGACAAGGCGCGTGTCGTCGCGCAACTTAAGACGACGAGCCAGGGCGTCGTGGCGATGGCCGGCGACGGCATCAACGATGCGCCCGCGCTCGCGGCCGCCGATATCGGCATCGCGATGGCGAGCGGCACCGACGTGGCGATGGAAGCGGCAGGCATCACGCTGATGCGCGGCGATCCGGCCCTCGTCGCGGACGCGATCGATATTTCGCGGCGCACGTATCGCAAGATTCAGCAGAATCTTTTCTGGGCGTTCGTCTACAACCTGATCGGCATTCCGCTCGCGGCATTCGGGCTGCTCGACCCGATGTTCGCGGGCGCGGCGATGGCGTTCTCGAGCGTGAGCGTCGTGACCAACGCGCTGTTGCTGAGAACGTGGCGCGCTCAGGCCGGCGCAGGTGCCGACGACGCGCGCGCGGGCAAGCCGATCACGCGGCCGGCGTAACGCGCGTCCTGCAGCGCGACGGCCGGTTCGGCGGCGATGCGCGCGGCGATGTCCTCATCCAACGATGCGGACTTCGGCGCGCCGCTCGAATCGATATGCATCAACATCTGCTCGCACGCGGACACCGGTTCGGCGGCATCGCCCTCGAACATCTCCATGTAGAGATGCACGCGCTTTCTGTCATGGGCGACGACCCGCGCCTCGACCCGCACCGGCGCGCCCTCCTTGATCTCGCGCAGATAGCTGATGTGCGCTTCGAGCGTGTAGAGGGTGCGCTGCCGCGCGCGGCGGCCCGCGTCGTCGAGACCGATGCGGTCCATGAACGCATCGGTCGCGAGGCTGTAGATCAGCATGTAGAACGCATCGCGCAGATGGCCGTTGTAGTCGACCCATTCGGGTTTGACCGTGTCGCGATAGATCATCGTGGTTCCTTTAATCTTCGATGCCGTGACGCGCCTTCGCGGCGGCGATCGCTTCGATCACGCTCGCGATGCAGTCGTCGCGATAACGCTCCAGTTCCTTGATGCCGCGGCCGTTCGTCTGCTGCGATGTGCCGTCGACCACGCGGTCGATGAGCGCGTCGGTCAGCGTCGGCGCGACGAGCTTCGTCCACGGCAATTCGAGCGCGGGGCCGAACTGCTGCATGAAGTGTCGCATGCCCGCCTCGCCGCCCGCCAGCGTATAGGTCAGGAACGTGCCCATGAACGACCAGCGGATGCCCGCGCCGTAGCGGATCGCGTCGTCGATTTCGCCGGTCGTCGCGACGCCGTCGTTCACGAGATGCAGCGCCTCGCGCCACAGCGCTTCGAGCAGCCGGTCCGCGATGAAGCCCGGCACTTCCTTTCTGACGCGCAACGGCCGCATGCCGATGGACGCATAAAAGCTCATCGCCGCGTCGATCGCTTCGCCCGAGGTCTGCTTGCCGCCGAGCACTTCGACGAGCGGCAGCAGATAGACCGGATTGAACGGATGCCCGACGACGCAGCGCTGCGGGTTGACGGCGCGCGCATAGAAATCGCTCGGCAAGAGGCCGGACGTCGACGATGCGATGATCGCATCGGGTTTCGCCGCGCGGCTCACGCGCTCGTGCAGCGCGAGCTTCAGTTCCTCGCGCTCGGGCGCGCTTTCCTGGATGAAGTCGGCATCGGCGACGCATTCCTCGACGGTCTGGACGAAGCGCAATCTTTGCTGCGACGCGCCCGGCGCCAGGCCGACGCGTTCGAGCGCGGGCCACGCATTGGCGACATTCGCGCGCAGTTGCGCTTCGGCGCCGGGCGCCGGGTCCCACGCGGTGACGTCGAGTCCCGCGCCGAGCGCGCGCGCCACCCAGCCGCTGCCGATCACACCCGCGCCGAGCGCGGCGAATTGCTTGACTTGCATGTCGTCGTGTCCTTGTCAGTTCAGGCGAATTGTCCGGCGATGCGCTTTTCCAGCGGGCGTTCGCCGCGCGCCGGCAGGCCGAGTTTCCTGCGGCCTTCGGCGGGTGTCAGCGCGCGTGCGCCGAGCCGTTCGATGATTTCGACCGCGCGCTGCACGAGCGCGCCGTTGGTCGCATGCACGCCGCGATCGAGCCACAGGTTGTCTTCCAGACCGACGCGCACGTGACCGCCGAGCAGCATCGCCTGCGCGACCATCGGCATCTGCATGCGTCCGATGCCGAAGCCGGCCCAGTGCGCGCCGGGCGGCAGGTTGTCGACCATCGCTTTCATCGTGCCGGTGTCGGGCGGCGCGCCCCACGGAATGCCCATGCACAGTTGGAAGAGCGGCGGGTTGTCGAGCAGGCCTTCTTTCAGCAACTGATTGGCGAACCACAAATGACCCGTGTCGAAAATTTCCAGTTCTGGCTTCACGCCGAGTTCCTGGATGCGCTTTGCGCCGGCTCGCAGTTGCGCGGGCGTCGATACGTAGATGTAGTCGCCATCGCCGAAATTGAGCGTGCCGCAGTCGAGCGTGCAGATTTCGGGCAGCAGCTCTTCGACGTGGGCGAGGCGCGTCAATCCGCCGACGAGGTCGGTGCCCTTGCCGAAGCGCATCGGATCTTCGCCCGGGCCGATTTCGAGGTCGCCGCCCATGCCCGCCGTCAGGTTGATGATGACGTCGGTGTCGGATGAGCGGATGCGGTCGACGACTTCGCGGTATAGCGCGGGGTCGCGGCTGCCTCGGCCTGTCTTCGGATCGCGGACGTGGCAGTGAGCGACGGTGGCGCCCGCGCGGGCCGCTTCTATCGCTGCTTCTGCTATCTGCTTTGGCGTTACCGGGATGGCGGGGTGTCTGGCGGTCGTGTCGCCAGCGCCGGTTACCGCGCACGTTACTATCACTTCGTAGTTCATGGCTCTTTGCTTTCCTTCTGTTCTGTTAGGGTTCCTTTGTTTTTTTTTACTAACTTCCTTCTTGCGTTTTTTTCCTGCGCTTCTATGAGATTCTGCTTCTATGAAATCTTGCTTTCGTGTCGGTCTATTCGCACTGCCCCTGTGCGGGGCGGCAGTCACTTTCTTTGCAGCAGCAAAGAAAGTGACTGCCGCCCCGCACAGGGGCAACGCCAATAGACCACTAAAAAATCGGGATCCGGCGAAACCCAAACCCAAACCCATCAAAGCCCAAGATACTGCCGAACCGCCGGCAATCCCTCCTTCCCATCCACCGTCTTCACGCCTGCCAGCCAGGCGTCCAACACCTGCGGATTCTGCTTGAGATAAGCCTTGGCCGCTTCCTGAGGCCGCTCCTTGTTCATCACCGGCTGCATCAGCCGATTCTCGAGATCGGTCGTGAAGCGCAAATTGGAAACGAACTTCCCCGCATTGGGACAACGCGTCAGAAAGTCCGTATTCGTCAGCGTATACACACGCGCTTCGCCGTAATTCGGGCCGAACACATCATCCCCGCCCGACAGGTAGTTGATCTTCATCTGGATGTTCATCGGATGCGGCTCCCAGCCGAGAAACACCACCGGCTTCTTCTCGCGGATCGCGCGCTCGACCGTCACCAGCATCCCCGCCTCGCTCGACTGCACGAGCTTGAATCCACCCAGCCCGAACTGGTTGGTGTCGATCATCTTCTGGATCTTCGCGTTCGCGCTGCTGCCAGGCTCGATGCCATAGATCGTGCCGCCCAGCTCGTCCCGATGCTTCGCGATATCCGCGAACGTCTTGATGCCCGCCTCGTACGCATAGCTCGGCACCGCGAGCGTCGCCTTCGCGCCCGACAGATTCGGCGGCTCGAGCTTCTCGATGCTCTTCGCCTCCAGGAACGGCTCGACCGCCTTCTGCTGCACCGGCCACCAATAGCCGAGCGACACATCGATCTGTTTGCTCTTCAGGCCCGCGAGCGAAATCGGCACCGACGCGACCGTCGTCCGCGGCGCATATCCGAGCCCCTCAAAGACGACCGATGCGAGCGCCGTCGTCGACGTGATGTCGGTCCAGCCGATATCGACGAAGCGCACCGTCCGGCAGCTCGCGTCTTCCGCGTGCGCAGACGGCGCAGCGGCGAACGCGGCGCACGCGCCGGCAAAAAACAGAGTGGGGATCAGACGTTGTCTCATGGCGAGCCTTCCGTTGAGGGTTGAAACGATGCGCCGGTTCGAGTGCCGGCGTGCATTTAAAGTACCGCCGCATAAAAGCGCCCGAACGCCCGCGTGCGACCGCGACTTGACTGTTTGCGACCTCGTCGCGCACGCGATTCGGGTACGCCCGTTCGAGAGCGGCATCGCCGCAACGCACGCCCTAATGAAAGCTGATTGCAATGAACGGCTGTTGCTCATATTCGAGAATTTCGCACCATGGTGTTAACGCGCATTGAGATGAACAGTGCGCGCAAAAGGCGTAGTTATTTCCGCGATTCGGCATCCGAAGCATGCGTGTCGTCCTTGTGCAAGATCAATCTTTGCCGAAACGCCACGGTCTCTGTGGTTGGTCGCACATAGCCCGGAGTTCCGGCCGGGTATCGTTCGGGAAAGAGATAGCTTGTCTCGGCAATGGCGCGGCTGAAAGAAACACGTGGATCTTTCTTCAACGGGTTGCGCGCAACGTTTGCCGGCCAGATAGCTGTTTATTACACGTCGTCCAAAACAAAGGTGCCTGGATAATGGACCGTCAAGACGCCATCCGAGAAAGCGCGCGGCTCTACGCGCGCGAACCGCTTTTTTCGCCTTCACCCGATCAGGTCGCCGGATCGCGCATGACAGCCTTTGCACAGGCTTTCGAAAAAGCGACCGGCAGCCAGTTCGCCGATTACTCGGAATTACATGCTTATTCGGTTCGTGAATATCGCCAATTCTGGAAATGCTTTCTCGAATCGGCGCGCGGGCTCGAATGGTCGGGATCCGACGAACCGGTCTGCATCGGCAATCAATGCGAAACGGCGCGGTTTTTCCCCAACGTCGAACTGAACTACGCCGAGAACCTGCTCGGCAAACGCATCGCCCCCGATGACGCGCCCGCGATCACCTCATGCTTCGCCGACGGCCGCCGCGTCACTTACACGCGCGGCGAGTTGCGCGAGCGCGTCGTGCGTCTCGCGCAGACGCTTTCGGCGCTCGGTCTCAAAGAAGGCGACCGCGTCGTCGCGATCATGCGCAACGACTGCGACGCGATCACCGCGGCGCTCGCCGTGACCGCGCTCGGCGCGACGCTCTCGACAGCCGCGCCGGAAAACGGCGTGCAGGCGATTCTCGACCGCTTCGCCCCGCTCGACCCGAAATTTCTCTTCGCGCACACGATGCAGCGCCCGTTCGATACGGGCGGCTCGCTCTCGGGGCACGTCGCCGCGGTGGCCGCGCAACTGCCGTCGCTCACGGACATCGTCTGCCTCGACGATACGGAGCTGCCGAGCACGGTGACGCAGCGCCAGCACGAACTGCGCGCGCTGATCGCTCGTGGCGACGCGATGCGCTTCGCATGGAAGCGGTTCCCGTTCAATCATCCGCTCTTCATCATGTTTTCGTCGGGCACGACCGGCAAGCCGAAATGCATCGTGCACGGCGCGGGCGGCACGCTGCTCGAACATGTGAAGGAGCATCGGCTGCACAGCAACTTCGGTCCGGGCGACAAGCTCTTCTTCCACACGAGCTGCTCGTGGATGATGTGGAACTGGCAGATGTCGGTGCTCGCGTCGGGCGTCGAAATCATCACCTACGATGGCCCCGTCGCCGCCGTCGATACGCTCTGGCGTCTCATCGCCAACGAGCGCGCGACCGTGTTCGGCACGAGTCCCGCCTATCTCAAGATGAGCGAGGATGCGGGCATCGAGCCGGCCCGGCAATTCGATCTCTCCGCGTTGCGCGCGATGATGTCCACCGGCGCCGTGCTCTACGACTCGCAGTTCCTGTGGGTCTACCGGCACGTGAAGCAGTTGCAGTTGCAATCGATTTCGGGCGGCACCGACATCATCGGCTGCTTCGTGCTCGGCAATCCGAATCTGCCCGTCTATGCGGGCGAAGCGCAGTGCAGGAGCCTCGGTCTCGACGTGCAGGCGTTCGATCAGGGGGCGAGCACGATCATGCCGGGCGAGCTCGTCTGCACGAACCCGTTTCCGTCGCGGCCGCTCGGCTTCTTCGGCGACGACGACGGCTCGCGCTTTCACAAGGCGTATTTCGCCGCCAACGAAGGCGTGTGGACGCACGGCGACGTGATCGAGTTCTCGCCCGAAGGCTCCGCGCGCCTGCACGGCCGCAGCGACGGCGTGCTCAATGTGCGCGGCATCAATGTGAGCCCGGGCGAGATCTATCGCATCCTGAGCGAGATCCACGAGATTCGTCATGCGATGGTCGTCGCCCAGACCGGCGCCAACGCGGGCGATGCGGGCCAGCGCATCGTGCTCCTGCTCGTGCTGCGGCCGGGCGCGCAACTGAACGCGGCGCTCGCCGCGCGCGTGCGCCGCGACCTGACGCGCCAGGGCTCTGCCGCGCTCGTGCCCGACGTCATCGTGCAGGTCGACGGGCTGCCCGTCACGCACAACAACAAGCCGTCGGAAGCGGCCGCGCGCGATGCGGTGAACGGCCTGCCCGCGCGCAACGTGTCGTCGCTCGCCAATCCGGAGTGCCTCGACCAGATTCGCGAGCATCCGTCGCTCACGCGCGTGAAACGCGAGTTGCCCGCGCCGGGCGAATCGATCGCGGAGATCGAAGCGTACCTGTGCGCGCTCTGGGAGCAGCATTTCAGCTTCTCGCCGATCGGCCGCGACGACAATTTCTTCGAACTGGGCGGCCATTCGCTGCTCGCCGCGCGCATGCTCGCCGAGGTGCAGCGCGCGACCGGGCGCACGCTGCCGCTCGCGACGATGATCCTCGCGCCGACCATCGCGCGTCTCGCGACCGTCCTCGCCGCCGATCCGAACCTGCGCACCGGAGACTCGACGCTCGTGCAGATGCGCGCGGGCAGCGGCCGGCCGCTCTTCATGGTGCACAGCATCACCGGTTCGGTGATGGAGTGTCTGACGCTCGCGGGCATGTTGCAGAACGAACGGCCCGTCTACGGCCTGCAGGCGCTCGGCCTGGACGGCGACGAAGCCCCGCAGCGCAGCGTCGAAGAGATGGCGCGCGGCTATGTGCTGCGCATGCGCGAACTGCAGCCGAGCGGGCCGTACGCGCTCGTCGGCTATTCGTTCGGCGGCCTCGTCGCGTTCGAGATCGCGCAGCAGCTCGTCGCGGCGGGCGAAAAAATCGAGATGCTCTGCCTGCTCGATACCTACGTGCACACGCAGTGCCTCCCTTTCACGCTTTGGACGCGTTATCAGGCGAGCGTGGTCGTCGATCGTCTGCGCGAATTGCGTTCGCTCGAAGCCGGCCAGCGCATCGGCTACATGCGCGGCAAGGCGGCGGTGATCACCGACCGCGTGCGCGTGCGCATGGGCAAGCAGGCGCACAGGCCCGCGACCGACGATACGGCCGACCTGCCGCCGGTGCTCCAGCGCGTGCGCGAATCGATGCAGGTCGCGATGGCGACCTACAAACCGCGCCGCTATGAAGGGGGACCGATCGTCTACGTGCGCGCGACCCTGCTCGACGAATCGCGCAGCGATCCTCTGCCGGTCTGGCAGCGCGTCGCGAAGCACGGCGTGCGCGTCATGCCGGTCATCGGCAGGCACACCGACCTCGTGGTCGAGCCGCATCTCGCCACGGTCGCGGAGACCCTCACGAACGCGCTCGCGGGCGCCTAGACCCGCATTCGCTTCGGCACCGGTCCGGCCGCCCTACGGGGCGTGCCGGATTGCGCGCGCTTCATGCGCTTGCTAGCGTGGACGGCTTGCTCATCGACCAGACTTTATCGATCGATCCGATGTCCGCCCCCCACGATTTCCATTTTCTGTTGCTGCCCGAATTCTCGTCGATCGGATTCATGTCCGCGATCGAGCCGCTACGCGTCGCCAATCGCTTCGCGGGTGAACTCTACCGATGGCATATCCTGAGCGTCGACGGCGGCCCCGTCGCGGCGAGCAACGGCATCACGCTCAATGCCGAAAGCGCGTTCGATCGGGTGAGCGACGCGCGCACCGTGTTCGTCGTGTCCGGCTTCGAGCCGCTTTCGGGCTACACGCGCGCGATCGGCGACTGGCTGAGACGGCTCGACCGCGCGGGCGCGACGCTCGGCGGCATCGACACCGGCAGCTTCATCCTCGCGGAAGCGGGCCTGCTCGCGGGCAAGCGCGCGACGCTGCACTGGGAAGCCGCCGCCGCGTTCGCCGAGCGCTATCCGGGCATCGGGACGAGTCAGGAGCTTTTCGAGATCGACGCGCGGCGCATCACCTGCGCCGGCGGCACGGCGTCGATCGACCTGATGCTCGACCTGATCGCGCGCGAGCACGGCGCGAGCCTAGCCGCGCAGGTGTCGGAGCAGTTCGTGCTGGGGCGCATCAGGCAGCGCTCGGATCACCAGCGTTTGCAGATCGCCGCGCGCTACGGCATCCACAATCGCAAGCTGATTCAGGTGATCGAGCTGATGGAAGAGCACATGGAAGAGCCGCTGTCGCCGGATGCGCTGGCCGAATCCATCGGCGTGACGCGGCGTCAGCTGGAACGGCTCTTCTGCGCGTCGCTGAAAGACACGCCGACGCACTTCTATCTCGGCCTGCGGCTCGTGCGCGCGCGCGAGCTGCTGCAGCAGACCGACATGTCCATTCTCGCGGTATGCGTCGCGTGCGGCTTCGAGTCACCGTCGCATTTCTCGCGCACCTATCGCGCGCGCTTTCACACGAGCCCGAGGCAGGACCGCAGCGCATTGCGTGCCGTCCCGCCCGTGCGACGCGCCGCAGCCTAGAACGAATGCCGCATGCCGACGCGCACATCGGCCTGCGTATTCGACGACGACGGCGTGAAGCTATAACCGATCACCGCATCGATGGGGCCGGACGCGCGCAGATAGTCGCCGGAGACATACAGGTCCGTGCGCTTCGAGAGCAGATAGTGCAGCCCGAGCGAGCCCTGATTCCAGTGATTGCCTTCGAAGCGCGTGTGCTGATAGCCGCCGTAGAGATTCAGGTCGGGCATGAAGCTGTATGACGCGCCGCCTTCGTACACCTGCATGTGCGAGGTCTGTCCGAGTCCCTTGATCGTGGTGTACGTGAAGTTGCCCGACAGCATCAGGTTGCCGATGGTCCACGCCGCGCCCACCGCGAACGCGCCCTGCTTGTCGACCGGGAACGGCGTCGAGCTATAGAGATCGGTGACTGCGCCCGTCGCCGGATCGACCGAGACGGTCGGCTGGCCCAGGAAGGTGCGCGCGCCGATCATCGCGTAGGGATCGAACGCATAGATGCCGTTCGGGTTGTTCAGTTGCGTGTACGCCGCGCCGACATTGAAGGTGTTGGCGGCATAGTGCGCGCCCACGCTCCACGCGCTGTTGCGATGGAAGTCGCCCGCCTGATTGCCGAACGAATACATGCCGCCGAACGTGAAGCCGCCGAAGTCGTTCGACAGGAACTTGATCGAGTTCGGCAGGCGGTCGCCGTTCATGCGGTCGAAGTCGCCCTGGTGAATCGCATAACCGCTCGCCCACGCCGAGATGTTGTAGAGATAGACGAACTCCTCGGTCATGTCGAGCTGATTGCCGAGCGACACCGTGCCCCACTGATTCTTCAGGCCCACATACGCCTGCCGGCCGAATTCCGCGCCGCCGAATCCGAGCTGACCATTGCCGAGATGGAATCCCGATTCGAGCACGAAGACCGCCTGCAAGCCGCCGCCCAGATCTTCGGTGCCACGAAAACCGATGCGGTTGCCGTAGGAAATGCCGTCGTCGAACTTCACCACGTGCGAGCCGCCGGTGTTGCTTACCCAAGTGACACCTGCATCGAGAATGCCATAGAGCGTCACGCTGCTTTGCGCATGCGCCGCCATCGGCGTGTTCGCCGCGCCCGCTGCGAACGCGAGGCCCGCGATTCTTGCGGCATGTCCTTTTCTCATGTGCTGGTCCTTTGCTCGTCCTGATCGATGTTGCGTTGGAAAAAGCGATGCCCTGCCTCACGCACGAGGCGTGAAGGCATATCGCAAGCTGACGTTGCCGGGAACTGCCGAAGACTGCGTTCGATTCGTTATCGCCCGCGTTGAAGCGTCGTGTCGACGTTGTAAAAATAAGGTTCCATATATGTCGCCGCGCGACCCGGTGCGACGAAAATCTGTCCAGTTGCGACTACTGCACTACAGCGTTTCGTTTCAAAGGAACGGCCTCGATTTCAGACATGCCCGATATGCGCGGCGGGCACGGCTCCTCATACTCCGAATCTGTAAAAAAACAGCATCGCCAGCCCTGTTTCCCATTCGATCGACATGATTACCCGCTGCCTGAGCGTCCTCCAAGCCGACGCCCCCGAAGTTCTCGTCAATCACAAGCACTACGCCGCCCGCCTGGGCTACGAACACGCCAGCATCTCGATGGCGGGCATCCCGTGCAACGCGCAACGTCTGCTGCTCAAGTACGAAGCCATCCTGCATCACTTGCGCCAAATGCCCGACATGGGGCTGCTCGTCTGCATGAGCGAGGACTGCATCGTGCTCAACATGCATCCGGTCGAGCCCATTGCCGAAGGCAGGCAACACGTGTTGATGGCGGTGTCCGGCCCTGAAGAAGGGCGTCAGACGGCCGTGCAGATCTGGCGCAACACGGCGGAGATCCGAAAGCTGATCGTGTCGTTCATCGGGGAGTGCAAGCTCGGCGGCTCGCCGCGCAACGAAGTGGACATGCTCAGCGGGCTCGACTTCATCGAAGCGCACGGCGAGCGCGGCGGCATCATGGCCACGATGCATTGCGGCCCACGCTTCGAACCAGTCTGGGCGCAGTATCCGAACCTCTGGACCATCGTGCTCAACGAGCACGCCGCGTACGGCCTCATCCCTTCCGGCTTTCGCAACGCGCTCGCGGAACATATCAACGACTGCCAGCAGAAGGGCGCGCCCCTGCTTCAATTTCCGGCATGGAATCCGACGCCGGATGAGGACTACAGCGTCTACAACCCCGGCCGAGCCATCGCGCTCGTCACCTACTACACGCCGAACGTGCGCGCGTACGGCGCGATCGCCGAGCAGAACATGCGGCGTTATTGCGAGCGCCACGGCTACACGCTCTATGTGTATCGCCAGACGCCTGCCGAAGTCGGGCCGGGCACATCCGGTACGTGGCTCAAACCGTGGTTCCTGCGCAAGCATCTGCCGCATCACGAATGGGCGATCTGGATCGATGCGGACATCCTGTTCTTCGATCAACGCAAGCCGCTCGAACCGCTGCTCGCGGGGCGCGACATCCTTGCCGCGCACGACATCGGTCCGTGGGTCATCAATGCGGGCGTGCTGGGCTTCAGGCAAAAGCCCGCGACCATCGCATTCGTCGACGAGATTCACGAGCATGTCAGCGCCGCGCCCGACAAATCGAGCACCTATGCGAACGGCGGCGATCAGACCATCATTGCGAACCTGCTGACGGACCGTCTCGGCTGGAAGCTCGAGCACGGTCTCGACTGCATGACGATCAACACGCCTTGGTACTTCCAGCAGAAGGACAGCCTGATGGTGCATTTCGTCGCGATTCAGACACCGATGCGCGCCGTGCTGATGGCCGCACAGGATCGCGCGAGCATGCAACTCGGCTGAGCGCGGTCTTCTCGCGCTCGTCTCCTCACTTCACGCCGAGCGCGGTCTGAACGGCTTCCAGCCCGTTGCCGCCGCTCGCCGTGGTCACGCCGTCGAGCCACGACTTCAGCAGTTCCGGATGACGCTTCAGCGCATCCGTGGCGGCGGCATCGACATTGGTTTTCTTTTCCAACACGTCGGTGATCACGCCGTTTTCCAGATCGACGTTGAACGCCATCTGCCTGAATAGCCGGCTCACGTTGGGGCATTGCCGTTCGTAGCCGCTGCGCGCCACCGTGTTCACCGTCGCGCCGCCGTAGTTCGGGCCGAAGTACTTGTCGCCGCCATCGAGATAGGCGAGCTTGAACTTCGTGTTCATCAGATGCGGTTCCCACGCGAGAAACACGATCCACTTCTTGTCGCGCACCGCGCGCTCCACTTGCGTGAGCATCGCGGTCTCGCTCGATTCGACCAGCTTCCAGTCGCCGAGGCCGAAGGCCTTGTCATCCACCATGTGCTTGATGTTCTGATTTGCGGGCGCGCCCGGCTCGATGCCGTAGATGCGGCTGTCGAACTTGTCGGCGTTCTTCGCGAGATCCGCGAACGAATGCACGCCGGCCGCCGCCACGTAGTCCGGCACGGCGAGCGTGAACTTCGCGTTCGAGAGATTCGGGCGCACCACGTCGATCGACTTCTCCTCGAAGAAGGGCTTCACGAGCGGCGCCTGCGCGGGCATCCAGTTGCCGAGGAACACGTCGATCTGCCCTTTCTTCATGCCTTGGTAAGTGATCGGCACCGACAGGTT
The DNA here is from genome assembly GCF_905220305.1 of Caballeronia sp. J97. Taxonomy (NCBI): domain Bacteria; kingdom Pseudomonadati; phylum Pseudomonadota; class Betaproteobacteria; order Burkholderiales; family Burkholderiaceae; genus Caballeronia; species Caballeronia sp. J97. The sequence continues at coordinate 14,789 of NZ_CAJMZL010000031.1, read as the reverse complement.
CGCGATGTTCTGCCGATAGCCGAGCGCCTTGAGCACGATGCCGCTCATTGCGTTGGTCGCGTCGATGTCGGTCCAGCCCGGCCCCGCCATGCGCACCTGGGCGCAGGACTGCGGTTCGGCGGCAAACGCATGAGAGGCCGCGCAAGCCAGCGCGGCGGCGAAGAGCGCGTGAATGAAGCCCTTTTTCATGGTGCGGTCCTGTCGTGTATGTGGGAAAGTGCCGTCGATGGATCAGCGCGCGACGGCGGGAAAGCGGGCCATCGCTTCGAGATCGTCGAGATCGATGTGATTGCGCATGTAGCGCTGGCTCGCATCGACATGCGGCTGCCAGTCCCATGACTGAATCGCGCCTTGCGTCGTCGCGGCGAAATGGAAATGACGGCGTCGCTGGCTCTTCACGACGTCCTGATGCAGCGCGTCGAGATTCCAGCGGCGAGCGATTTCCGCGCGGAATTCGGTCACGCGACCGGCGTGACGCTCATCGCCCGCGAGATTCTCGCGCTCGAACGGATCGGCTTGCAGATCGTAGAGCTGATCGGGATCGACGCTCGTGTGAATGAACTTGAAGCGCCCGCGCCGGATCATCACGATGGGCGCGATCGCGCCTTCCGCGAGATATTCGCCGATCGCTTCGTCATGGCCGCCGCGCTCGCGCAGATGCGGCACGAGACTCTGACCGTCGATGCTGTCGGGCCATGAATGCGGCGCCGCGCCGCGCGCGAGTTCGACGAGCGTCGGCAGCACGTCGAGATGCGAGACCGAGTCCTTCACGCGATGCGCGCGGAACTGCTTCGGCGCATGCACGATCAGCGGCACGCGGCAGCCGCCTTCGAAGAACGTCATCTTGTACCAAAGGCCGCGCTCGCCGAGCATCTCGCCGTGATCGGACGTGACGACGATGATCGTATCGTCCGCGAGTCCGGCTTGTTCGAGCGCTTCGAGGATCGCGGCGAACTGGTCGTCGACGTAGGACACCGCGCCGTAGTATGCGCGCCGCGCGTCGCGGATCTGGCGCTCGGTCGGCGGCGTGCGGTCTGCCTCATATACGTGCCGAAGGCGCTTCGAATGCGGATCGCAGGCATCGAGCGAATCGCGATATGACGGCATGTCGATCTCTTCATCGCGGTACAGGTTCCAGTACTTGTCCGGAATCGCATACGGATCGTGCGGATGCGTGAGCGACGCGACCATCATGAAAGGACGCGCGTCCCTGCCCGCGTTGCGCTCGCGCGCGATATCGAAGAGCTTCTGACGCGTCGTGAAGGTCACTTCGTCGTCGAAATCGAGTTGATTGGTGCGCACACACGGGCCCGCGTCGATCACGGAGCTCATGTTGTGATACCACGTGGGGCGCGCGTCGAAGTTCTGCCAGTCGGGCGTCCAGCCGAAATCGGCGGGATAGATGTCGGTCGTGAGACGTTCCTCGAATCCGTGCAACTGGTCCGCGCCGCAGAAATGCATCTTGCCCGAGAGGATCGTGCGATAGCCTTCGGCGCGCAGATAGTGCGCGAAGGTCAGCGTTTCGGACGGGAATTCGGCGGCGTTGTCGTATGCGCCGATGTTCGAGGGCAGCTTGCCCGCGAGAAGCGAGAAGCGCGACGGCGCGCACAGCGGACTCGCGCAGTACGCGGATTCGAACACGACGCCTTCGCGTGCGAGCGCGTCGATGCGCGGCGTCTTCGTCACGCGGTTGCCGTATGCGGAAAGCGCGAAGGGCGTGAGTTGATCGGCCATCAGCACAAGGATATTGTGTTTCGTCTCAAGCATGAATACGTGCCTCGAAGAGAATCGTTGACTGAGCGTTTCATGTCACTATTGCCGTTCAAATCGCGGCTGTGAAGACAGCAAAACGTTATGCGTTCATAAGGGGGAGTTATGCCGCGGCCGGACCGCCTGCCACCGATGCAGGCGTTACTGATGTTCGAATCCGCCGCGCGTCTCGCGAGTTTCACGGCCGCCGCGCGCGAGCTCGGCTCGACGCAGCCCGCGGTCAGCCAGCGCGTCGTGCAACTGGAGGAATCGCTCGGCGCGGCGTTGTTCGAGCGCGGGCATCGCGGGGTGACGCTCACGGAAGACGGCGCGCGTCTTTTCGATGCGGTGCGTCAGGGACTCGCCACCATACGCGCGGCGACGTCGGATATTCGCGCGCGTCATGCGCAGCGCACGCTCACGCTGTCGACCGATTTCGGCTTCGCCACTTACTGGCTGATGCCGCGCCTGCCGCAATTCAAGGCGCTGATGCCCGATGTCGACGTGAAGATCATCACGTCGCAGAGCTTGCCGAGCGCGTCGGGCGATCATGCCGACGTGGTCATCGTATTCGGCGACACGCAAGCCGAATGGATCGGCAAGCATGCCGTGAAGCTTTTTCCCGAGCGGGTGACGCCGGTGTGCAGCCCTGCGCTGCTCGCGGGCAGAATCGAAGCGGTTTCGGCCGGCGATCTGCTCGGGCTGCCGCTGCTGCATCTCGAACCGACCTTCCCCGAACGCTGGCTTTCATGGAGCGCATGGTTCGAAGCACACGGCCTCGCCGCGCCGCCGACGCAAGGCGGCTTCACGTTCAACAGCTACGCGCTCGTCACGCACGCGGCGGTGATGGGCCAGGGCGTCGCGCTCGGCTGGGCGCCGCTCATCGACGAACTGATAGCGACGGGCCAGCTCGTCGCGCTCGCCGATGCGCCGCTCGTCACCGATCGCGGCTACGTGCTGGTCACGCCGCGCGAGCCGACCGCGGCGGTACGGGCGTTCAGCGAGTGGCTGCTCGACGAATGCGACATCGTCGGCTGACGCTTTCGTACTATTGCCACGGCGGTTCGCTTCTATCCCGTGAACGGCCGCGTTTGCTCTACTAGCGCGTACGCTCGCCGCATTTCGCGGCGCGGCGACCATTCGAATGTGGAGCATGCATGGCAGCCGATTCCCGCTTTGATCAACTGGTGCTGACCGTCTCGTGCCCGAGCGCGGCGGGTCAGGTCGCCGCCATCGTCGGCTTTCTGGAGCGGCATCACGGTTATATCGACGAACTCACCGTTTTCGATGACGATCTCTCGGAGCGTTTTTTCGTGCGCTGCGTGTTTCATGGCGCGCGGCCCGAGGAAGCGCTCGATCTCGCGATGCTGAAGCGCGAATTCGAGCCGATCGCGGAGCGCTTCTCGATGTCCTGGGCGATGCACGATCTCGCTGTTCGGCCGAAGGTGCTGCTCATGGTGTCGAAGCTCGAGCACTGCCTCGCCGATTTGCTGTTCCGCTGGCGCATGGGCGAGCTGAAGATGGATATCGTCGGGATCGGGTCGAATCATACGGATCTCGCGCATCTGGCCGAACAGCATGGCTTGCCGTTCCATCATCTGCCGATTACCGCCGATACCAAGCCGCAGCAGGAAGCGCGCTTGCTCGATCTGTTCGATAGCTCAGGCGCCGAGTTGATGGTGCTCGCGCGTTATATGCAGATTCTTTCGGGTGAGACGAGCCGCAAGCTCGCGGGGCGCGCGATCAATATTCATCATTCGTTTTTGCCGGGGTTCAAGGGGGCGAAACCTTATCACCAGGCGCATACGCGCGGGGTCAAGCTGATTGGCGCGACGGCGCATTTCGTCACCGATGATCTCGATGAAGGGCCGATCATCGAGCAGGAAGTCGAGCGCGTCGATCATTCTTATGGTCCGGAGCGGTTGTTGACTACCGGGCGGGATGTGGAATGCATCACGCTTGCGCGGGCTGTGAAGGCGTTTATCGAGCGGCGGGTTTTTATTAATGGGGAGAGGACGGTGGTTTTGCGGTGAGCTTGTTCGGGGGTTCGGCTGGTTTTGGTTTTGGTTTTGGTTTTTGCTTTCGCGTTTGCATTTGATTTCGCCGGATCCCGTTTTCGTGTCGGTCTATTGGCACTGCCCCTGTGCGGGGCGGCAGTCACTTTCTTTGCTGCTGCAAAGAAAGTAACCAAAGAAAGCAGCTAGCCCCATCCAAAGTACTTCACACCGGCCCCGGCACAGGCGATTGGCCTAATGGCCCGCCCGTAGCAAGTGCCCCCGCCAGCGGAACCGGGCTTGGATCGCGCACGATCCGCCTCATCGCACCGCAATCCTTGCGGGTTCAGCACAAAATAGCTCCGGCCCGCTTCGCGGCCGATGGGTCCATCGGGTCGGTCCGTGCTTCTCTACTAACACCTCCATCTCACCGCAATTGCCTAAGGTTGGTTTCCCTTGTGGACCCGGCGGCAGCGCGTAGCGCTGTGCCGATGCTCTTTTGTGCTGAACCAGCGCCCTCAAAGTAGTGGTTCGTCGGACCGTGCGCGGTCCAAGCCGTGTTCTGCTTGTGAGGGCACTTGCTACGGGCGGGCCATTAGGCCAATCGCCTGTGCCGCGGCCGGCGTGAAGTACTTTGGATGGGAGAAGCTGCTTTCTTTGGTTACTTTCTTTGCAGCAGCAAAGAAAGTGACTGCCGCCCCGCACAGGGGCAGTGCTAATAGACCGACACGAATACGGGATCCGGCGAAAAAAAAAAGCGCCGCAGGCTTCCCACCCCACGGCGCTCAGCGTTTGCCCAAACGCTCGAAGAAACTTTACTTGGTCCAGGAATCCACCCGATCCCCATGCGCGCTGATCCACGCATCAGCGGCCGCCTGCGGCTTCTCGCCATTCTGCGTCGCGAGCATCACGCTATCGATCTCGCCCGGCTTCCACTGAAATTTCTTGAGGAATGCCACCACCTGCGGCGCCTTCTTCTCGAGGTCCGGATTGATCACGTTATCCACGTGCTCGGACTCGCCAAACACCTTCTTCGGATCATCGAGGAATTTCAGCTTGTACTTCGCGAACATCCAGTGCGGCTTCCAGCCCGTCACAATGATCGGCTTGTTGGCCGCTTCCGAACGCGCAAGCTCAGCCGTCATCGCCGAACCCGAACTCGGCAGCAATTTGTAGTCGAGGTTATAAGCCTTGATCGCCTCGCTCGTCTTCTGCATCACGCCCGCGCCCGCATCGATGCCGACGATGCGCGAATCGAATTCCGCCTTCTTCGCTTCGAGATCCGACAGGCTGTTGACGTCGACACTCTCCGGCACGATCAAGCCAATCTTCGCGTCCTGGAAGTTCGGACCGAGATTCACGACCTTCGACTTGAAGTTGTTCCAGTACGCGCCGTGCGTGACCGGCAGCCACGCCGACAGCGTCGCATCCAGATCGCCGCGCGCGACGCCCTGCCACATCACGCCCGCCGCCACCGGCACGAGTTGAACCGGATAACCCAGCTTCTTCTCGATGACGCGCGCAGCGACGTTCGACGTCGCGACACTGTCGTCCCAACCTTCGACATAACCAATCTTGATCGTCGGCTTGTCCGCGGCGCTCGCCACAAAGCTCGCGGCAAGGGCGGCGCTCATCGCCCCCAGAACGAGCATTCTTCTCATCGGTTTCATTCGGTTTCCCCTTAGCGGCCCCACGCCGTGTAGCGATCAGAATCACCAGCCAGAATTGGTCCGTAACGCACTTTTCCGACACTCAGTTGTCAAGAAACGACGCACCCCGCTCCGGCCTTCACTTGTCGACGACAAGATCGCTCAAAGGCTTGCTGCAACACAGCAGGACCATGCCCTGATCGATCTCGCGCTGACGAATGCCGCCCGCATGTTTCATGCTCACCTCGCCCGACACGAGCTTGACCTTGCATGTGCCGCACATGCCCTGCGTGCACGAAGAAGGCAGACGCACGCCCGCCTTCTTCGCCGCGTCGAGCACGTGCTCGTTGCTGCCGCATTCGATGTCACGCCGGCTTTTCGCGAAGTTCACCTTGAACCTCGCTTCGATCGGCGCGGCTTCGATCGTTTCAATCGTTTCGATCGTCTCCGTCGGCGCGGGCGCGAAGCCGACCGCTTCCTCACGCGCTGCGGCGAAATCGGTCTGCGTCGCGAGCGCTTCGCCGACATGCGCCGTCGTCAGTGCAGCCGCGACTTCTTCCACGACGCCGAACGAGAAGCTCTCCTCGTGATAATGCTTGCGATCGAAACCACCCGCGTCGAGCAGATCGCGCACTGCCTTCATGTAGGGCGCGGGACCGCACGTGAAGACCTCGCGCTCGAGAAAGTCAGGCGCGATCAGCTTCAGCAGCGGCAGGCTCAGAAAGCCCGTCACGCCCGGCCAGTTGGTGCGCGCACCCACACGCTCGCACACGAACGCCGTGCGGAAGTTCTTCTGATTCGATGCGATCAGATCGAGCTCGCGCGGGAAGATGATGTCGTCCGGTGTGCGCGCGCTATGCACGAACACGATATCGGCGTCGTCGCCGAGCTCGTGATGCGCGCGGCTCATCGACATGAGCGGCGTGATGCCCGAACCCGCGGAAAGAAACAGATACTTGCGCGCCGGATGACGCGCGCACGTGAACTCGCCCGACGGCCCGAGCACGCGCACCGTCGATCCCGCGGCAACGTTATCGTGGAGCCAGTTTGAGACCTTGCCGCCCGGCACGCGCTTCACGGTGATGGAGATCGTGTGCGGGCGCGTCGGCGCGGACGAGATCGTGTAGCAACGATTGATCTGCTCGCCATCGATATCGAGTTCGAGCGTGATGAACTGTCCCGGCTCGAAGACGAACGTGCGTTCGCCGGGCGCCTTGAAGAAGAAACTCTTTACGTCGTGCGTTTCCTGCCGGACGTGACAGCAGACGAGCGTCTCGTCGGTGTCGCAATCCCAGCGCACGGGCAGCGTCCCCCAGAATTTCGGCTGGGTGACACGGCTGTCGGCCGGTTCGAACGTAGCCTGATCGCGCATCATGTTCTACTCCCGCATCGACTGCTTCAGCGCATGAAGGAAACGACTTTCTCGCCGTGCGACGCATCGACGCCGTGCTCCGGCGTGTCGGCGTAATCGGCAAGACGTCCGATGTACCACTCGCAAAACTTCTCGACGAGTCCTTCCGTGAACGGCGAGTACGGACCGGGCTCGTAGGCGTTGCTCGCGACGCCGAGCTGCGAATACTCGACGAGCGTGCGGTCCTGATCGTTCGTCGCGCGCCACACGGCTGTGAGATTGTCGGCGTCGTAATCGATGCCTTCGCGCGCATCCTTGTGCACGAGCCATTTCGTGCGCACGAGCGTTTCGCCCGATGCGAGCGGAATCACGCAGAAGGTCACGATGTGATCGCTCATGAAGTGATGCCACGAGTTCGGCTGCGTCCAGAACGACAATCCGCCGAGGTCCGCGCGCTCGAAACCGCCGAGCAGCTTTTTCGATGCGACCTTCGCGTCGAGGGTCTGCGATTCGCCGTCGCGATCGAGCGGCAGGCGTTGTGTGCGAAAGCCGGTGACGAGATCGGCGAGGCGCTCGATCTCGGCGGACGGCAGGCACATCGCTTCCCATTGCTTGGTGCGCTCCGCGACGGTCTTCTCGAACGCCGCCATGCCTTCTTCATTCGCGGGCGAGCGCTGATAGCCGAAGCCGTATTCGTAGAGCGAAATCGTCAGCTCGGGATGGTTCGCCACGCAGTGATAGCACTCGCGATTGTTCTCCATCGTGAGCTTCCAGTTGCCCTTCTCGACGATGTCGATGCTCGCCGCGATCTTGCAATCCTTCAGGCCATGCGGCGCGAGATACGGCTCCATCGCCTCGCGCATCACCGCGAAGTCGGCGGGCGGTTCATCGGCGAGGCAAATGAAAATGAGGCCGGCGAGATTCTGCACATGCACCTTCTTCAGGCTGTGCTTGCAGCGGTCGAACTGGTCGCCCATGTGCTCGGCGAACATGAGGTCGCCTGCGAGGTTGTAGGTCCAGCTGTGATACGGGCACACGATATTGCCGAGCGAGCCCTTCTCCTGATTGCACAGGCGCGCGCCGCGATGGCGGCACACGTTGTAGAAGGCGCGGATTTCCATGTCGTCGTCGCGCACGATCAGGATCGAGTCGTTGCCGATCTCGACCGTCGTGTAATCGCCCGGCTCGGGAATGTCCGGTTCGACGGCGACCTGGATCCAGGTCTTGCGGAAAATGGCATCGAGGTCGAGCGCGTGAATCTCTTCGCTCGTGTAGAACGGCGCCTCGAGCGTATGGACCTTTTTGCGGCGTTCGATCATTGCGCGAACGTCTGCCGAAACTTTCATCGTGTGCTCCGTTGTGCGTCACGTCTGGTGCCCCGCCAAACACCTTTGAACGCGGGCTGCTGCATGCGTATGTGGGTCAAAAAACTTAGTAATCGACGAGTTGATGCTCGCGCAAATACGCCAGGATCACTTGTGCTTTTTCGACGGAACTCCCTTCAATTACGACGCTGCCGCCGCGGCTCTCGGTCGTCGTCGCGCCGAGCATGCGCGCGTGCCCCGAGCGCTTCTCGGGTGCGGCGAGTCTCTTCGGCTTCGCCGCGACCGGGCCGATGCGCCACGCCGTGCTTTCCTTGTCGACCGGCGCACTGGCCGCGACCGGCGCGACGTGGCCTTCCCGCATGCGCGCATAGGCGTAGCGCGGCGCGGCGTTGGCGAGCGGATGCACGGCGACGAGCGCGGGCAACGGCGCGCGCACGCGGCGGCGCAATCCCTTCGGCATGAACTGGCGCACTTCCACGCCGTCTTTCGTCACGCTGACATCCACAGCCGCGCCGACGAGCGGAACGTTCAGCGCGTCCGCGAGCTTGTAAGGCAGCGTGCCGCTGTCGTAAGCGCCTTCCGCGCGCGTGCCGGTGAACACGAGGTCATAGCCCGCGAGTCGAGCGCCGAGGGCCGCGCACGCATCGCCTTGCGTGTTGAGCACTTCGACTTTCGGCGCGCCGAGCGCGAGATATTCGGCCAGCGCCGGATTTCCCGGATCGCCCGCATGAAGCACGTCGAGCTGCGCGCCGTGCGTTTTGGCGATGTCGATGGCGATCGTCAGCGCGGCGGCGTCGTTGCGGCTATAGCGCGCGGTGCCGCTGACGGGGTGACGTCCCGTCGAAACCAGAACGGCGATCTTCATGCCGGCTCTCATACATAAGCTCCCTCGGCAACGTGCGCCGTTTTCGCGATCGATCCGCCATTGGCACGCGCGGCGCGTGCGGCGGTGGCGGCATCGGTCAGCGCCTTGATCGTTTCCTGCGTGTCCGCGACGATCGTCAGATTCGCGCGCTTCGCGATCGGCGCGCTGGCATCGAGATTCACGGCGATCACGTGACGGCAATCCTTGATGCCCTGCAAATGCTGCACGGCGCCCGAAATGCCGAACGCGATATACACGCTCGCCTCGACGGTCTTGCCCGTCGCGCCGATCTGCTTGTCGCGGGTGAACTTGCCATCGTCGACCGCGACGCGGCTCGCGCCGATCGCGGCGCCCAACGTGCCCGCGAGCGTCTCGAACGCCGCGATGTCCGACACGCCGTTGCCCGCCGACACGATGAAGTCCGCTTCCTCCAGCGCGACCTGCGCGGCATCCATTTCCTCGATGCCGAGATCGACGTAAGCGCTCGCTTTCGATTCCGGCACGATGCCTTCCGCGTTCACGGCTTGGCCCACGCCGACGAAAGGCAGCTTCGCGTCGACGGCATTGGCTGCAAGCAGAACCACATCGGGCAGAGCGCGCGATGCGAACGCGCGGCCCGCGTGCGCATACGACGCGACATGCGCCGCATCGATTTCGACGACCTGCGTGGCGATCGACGCATCGGCGCGCGCGGCGTAGCGGCGGCCGAGATCGCCGTCGCCCGTTGCGTTGTCGGGCATGAAGATGTGCGCAGGCGCGAAAGCCGCGACGCAGGCCGTCAGCGCGCGCACTTCCTGATCGGGCGCGTAGTGGCGGCGATCGAATGCAGGCAGTTCGACATAGCGGTCCGCGCCCAGAAGCGCGGCGTCATCCTTGAACTCGCCGAACGCGACCAGCACGACTTCGGTCTGATCGTCCGCGAGCAATGCCGCGGCGGCGAGCGCCTGGCGCGCGTGATCGTCGAGCGCGCCGCGATCCGTGTGCGCCGCGACGAGCAGCGCGCGCGTCGCGGGGTTCGTCGTGCGGCGCGGTTTGGTCGCTTCCTTGTGGCCGCCGTGCATGAAGTTCAGCACGACGCCGTTGCCCACTTCGCCGAGCGTGATGCGCTTGAGCCCCGCCGCCGTGACGATGAACGGCCGGCGCGGATCGATTCGTTTGATGTCGTTCATGGCTTCACTCCAGCGCGGCGGCAACGAGCTCCGCCACGTCGAGCACTTCGGGACGAGGACCGACCACGCCTTCCAGCATCGCGGTGCATTGCGGGCAACCGACCGCGACGACTTCCGCGCCGATCGATTTCGCATCGGCGATGCGGATATCGGGAATGCGCTGCTTGCCGGGAATATCCGTCAGCGGCGCGCCGCCGCCACCGCCGCAGCACCGTGCGCGCATGCCATGACGTTCCATCTCGACGACCTTGATGCCGATGGTCTTCAAGAGCTTGCGCGGCGCTTCCGTTTCGCCGTTATAGCGGCCGAGATAGCACGGATCGTGATACGTGATCTTCTTGTCCGCGAGCACGGCGGCGGCCTTCGGCGTGAGCTTGCCGCTCGCGACGAGTTCGGCCATGAACGCGGTGTGATGCTGCACTTCGTAATAGCCGCCGAGCGCGCGATATTCATTGCGCAGGCTGTGCAGCACGTGCGGATCGGCGGTGACGATGCGACGGAACTGGTATTGCGACAGCGTGTTCATCAGCTTCGATGCGCACTGCTGGAACGTGGCTTCATCGCCGAGACGCCGCGCCGTATCGCCGGTGTCCGTTTCGACGCCGCCGAGCACCGCATAATCGACGCCCGCCTTGTTCATCACCTTGGCCAATGCGCGCAGCGTGCGCTGATAGCGCATGTCGAACGCACCTTCGCCTGCGATCAGCAGCACATCGACAGGACGCCCCGGCTGCGCGACCTGCACTTGCAGATCCACCGACCAGTCGTAGCGTGCGCCGATGTCATACCCGTTCTGGCTGCCGGTCTCGCGAAGGTTCGCGAGCGTGATCGGGCCTTTGCCGGGCACATCGCCTTCGACGAGCGTCTGGTTGCGGCGCATGTCGACGATCGCATCGACATGCTCGATCAACATCGGGCACTCCTGCACGCAGGCGCGGCATGTGGTGCAGGACCAGATCGTGTCCGCTTCGATCATCTGCGAAATGAGCGGCCTGGCCGGACCGCCCGAATGCTTGCCGACCGGAATGCCGGGCGTCGGGCTGCCCGCGTATTGCGAATCCGAGCCGCCGACCATGCCGACGACCAGATCCTGAATCAGCTTCTTCGGATTCAGCGGCTGACCCGACGCGAACGCCGGGCACGCGGCTTCGCACTTGCCGCACTGCACGCAGGCATCGAAGCTCAGAAGCTGATTCCAGCGGAACTCCACCGGCTTGCCGACGCCGTATTCCTTCGCGTCCAGCACGGGTTTTTTCAGCGCCGTGGGCGGCACGACTTCGCGTTCGTTCTGGCTCTTCGCGTGAAACCGTTCCTGACGCGGATGGAACGCGAGATGCAACAGACCGGCCATCGCGTGCTTCATCGGGCCGCCTTGCGCCGCGCCGAAGGTCATCGTGTAGGCGCCCGCCGCGATCAGCAATGCGACGATGATCGCGAGCGCGCCGGACATCCACGATGCGGGCAGCAACATGAACAGCGCGAGACCGAGCGCGAACGAGCCGAGCAGAAGCGGCAGACTGTCCCACGGCCCATGCGACAGACGCGCGGGCACGTCCTTCGCGCGACGGCGTCTGTACACGAACACCGCGCCGACGAGCATGATGATCGCCGCGAGGAAGATGGCCCGGTCGAGCCACGGCGAGTAGATCGCGAGACCATAGTTGATGAAGACGAGCGCCATCGCGAGGATTGCGCCGCCGGCGGTCGCGACGTGCGTCTTCGCGATATACGGATCGCGCGCCACGACATGATGCAGATCGACGAAATAGCGCTTCGGAATGGTCAGCAGATTCGCCCATCCGTACGCGCCGGCGGCCGTTGCGCGGCCTTCACGCCAGTAGGCCGCGCGTTTCAACAAGGCGAACGCGAGGCCCGCCATCGAAAGCCACAGCAACGCGGTGATGACAAACACGGGGTTCATCGTCCAGTACCCTCGTCAGAAGTCTTTGCAGAGGCGCAGCGAATCGTAGATCGCGCTGTGGATGTTGTGCATCGAGATGCAGTCGCCGACGCGGAACAGCAGGAAGCGTCCGTTGCCCAGCTCTTCGCTCAGGGACGGCTGAGGCTCCGATGCGAAAAGCTTGTGCACGTCGACTTGCCCGCGATTGAGCGACTCGGGCTTGAGCTTCCAGTAGAGTGCGTCGTTCGGCGTGATGCCGTTCTCGATGATCACCTGATCCACCGCGCGCTCTTCCTGCTCTTCTGTGTACTCGTTGCGGATCACGGCGATCTTCTTGCCGTCTTCCTCGTACACCTTGTCGAGCCAGTAGTTCGGCGTATGGATCACGCCCTGTGCATAGAGCCGGCGATAGAAGATCGGGAACGTGGTGCCGCCGGTATCGTCGGCGACCTTCACGTCCGGCGTGACGATCTCGACGTTGTTGCCCCGCGACGCGATGAAGTCCGCGACGCCCGCGCCCGCATGCGTGGACACGCCGTCGTAGACGAGCACGTTCTTGCCCGGCTCGACCTTGCCCGACAGGATGTCCCACGAGCTCACCGCGAGACCCTGCTCGACGCCCCACGCCGGCACCTGATTCGTGAACGACGAGCCGCCTGTCGCGAGCACGACGATGTCCGGCTTCTCGGCCATGATCATCTTGTCGTCGGCTGCGACACCGAGACGGCGATCGACGCCGAGGCGCTTCGTTTCCATGTCGAACCAGCGCACGATGCCGGCCATCTGCTCGCGCTGCGGCGCTTTCGCGGCGAGCATGATCTGGCCGCCGACATAATCGTTCTTCTCGAACAACACGACATCATGTCCACGCGAACGTGCGACGCGCGCGGCTTCGAGTCCGGCGGGACCCGCGCCGACCACGACGACCTTGCGCTTCGGCCCGCGCGTCTTTTCGATGACATGAGGCATCGTCTGTTCGCGCGAGGTCGCCGCGTTCTGCACGCACAGCACGTCGAGACCGTTGTACTGGCGGTCGATGCAATAGTTCGCGCCGACGCACTGCTTGATTTCATCTTCACGGCCATCGCGGATCTTGATGACCATGTGCGGATCGGCGATCTGCGCGCGCGTCATGCCGACGAGATCGACCATGCCGTTCGCGAGCAGGCGTTCCGCCTGACCGGCATCGCGAATGCTTTGCGCATGCATGATCGGCAGCTTCACCACCGACTTGATGCCCGCCGCGAGATGCACGAACGGCTCGGGCGGCAGCGCCATCGGCGGCATGCAGTTGGCGAGCGTGTTGTGCGTGTCCGCGCCGGAACCGATCACGCCGACATAATCGATCAGACCGCTTTCGGACATTGCCTGCGCGATCTCCTTCAGGTTCTCGTGCGAGAGGCCGTCTTCGTGGAACTCGTCGCCGCACATGCGCAGGCCGACGCAAAAGTCCGCGCCCACTTCTTCACGCACGGCCTTCAGCACTTCCACGCCGAAGCGCAGACGGTTTTCGAGCGAGCCGCCCCATTCGTCCGTGCGGAAGTTGGTGCGCGGACTCCAGAACTGATCGATCAGATGCTGATGCGCCGCCGAGATCTCGATGCCGTCCATGCCCGCATCCTTCACGCGCTTCGCGGCCGCGGCGAAGTCCTGGATGATGCGCTTGATCTCTTCCACTTCGATGATCTTCGCGTTGCCGCGATGGACCGGCTCGCGCACGCCCGAGGGCGACATCAGATGCGGCCAGTGCTCGCCGTGCCAGGCGGAACGGCGGCCCATGTGCGTCGCCTGGATCATGATGAAGGCGCCGTGCCGATGCATTGCTTCGGCGAGACGCGAGAGCGGATCGATGACCTTGTCGGTCGCGAGATTCACCGACTTCCACCAGCCTTGCGGGCTGTCGATCGAAACCGGGCTCGAACCGCCGCACACGGCGAGGCCGACGCCGCCCTTCGCCTTCTCCTCGTAATAGCGGATATAGCGGTCGCCGGGCAGGCCGCCCGGTTCGGCATAGACCTCCGCGTGCGCGGTGCTGACGATGCGGTTACGCAGCGTCAGCTTGTTCAGCTGGAGAGGCTTGAAAAGGTTCGGGTAACGCATTGCGATCGACCTCGGAATGGATGTGCTTTAACGCTTACGCTGCGAGCGGCGACACTTCGAATACGCAGTGCTCATGTCCTTCGGCCGCGCATTGCGTCTCGATCGACTTCGAGCGGGGGCCCTTCGTCGCGCTGTCGGGCGCGGTGTCGTTGACCCAGTCCATCGCGCCGGCGAACCAGCCCGCGAACATGTAGCAGAGCTTGCCCTGCTTGCCGGGCTGCGCGAGCACGAACGACGAGTGATGCAGATGGATGCGCGCATGCGAGGTCGACGGATCGGCTTCGACGATGCTGAACAAGCCCCATCCGCGCTGCGACAGGCGCTTCAGGTAATGCTCGAACACGGCCATGCCGGTGATGCCGTGCTTCTCGGCTTCCTTGTCGCACCAGTGATACGCGGACTTGTAGCCGGCCTTGTAGAGAATTTCGGCGTAGGTCTCGCGGCCGAGCGCTTCCTCGACGGCGACATGATTGTTCGTGAAGAAGTGGCGCGGCACGTAGAGCATCGGCAGCGCGTCGGTGGTCCAGACGCCGGTTTGCGGATCGACATCGATAGGCAGTTGCGGTTGCATCGCGGGGTTCCCTTGTAGTTGTCGTTGATGTTCAGACGTTCCACACTTCGCCGAAGAAGCGCATCCAGTTCTCGCCCATCACCTTCCTGATGCGCGCTTCGCTCCAGCCTGCCTTC